>NZ_JANQTS010000101.1:0-31723 GCF_030731595.1 Yoonia sp.
GACGAGGATTTGAACATCCGGTCTTTGAGCTTTTTAAAAAATGACATTCAGATCAACCATTGCAGCCTTTCCATTCACCTAATCATACAAGGCAGATTTGGAAAGCCTGATCGCGGCTTAACCTGACACCTCATCCTTGAAATGCTGCATCACAAGCCTGATCGGGTTCGGGGCCGCCTGCCCCAAACCGCAAATCGACGCATCAGCCATCGCGGTGCAAAGCTCTGTCAGCAAAGGCTGATCCCATGTATCCGCCTGCATCAGCTTGACCGCCTTTTCGCACCCGACACGGCACGGCGTACATTGCCCGCAGCTTTCATCCTCGAAAAACCGCAGCATGTTCAGTGCCGCGTCGCGCGCGCGATCCTGATCGGACAGCACGACAACGGCAGCAGAGCCGATAAATGTGCCCAAAGGCTGCAAGGTGTCAAAATCCAGCGGCACGTCGTGGATCGACGCAGGCAGCAAGCCGGACGACGGACCGCCGGGCTGATAGGCCTTGAAGACATGGCCTTCGGCCATCCCACCCGCCGCTGCGATCACGTCTGTAATTGTTGATCCGGCGGGCAGCAGATAGACGCCCGGCTTTGCCACCCGGCCCGATACGGAATAGGACCGCAGTCCGATCCGTCCATTCTTCTCGGTCCTGTTCAACACCTCCGGCCCCTCGCGGCAAATCCGCGCGACCCAGAGGAGCGTTTCGACATTATGGACAAGCGTGGGCCGGCCAAAAATACCGACTTGCGCCACAAAGGGTGGACGGTGGCGCGGCAATCCCCGCTTGCCTTCGATGCTTTCGATCATGGCGGATTCTTCACCGCAGATATAGGCCCCCGCCCCGCGCCGCAGATCGATATAGCCTTGGTCCACAAGACCTGCGTCCTCTAACGCTTTGATCTCAAGCGCTAAAATCTCCAAAACCGCAGGATATTCGTCGCGCATGTAGATAAAGCACTTTTCAGCCTCGACAGCCCATGCCGCAATCAACATGCCTTCCAAAAACAGATGCGGCGTGCGTTCAAGGTAGTGGCGATCTTTGAACGTCCCGGGCTCGCCCTCGTCCCCGTTGACGGCCAGATAGCGGGGTCCGGCATTGCCGCGCACAAACCCCCATTTCTTGCCAGACGGGAAACCGGCTCCGCCCAATCCACGCAGGCCAGAGGCAAGGACCTTTTCCTGCACCGCCTCCCAATCGCCCGTGTCGCGCAGCGCTTCCAGCGCGGCATATCCACCGGACGCGCGGTAGGCTGCGAAATCCTGATACTCCGGCATATGTGCGTGGGTATGCCCCGCAGCAATCGCCGCCTCGACTTTTGCGACCGTCGCATGATCGATATGATGATGCCCCAGTTCCAGCACTGGCGCCGTATCGCAACGCCCCATGCAGGGCGCGCGCAGCACACGTACCTGCGAAGGGTCCAGCCCTTCTTCCAGTGCAGATTTCAACTGCTGCGCCCCTGCCAATTCGCAAGAGAGCGAGTCGCAAACACGGATGGTAAGCGCAGGCGGCGGGGTTTCCCCCTCTTTGACCACATCAAAATGGGCGTAGAATGTGGCGACCTCATAGACCTCGGCTTGGCTCAGGCGCATTTCTTCGGCCAATGCCCGCATATGGGCGGCCGAAAGGCACCCATAGGCGTCCTGAATCAGATGCAGAAACTCGATCAAAAGATCGCGGCGGCGGGGACGGTCGCCCAAAAGCGCTTGAACCTGCTCCCATGCGGTATCGTCAAGCTGACGCCCCTTGGGGCGATGACGGCCTTTGCCTTTGCCGGATTTCCAAACACCTTTTCGGTTGTCCAAAGCCATTGCCCTTTCCTTCTTTCGCATCACCGCCAACATACTGGCCATGATTCACCCAAACCATGCAAAAGCGACACCGCAAGTGACCAATACGCGCAGCCTTTGCTATTTCCGCTGACCCCTTCGGAAACACGTGCTAATCATGCGAAACATGATACCCCCGATGTTGAAATTCACCCTTGCCACGCTGACGCCTGCGGCTTTGCTTGCAGCGGGTGCATTCTGGGGCGGTTTCTACATTGTGGCCGCAGTCTTGTTTCTGACGGCCCTGACCAGTTTACTGGATCGTCTTGGTCCGCGCGATACGACAACAGCGTCTGACGGTGCCGACACGGCGCTGTCTGTGGTGATCGCGCTGGCTCATTTTGCGCTCTTGCCGCTCATTGTCTGGGGTTTGGCATCTGCCCATCTGGAACCGCTTGAAAAGGCAGGTCTATTCTTTGGCGCGGGCCTTTGGTTCGGGCAGGTCAGCAATGCCAATGCCCATGAGCTGATCCACCGCAGCGCCCGCGTTTTGCACCGCTTGGGGATGTGGGCCTATATCACCTTGCTCTTTGGTCATCACACATCGGCGCATGTGCTGGTCCATCACCGGTTTGTCGCAACAAACCAAGACCCGAACACCGCCCGGAAAGGCGAGAGCCTGTATCGCTATATCCTGCGCGCCTGGGGCGGGTCATTTGTGCAGGGCTATCGTGCCGAAGCGGCACGCCTGCGCAAGATCGACCGCCCTGCATGGCGCAATCCCTATGTGGTTTATCTGGGCGGCGCGGCGCTTTGTGTTGCGGCGGCCTTTTGGCTCGGGGGTGGGGCTGGCGTGCTGGCCTATGTGGGGCTCTGCGCTTATGCCCAATCACAACTGCTGATGTCGGATTACGTGCAACACTATGGTCTGATGCGCCGGGTCGATGCGGCCGGCAAACGTGAACCGGTTGCGACGCAGCATAGCTGGAACAGCCCGCATTGGTTTTCCTCGGCGCTGATGCTGAATGCAACGCGCCATTCCGATCACCATGCGCGCCCCGCGCGACCCTACCCAGCGCTTGAATTGCCAGATGGCGCGCCCATGCTCCCGCGTCCGCTCCCCTTGATGGCAAGCATTGCCCTTGTCCCTCCGCTTTGGCGGCGGATGATGGACCCGCGGGTTGAAAAGTGGCGCAATGCGTAACCTTTTGGTTTGCCTCCTGCTTGCCGCGCCCGCAGTGGCCCAAGACGCGATGACAGCGGAGGAGTTTGATGCCTATGTCACTGGCCGGACCATCACCTTTCGAACCGAAATGAACCCGACCTTCGGGGTCGAACGCTACTTGCCCGGCCGCCGTGTGATGTGGTCCACGTTTGACGGAACCTGCCAGTATGGTGTCTGGTTCGAAAGCAAGGGCGACATCTGTTTTCGCTATGAAGGCGATCCAGAGCACAAATGCTGGGCCATATACGATGAACCCGGCGGCTTGCGCGGCGTCTATACGACTGTGCCAGATTCCACGGTTATCTTCGAAGTGCCAGAGCGCCAAGATCCGTTGATTTGCAACGACTTATCATCTTGAATCGCCTTTAGAGCAGCCGCCCTTGCGAGGTGTTGCTGACCGCGATCCGCCCGTCGGCAAACTCGATCTCGAGCGACTGCGCGCTTTTGGCTGCAGCGATGCCCGTCACAACCGCACCGTCCCCGCGCACAACCGCATAGCCGCGTTTGAGCGTCTCGACGTAGCCCAAGGTTTCGCGCAGACGGTCCAAGGCCTCGAGCCGCGCCCTGCGCTCTGACTGCTGGCGCGAGGCGCGGTCTGACAAGCGGCGCAAGACCGTTTCCAACCGCTCGGACTGGCGCGCGAGCCTGCCCTGCAAGACATCTGCACGCAAAGCCCGGCTTGCCTGTGTCAGCTCTGTCCGCGCCTCCCGTGTCCTGCGTTTCAACGCAGGCACCAGTCGGGCCGCCAAACCATCCAAACGCCGCTGATCCTCTGCCAGACGCCGCGACAGGATACCCGGTCGCAACGCCGCCTCTGACATTTGCAGCCGCTTTTTGGCCGCAGCCCCGCGCAGGGCGTTTGGCAAACGCTCGCCCAGATAGTCCAGGCGCTGCCGCGGTCCTTCCACCAAAGCTTCGACCTGTGGCAGCGCACGGCCCAGATCGCGCAGCCGTTGCTGGCGTTGCGCGAGCGCTGTGGTCAGGGCCCGGCTCAGGCGCGCGCCTTGCTGGTCTGTCCACGCCATCAGTTCCATCCGTACCGGCACCGCCAATTCAGCCGCCGCTGTCGGCGTCGGCGCGCGCATATCCGATACAAAATCAATCAACGTCGTATCCGTCTCGTGGCCCACGGCGGAAATCAGCGGAATATCCGACGCAGCAGCAGCCCGCGCCACGATTTCCTCGTTAAAGCCCCAAAGATCCTCAAGCGATCCACCGCCACGGGCGACGATCAGCAGATCAGGGCGCGGCAGTGCGCCACCGGGGGTCAATGCATTGAAGCCACGGATTGCAGCAGCCACCTCTGGCGCGCATTTCGCCCCCTGCACCGCGACCGGCCAAACCAGTACCTTGCGCGGGAAACGGTCGCGCAAACGGTGCAAGATATCGCGAATGACAGCACCCGAAGGCGAGGTCACGACACCAATGATCTCTGGCAGATAGGGCAGAGGTTTCTTGCGCTCCGGCGCGAAAAGCCCCTCGGCTGCCAAAGCTGCCTTGCGCCTTTCCAACATTGCCATCAGCGCGCCCGCCCCCGCAGGGGCGATATCTTCGATCACCATCTGATATTTGGATTGCCCGGGGAAAGTGGTCAGCTTGCCTGTGGCAATGACCTCCATCCCTTCCTCTGGGCGATGGGCCAAACCTTGGGCGCGTCCTTTCCAGATCACAGCAGAGAGAACAGACCGGTCGTCTTTCAGGTCAAGATAGATGTGCCCTGACCCCGGGCGCGAGACCCGCCCCACCTCGCCCCTGATACGCACATGGGAAAAACCCCCTTCAATCGCTTTTTTGACAGCGCCCGAAATCTCCGAGACGGTAAATTCCGGCGTGTTATCAGCGGGCGCATCTTCAAATAGATCGTTCAAGCTTTGCCCCTTCAGGGATTAACGCGAAGCGGCAGTGACGAAAACTTCCACCGCAAAAAGACCGTCGCGAGGATCATGACGATCCCGAATGCACCAAACAGCAACGAGCCGAAGACAAATGACAAAAGAACAGCAGCCCCACCAATCGACCAAATCAGTATACTGGAGTTGCGCACGGAAGCCAGATCAGGGTCCGGCCAGAACTGGACCTGTGGCCGCCCGAACTCCTGCGCGTAATACTCTAGCGTGTTGAGATAGGCCGGATCGTCCTGGAATGGCGGCAAATCCCCCGTGTAGTGGATTGTACGGCCGATGATGCGCCGGCAAAAGTCTTCGAAATAAGCCTTTTCATCCTCGGCGTGGAGCCGCCAGACAAGGTTTACAATCGGTGACGGCGACAGTGTCTCGCCAGTACTTCCGACCAGATACATGTACCGACGATACTCTTCGACCAGAATATAACAAACGTCGGTCGAGTGGCCCGTTTCTTCCTCCAAACGCTCGACCAGGGACCGCGTCAATGGCCGCTCGTGAAAGCTGTAGCCTTCAAGGCGGTGCCACAATCGACGATCAGTTTTCGTGCGTTTCATTTCAATGAGGTCCAGCCATTCAAAGACGCTTGGCCAATGCTACTGTGCAGGATTGAAATCTCCAAGTATGCACGCGCAGAAAAACGCGGTTGTGTGACACTTGTGGTCAAGCAAAGACGACCTTAGAACCAGCCACGAAAGCGAACGGCGAGGGCACTGATGAACATATTGATCTTGGGCAGCGGTGGTCGCGAGCATAGTCTTGCATGGGCTATCAAGCAAAACCCCAAATGCGACCGCCTGATTGTGGCCCCCGGGAATGCCGGTATTGCCGCCATCGCAGAATGTGCTGATATCAATATCCTTGATGGTGGCGCGGTTGCGACATTCGCCGAGGAAAACGCCGTGGATTTCGTGATCGTGGGGCCAGAGGCGCCTTTGGCGGCGGGCGTCGCGGACCGGTTGCGCAGCGCAGGTCTGCTTGTGTTCGGACCCAGCCAAGAGGCGGCCCAACTCGAAGCCTCGAAATCCTTTACAAAGGCCATTTGTGATGCGGCCAAGGCGCCGACCGCCGCTTACGCCCACTTCTCCCAGGCCGATGCCGCCCGTGACTATATCCGCACGCAAGGGGCGCCCATTGTCGTCAAAGCTGACGGGCTTGCGGCCGGAAAAGGCGTGATCGTGGCCATGACCGAAGCCGAAGCACTGGCCGCCATCGACGACATGTTCGACGGCAGCTTTGGCGACGCAGGTGCAGAGGTCGTGATCGAGGAATTCATGGAAGGCGAAGAGGCATCGTTCTTCGTTCTGTGTGATGGCAAAACGATTCTGCCGGTCGGCACCGCACAGGACCACAAACGCGCCTATGACGGCGACACTGGCCCCAACACCGGCGGCATGGGGGCCTATTCGCCTGCACCGGTGATGACCGACGAGATCACAACCAAGGCGCTCGATGAAATCATCCGCCCCACGATGGCCGAGATGGCCAAACGCGGCACACCCTTCCAAGGCGTGCTGTTTTGCGGGTTGATGATCCAGAACGGGCAACCCAGACTGGTGGAATACAACGTGCGCTTTGGTGATCCTGAATGCCAATGCCTGATGATGCGGCTGGGCGGCCAGATCCTTGATCTGCTGCAAGCCTGTGCAGAAGAGCGCTTGCACGAAGTTGCGGCAAACTGGGCTGATGATCATGCGCTGACGATCGTCATGGCGGCAAAAGGGTATCCCGGTTCATACGAAAAGGGCACGGTCATCAACGGGCTCGAGACCCAGCCCGAGGACAGTTTCCACATGGTCTTTCACGCGGGAACGACCGAAAAGGCAGGCCAGATCACCGCGACAGGCGGGCGGGTGCTCAGCGTCACAGCGCGCGGGGCAAGTTTGGCCGAAGCCCATGAAAAAGCCTATGCAATGGCGCATGGGATTGACTGGCAAGACGGGTTTTACCGGTCCGACATCGGCTGGCGCGCGCTGTAGGCACCGGCTGACGCCTTCGTCCACGAAAAAACCGCGCCCCATGGGACGCGGTTTTTTGTTTGATTTCAAAGTCGATCAGGCGGCGCGGCCAACCAGAACGGAGTCGATCTCTGCAGCAGCGGCATGTTCATCATTGCCTGCAACGGCAGCAATCTCGCGGGTCAAACGCTCCAGCGCTGCTTCGTAAAGCTGACGCTCGGAATAGCTTTGCTCGCGCTGGTCGTCCTGGCGGTGCAGGTCGCGCACGACCTCTGCAATCGCGATCAGATCGCCCGAGTTGATCTTTTGCTCGTACTCTTGCGCCCGACGGGACCACATGGCCTTCTTGACCTTGGCTTTGCCACGCAGCGTCTTCATCGCGTGGCTGACGACATCAGGTGTCGCCAAAGCGCGCATGCCGACGTCGGTCGCCTTGTGCGTTGGCACCCGCAGCGTCATCTTGTCTTTCTCGAAGGAGATGACAAACATCTCCAGCTCGAAACCGGCAACTTCCTGGGTTTCGATCGACACGATCTTGCCGACGCCGTGCGCGGGGTAGACCACAAATTCGTTCGGGCTAAACTCGTTTTTCTTCTTGCTCATGATCGTCCTTTCATGGCGATCCGGTCTTGCGTCGACAAAAAACCGCCGGGGGCAAATCGCCTCCGCCGGGGTGTGTTCGTTACAATCATGGATCAAATTTTTCGCGGCATTAGGGTGATTGTATCACAAAAATGACACTTCTGAAAGCACGGTGTTTTTCACAGTTAAGCCCTTAAGAACAAAGGCCTAAAAAGAGAAAAGCGTCGAATCAGCCACCCTCGCCCGGCGCTTCGGAAAACAGTTCCATCTTGCCTTCTTTGCCATCCATCTCTTCGGCGGAAGGCAGCGGATCTTTCTTGGTGATGATCACCGGCCACATCTCGGAATACTTGCGATTGAACTCGACCCATTTTTCCATGTCCGGCTCTGTGTCGGGGCGGATCGCATCGGCAGGGCATTCGGGTTCGCACACACCGCAATCGATACATTCGTCAGGATGGATCACGAGCATATTCTCGCCCTCGTAAAAACAGTCCACGGGGCAGACTTCGACACAGTCGGTGTATTTGCAGGCGATACAATTGTCGTTGACGATATAGGTCATGGAGGCATCCGAATTGTTAGCTTTTACTTGCTAGAATAGTCGCCAGCCTCATTCAAGGTCGAATGGACCATCATTCCCGCGATGGGACATCATATCACGCCGATCTTTCTTGGTCGGGCGGCCTTTTCTGTCGCCGCCGGGATTATAGGGGCGCTTTTCCACGACGGGTGTCAGGTCTTCATAAAGCGTCTGCGCCTCGGGGGCAGGCCCGCGCCGCGCGCCGCAGGCCACAATGCGCACAACGCGCGTTTCGGTTTCCTGAATAAACGTCAGCACATTGCCCGGGCCCACGGCACGGGCGGGCTTGCTGACAGGTTGGCTGTCAACCCGAACCTTCCCGCCTGTCACGACCCCGGCGGCGATGCTGCGCGATTTGAAGAACCGCGCATGCCAAAGCCATTTATCCAGCCGGATCGTCTCGCGGGGGTCGGTCAACCCTTGTTGAACCCGGCCAGTGCGGCAGCAAAGGGGTTGTCCGGATCAATCTGCTTTTCGCGCTTGGGCTTGGCTTGGAAGCTTTGCGGCTTGTTGGCCTCGGATGGCGGTTTGCCCTTGCCTTTTGGTTTGCCTTTGGCGCGTTGCGGGCGCGCGTCAGCCTGAGGGCGCGCAGGTCGCACCGCACGTCCACCCCAGGTAAAGGTGTAGAACTCTTCCATCTCTGCTTGCGGGGCGTCCCCGCCGGAATAATCCGGAAACTCTTGCGGCGCGTCGTTTGGCATTTCCTGCGGCGTATCAATCGGCGTCTCGGAAGGTGGCGTATCGGGCATTTCCTGTGGCGCGTCTGGCGGAGCATCTCCCGGCACCTCGACAGGCGGGGTGTCCGGTGTTTCCGGCGGACGGCCTGCCTTGATCTTTGCGCGGGTGCCTTTCTCGGCTTTATAACCAAGGCCGGTCATCAGATCGGCAAACTGTTCCAGCGTCATGCCGGTGATCGACAGCATATCGGGGTTCGCTTCGAAACCGCCGCGACTGTCTTTGTCGCGCAGCATATCGGCAAGGCGTTCAAGCATATCGATACGGATCGCCCGTTCGCCCGCAGCACGGTAGCCAGCCATCGCATAATAGCCCGCGACCGCATCTTTTGCCGCAGGAACAGTGACCAGACCGGGGGGCGGGCTTTCGGGGAATTCGGCCAGACCTTTGGACAGCGACCACAGCACCAGCCGCAGACGGGTTGGCGCGGGCTTGAGCAACAGCGGCATAAAGACCGTAAACTGGCCAAACCGCACACCGTGCTTGCGCAGCGCGCCACGGGCGTCCTGATCCAGCGCTTTGACCTCATCGGCCACATCACCGCGCGGAATGATCCCGAACCCTTCGGCCATCCGGTAGGCAAAGCCTTTGGCGGCCCCCGTCAGCGCCTCGTCGTTCCGGAGTGCCAGGATCGGCTCGAAACCGCTGGCGATCTTGCGGTCGATGAAGTGCTGCAAGCGGCGCTGCACTTTGGCGGCCACATCGGGCCCTGCCTCTTCATCCACGAAAACGGAAATCGATGGTTTGAACGGATCAGCGCCCGCCACCAGTTTGCCGACGGCCTGATCGCCCCACATCAGCCCACCCTGTTCGGTGAAATCAATTTCGGGGTCAGGTGCATTATAGAAGCGATCCGCGAGAAGATGGAATTTCGGGACCAGCGCCTGCACAGAGGCCTGCCGAAGGGTTTTCGCCTCGTCGGGGCTTCCGGCCTTGTCCATCCGGAACCGGAACCCTTCCAACCGTCCGACGAATTCGCCCTCTACGGTCACTTCACCCTTTTCGTTCACGTCAGCCAACAGGCTCTCCTTCTGTTTGAGCCGGCGAAGCAGAATGCTGGTCCGCCGGTCCACAAATCTTTGTGTTAATGCACCATGTAGCGCATCTGATAGTCGGTCTTCTACAGCGCGCGTCTCTTCGCGCCAATGGGATTCGTCAACCAGCCACCCGTTCCGCTGTGCCACATAGGTCCAGGTCCGAATATAGGCGAGCCGCTTGGACAGGGTATCAATGTCTCCGTCGGTGCGGTCAATGCGCCGGACCTGAAGCCCGAACCAATTGGCGGACACATGCCCAAACTGGTGCAGATCGTTGTAGATATGGGTCAGCTGGCTGGCATGTTCACCCTTGCTGATCCCGCGAAAATCGGGAATGCGGCAGACATCCCACAGCAATTTGACCGAAGGACCATCGGTCGCGCGCGCAGAGACTTCAGCATCGGCTGCCAGCGCCTTGAGCGCTGCAAGATCGTCGCTTTCGCGCACACGGGTCAGCCAGGGGTTGTCGGTGCGATCCTCCAGAGTAGCGATAAGTCGCTTGACCGATCCGAATTGCAGACGGCTGTTGCGCCATTGCAGTTTCTTGACCGGTTGAAAGCGGTGCTCGCAAATTGCCTGTGCGACACCTTCATCCAGCTCGGGCGCTTCACCCGTCACCCCGAATGTCCCGTTCTCGACATGACGCCCCGCGCGGCCTGCAATCTGCGCAAGTTCCTCGGGCTGTAAGTGGCGCATCCGGTGTCCGTCGAACTTGGTCAGCGACGAAAAGGCAACGTGACTGATATCAAGGTTCAGGCCCATCCCGATCGCGTCGGTCGCCACCAGATAGTCGACATCGCCGTTTTGATACATTTCAACCTGTGCATTGCGTGTGCGCGGTGAAAGTGCGCCCATCACAACCGCTGCACCGCCTTTGGTGCGCCGCAGCAGCTCTGCGATCGCATATACATTTTCAACCGAAAACCCCACAATTGCGGACCTTGCAGGCATCCTGCTTATCTTTTTCGAACCTGAGTAGGTTAATTGGGACATCCGCTCGCGGCGCATGAATTGTGCGTCGGGGACCATCGCGGCGATGGCACCCCGCATCGTTTCAGCCCCCAGAAACAGTGTTTCATGCAGCCCGCGGGCGTTCATCAGCCGGTCGGTAAAGACATGGCCCCGTTCGGGATCGGCGCAAAGCTGGATCTCGTCCACCGCCAGAAAATCGCAGCCCATCCCTTCGGGCATCGCCTCCACGGTGCAGACCCAATAGGCGGCACGGGGCGGCACAATGCGTTCTTCGCCCGTGACCAAGGCCACAACGCCGGGGCCGCGCACAGCCACGATCCGGTCATAGACCTCGCGGGCCAGCAAGCGCAGCGGCAGGCCGATCACACCCGTGCGATAGGCCAGCATTCTTTCTATCGCATAGTGCGTTTTGCCAGTGTTGGTCGGGCCAAGAACGGCCGTGATCCGGGAACCCGCCATGATATTCCCCGATTTTCGGAGAGCCGACGCCTAGAGCGCCTGGCCCTCGAGCTGCAATTGCAAACGTTCGACCGAACCCAAGGTTTCGGCAGAGTTCGGGTTAATCTCAAGTATCATCCGGTAAAGTTCAAGCGCATCTTCGGGGCGCTGCAATTCTTCCATGATAACCGCCAGGCCGCGCATCGCCTCGAAATGGCGCGGGTTCAGGGCCAGCACCTGCCGGATGTCATCAAGGGCCGGTCCTGTGAGACCCAGCAGATAGTAAGAGGAGGCGCGGCCATAGTAGCCTTCGGCAAAATCCGGCGCATGATCGACCAAAGCGGTGAAATGTTCCACAGCCACCTCTGGTTGGCCGTCATCCAACGCGTCCTTGCCACGACGCAGCAAAAGATCCATCGCCGCAGACCCGCTCTTTTCCCATTCCGAGATAATGCGTCGCTCGACCCGCGCATATGTCGCCTCATCCGCCTCGGCCAGCTCTTGATAAAGGTCGTCTAACGGGGTTTCCTGCGCATCGGCAGGTAGGGAAAACCCAACTGTCAGCAAAAGTGCCGTAACGATACATTTGAAGCGGTGTGTCTGCGTACCCATATTCGTAATGTAGCGCAGTATCCGGCCAACACCAGAGCCCGCGCAGTCACAATTGAGCAAAAGAGGACAAAAATATGAGTGATGTCGTAACAGAGGCCGTCGCTGCCCTGAATGCAAAACTGAGTGGCGGCTTTGATGGCACAGCGAAATTCGATATCGAAGGCGAAGGCAGCATCATTATCGATGCGCACGGCGCACGCGCTGGCGATGACGACGCAGATGTCACACTGATGGCCAGCACCGAAACATTCAAAGCCATTCTTGATGGCGAAATGAACCCCACAACAGCCTTCATGACAGGCAAGCTCACAGTTGACGGCGATATGGGTCAGGCCATGAAACTCTCGAGCGTCCTGTCATAGTCATGGAGGCGGCGCCGCTTTACGAAGACATCGCAGGTGGCCCTTCCGGGGGGGTGGCGCATTGGTTGACGACCTCTGACAACTTGCGGATTCGCGTCGGCTTTTGGGGGCATGCGGCAGCCAAAGGCACGGTCCTGATCTTTCCGGGCCGGACGGAGTTCGTCGAAAAATATGGCCGCACGGCGCAAGCGCTGCAGGATCGCGGCTATGCCAGCCTTGCCATTGATTGGCGGGGTCAGGGAATCGCCGACCGGATGACGCCCAATCGGGCAATCGGGCACGTGGGGCATTTCAACGACTACCAAAAAGATCTGGCGGCGGTGCTGGCCTATGCGCGAGAGCGCGACCTGCCCAAACCCTATTTCATGATCGGCCACTCTATGGGCGGCTGCATCGGATTGCGGTCGCTGATCGAAGGGCTTGATGTCAAAGCTATCATGTTTTCGGCCCCGATGTGGGGCGTCCAGATGGCGCCCCCTTTGCGGCCTGTCGCATGGGGGCTGTCTACGGTCAGCAGGCCCTTGGGGTTTGACCAGACCCTTGTTCCTGGCCAGTTCGAGGAAAGTTATGTCTTTCGCACCGGTTTTGCCGAAAATACCCTGACATGCGATCCCGACATGTTCGCGATTTTTCAAGAACAGTTACGCGCCCATCCCGATCTTGGGCTGGGGGGGCCATCCCTGCGCTGGCTCAATGCGTCACTTGTGGAAATGCAAAAGCTAAGCAAGTTGCACACTCCGGCCTGCCCCTGTCTGACCTTCCTTGGAACCGACGAGGCGATTGTCGATCCGCAAGCAATCCGGAACCGGATGCGTCAATGGCCCAATGGCGTTTTGCGTGTCATCAAAGGCGGGCGGCACGAAATGCTGATGGACAGCCCCGCGCGCCGCGCCATGATTTTTGACGAAACAGCCGCGCTTTTCGATGCGCAACTGACCTAGTCCAGATCGGTATCGGTGCGCACGCGAAACCCTGCGCTGCGCAATTCATCGACTGTTTCGATCACATGCTGTTTGTCGCGAGCTTCGATCACGATTTCCAATTCAGCCTGCTTCAATGACACCGATTGCATC
The DNA here is from genome assembly GCF_030731595.1 of Yoonia sp. Lineage (GTDB taxonomy): Bacteria > Pseudomonadota > Alphaproteobacteria > Rhodobacterales > Rhodobacteraceae > Yoonia. The sequence goes on from NZ_JANQTS010000101.1 coordinate 13,246, forward strand.
ATCCGCTGGTGGATTACCTCGACCACATTGGCCCCCGCCTGCCCGATGATCCGCGAGATATCCGCCAACTGGCCCGGTTTGTCGTCGATCTCGAAGGTCAGGCGCGTAATGCGCCCGTCCCGCACCAAGCCGCGCAGGATCAGGGTGGACAGCAGCCGCGAATCGATATTGCCGCCGCAAACCACCAAACCCACCTTCTTGCCCTGAAAATCCTGCGCGAATTTCTCGATCACCGCCATGCCGGCACCGGCGGCCCCTTCTGCGACAATCTTTTCCTGCGACAAAAGATCGAAAACTCCGGCCTCGATCTGGGCCTCTGTCGCGGTTTCAACGCGGTCCACATAGCGGTTGATGATCGCCATATTCGCAGCAGAAGGCGCGCGCACAGCGATGCCTTCGGCCAAAGTCGCCCCGCCAAAATGGGTCTCGGCGTGATCGAACTGCGCTTTCACCGCATCGAAATTCGACGCCTGCGCACCGATGATCTGCACATCTGGCTTCACCGACTTTGCCGCCACGGCCATGCCCGCAATCAGGCCACCGCCACCAACGGGGACAACGATCACATCCAGATCGGGGACCTGTTCCAGCATTTCCAGCGCCACGCTGCCCTGACCTGCCGCCACAACCGGATCGTCAAAGGGGTGGACAAAGGTCAACCCCTTTTCGGCGGCCATATCCAGCGTGAATTGCACGCTTTCATCAAAACCGCTGCCATGCAGGACCACTTCGGCCCCGAAATCCTTGGTGCGTTTGACTTTGTTAAAGGGCGTGCCCTCGGGCATCACGATGACCGAAGGAATGCCCAGACGGGTCGCATGATAGGCCACACCCTGCGCATGATTGCCCGCACTACAGGCGATCACACCTGCCTTGCGCTCTGCCTCCGTCAGGGTCAGCAGTTTTGCGAGCGCCCCACGCGCCTTGAAAGCATTGGTGTGCTGAAGGTTCTCCAGCTTGAGATAAAGATCAATACCAAGCTGCAAGGACAAGCGTGCCGCGTGGACCGTCGGGGTCCGCATGGTGGCGGGTTTGATCGCGGCATAGGTCTTTGTAATCAGGTCGGGATCAAGGGCCATCTGCCACCTCGTCAGTTCATATCGTGCTACAGTAGTGAAACCGTAAGGTGGGTGGAACCCACCTTACCCCATTGGCCCGCCCTGCCCGCGCTCTATACTGCTCTTTATGGCTGACGTCCTCACTTTCACTGATCGCGGCATCTATTGTCCTGCCGGCGATTTCTATATCGATCCGTGGAAACCGGTGGATCGGGCGCTGATCACCCATGGTCATAGCGATCACGCCCGCCCCGGCATGGGGCGCTATCTGGCGACGACCGGAACCGCCCCCGTGATGCGGCATCGTCTGGGCACGATCACGCTCGACACCATTCCCTACGGAGAGGTCCGGCAGATCGGCGATGCTGCGGTCTCGTTCCACCCTGCGGGTCACGTCCCCGGCTCTGCGCAGATCAGGGTGGCCGTCAAAGGCGAGGTCTGGGTCGTCTCTGGCGATTACAAAACAGTGGCCGATGGGCTGTCCGAACCGTTCGAGCCTGTACCCTGCCATGCCTTCATCACCGAATGCACCTTTGGTCTGCCCGTCTTCAAATGGACGCCGCAGGATATTCTGGCCCGGCAAATCAACGACTGGTGGGCCGCCAATGCCGCGGCAGGCCGCACGTCGATCCTTGGGGCCTATGCGCTTGGCAAAGCCCAGCGTTTGCTGGCCACCGTGAACCCCGAGATTGGGCCGATCCTGACCCATGGCGCGATTGAGAATACCAATGCAGTGCTGCGCAATCAGGGATTTGCCCTGCCGCAAACAACGCTTGTGACCGCAGGTATCACGCACAAAACCCACCCAGGCGCGTTGGTGCTGGCCACGCCCAGCGCGCTTGGCACCTCATGGGCGCGGCGCTTCGGCCCCGCTTCGACCGCCTTTGCAAGTGGTTGGATGGCCCTGCGTGGCGTGCGCCGCAGACGCGCGGCGGACAGAGGGTTTATCGTGTCGGATCACGCCGATTGGGAAGGGTTGAATACAGCCATCAAGGCGACAGGTGCGACCAGGATTTTCGCCACCCACGGCTATACCTCTGTTTTCCAGCGCTGGTTAGCGGATCAGGGGTATGACGCCCATATCGTCAGCACCGATTATCACGGCGAAGGCTTTGATCAGGCCGATGAGGTCGAGGCATGAAAGACTTTGCCGCCCTTTTCACCCGCATCGACGAAAGCACCAAAACCTCGGTCAAGACGGCGGCCCTTGCCGATTACTTCCAGACCGCCACACCCGAAGACCGGCTTTGGACCATCGCGCTTTTCACCGGACGCCGCCCAAAGCGGACGATCACAGCGACCCGTCTGCGGGAATGGGCGGCAGAGGTCGCGGGCCTGCCCGATTGGCTGTTCGAGGAAAGCTATAGCATCGTGGGCGATCTGGCCGAAACGATCGCACTGGTGCTGCCCCCGCCGACCCTGCAAAGCGACCAGACGCTGACCCATTGGATCACCACGATCAAGACGCTTTCCACGCTGGACGACGATGCGCGCAAGGCAGGTATTCTGGCCGCATGGGATAGCCTGCCCAATACCGAGCGTTTCTTGTTCACCAAATTGCTGACCGGCGGCTTTCGGATCGGGGTCAGCGCCAAGCTGATCACCCGCGCATTGGCGCAAGCGACGGGCCAGCCCGAGCCAGAACTGACCCACAAACTGATGGGTAACTGGACACCTGACACAACGACTTGGGCGCATTTGATCGAGGCGGATGATCCCACCGCGGACCTCTCGCGCCCCTACCCGTTCTATCTGGCCTATCAGTTGGACGGCTTTGACGATCTGGGCGCGCCCGGCGATTGGAATGCGGAACGCAAATGGGACGGGATTCGCGGGCAGTTGATCATCAGGGGCGGCGAACACCACCTGTGGTCGCGCGGCGAAGACCTGATGACCGACCGTTTCCCCGAGTTTGCGCAGCTCAAGGATTATCTGCCCGACGGCACCGTGATCGACGGCGAAGTGCTGGCCTTTGCGCACGAGGTGCCGCTGTCTTTCAACGCCCTGCAAAAGCGGATCGGGCGCAAGACGGTGCCAAAAAAACTGTTGGCAGAGGCTCCGGTCATCCTGATGGCCTATGACCTTCTGGAACACGCAGGCCAAGACATCCGGCACCACCCGCTCCAAGACAGACGGGCGGCACTGGACGGACTGGTGGCGCAGACGCCGCAAGCGGCACCTTTGCGCCTTTCTGCCTCTGTGCCCTTTGAAACATGGGATGATCTGCGCACAGCGCGTGACCAGTCCCGCAACCTCAACGCCGAAGGTCTCATGCTCAAAAGGCGCGACAGCCCCTATTTGTCAGGGCGCAAGCGCGGCGACTGGTGGAAATGGAAGATCGACCCGCTGACCATCGACGCAGTGATGATCTATGCCCAAGCAGGACACGGGCGGCGGGCGAACCTGTTCACCGATTACACATTCGCGGTGCGCGACGGCAACGATCTGGTGCCTTTCACCAAGGCCTACTCCGGCCTGACCGATGCTGAATTCCGCGAAATCACTGCTTGGGTGCGCAAGAACACATTGCAGCGCTTTGGCCCCGTGCGGCAGGTCCCCGCCCAGCATGTGTTCGAGATCGCGTTCGAAGGCATCCAGGCCAGTCCACGCCACAAATCCGGCGTCGCTTTGCGCTTCCCGCGGATGCTGCGCTGGCGTCGTGACAAGCCTGTGCAAGAGGCCAATACATTGGATGATCTCAAAGAGTTGCTTGCGACTTTCGGCTGATGGTCCTTTTCACCCCGCAAAACCGTGACTATGTTCCGGCACGCAAGCTAGGAAAGGCGCCTTCATGAATCGTACTCAGCCCGTATTTGATGCCAATACGTCCGGCGGGAAAGACTTTGGCAATCTGCCAGAGTGGGACCTGACTGACCTCTATCCGGCAACCGATAGTCCCGAACTCAAGCGTGACATGGCGTGGCTGGAAACGGAATGTGCTGATTTCGCAAAGACTTACGAGGGAAAGCTCGCGAGCCTTGATGCCAAAGGGCTTTTGGAGGCTGTGCAACGCTACGAACAGATTGATGTGATCGCCGGGCGCGTGATGTCCTTTGCGGGCTTGCGCTATTACCAGATCACCACCGACAGCGAACGCGCCAAATTCATGGCAGACTGTCAGGACAAGATCACCAACTACACAACACCGCTTGTGTTCTACGGGCTAGAGTTCAACCGGATTGAGGACGCGCACCTTGCCGGCTTGCTCGCCGCAAATGCCGACCTTGCCCGCTATAAACCTGTGTTTGACCGGATGCGCGCGATGAAACCGCACCAACTGTCGGACGAGTTGGAAAAATTCCTGCACGATCAATCCACGGTGGGTGCTGCCGCATGGAACCGTCTGTTTGACGAGACAATGGCCGGGCTGGAATTCGAGGTGGAGGGCGAAACGCTGAACCTCGAGGCCACGCTGAACCTGCTGACCGAACAGGACCGGAGCAAGCGCGAGGCAGCGACACATGCGCTGGCGGCTGTCTTTCAGGACAACATCAAGATCTTTTCACGCGTCCACAACACGCTCGCCAAAGAAAAAGAGATCGAAGACCGCTGGCGCAAGATGCCGACCCCGCAAACCGGGCGGCACTTGTCCAACCATGTCGAGGCCGAAGTGGTCGAGGCACTGCGCAACGCGGTCGTGGCCGCCTACCCGCGCCTGTCACACCGCTATTACGCGCTGAAGGCCAAATGGCTGGGGTTGGACAGGATGCAAGTCTGGGACCGCAACGCGCCCTTGCCAATGGAAAGCACCAAGATCGTGAACTGGGACGAGGCGACACAGACCGTGCTGTCAGCCTACGCCGAATTCGACCCCAAAATGGCCGAGATCGCCAAGCCGTTCTTTACGGACGGCTGGATTGATGCCGCCGTGAAACCGGGCAAAGCCCCGGGTGCTTTTGCGCATCCGACCGTCACGCCGGTGCATCCTTACGTGATGTTGAACTATTTGGGAAAACCGCGCGATGTGATGACCCTCGCCCATGAACTGGGCCACGGTGTGCATCAGGTTCTGGCCGCCGAACAAGGCGAATTACTGTCTTCAACCCCGCTGACATTGGCGGAAACCGCATCTGTCTTTGGTGAAATGCTGACTTTCCGCAAACTGCTCGAAGGGGCAAAGTCGCCGGAAGAACGCAAGATCCTGCTGGCGGGCAAGGTCGAGGATATGATCAACACCGTCGTGCGCCAGATCGCGTTCTATGATTTTGAATGCAAACTGCACGCCGCCCGCGCGGAAGGGGAACTGACACCCGACGATATCAACGCGCTGTGGATGTCCGTGCAGGCCGAAAGCCTTGGGCCGGTCTTCGACTTTGCCGATGGCTATGAAACTTTCTGGGCCTATATCCCGCATTTTGTGCATTCCCCCTTCTACGTCTACGCCTATGCCTTTGGCGACGGGTTAGTGAACGCGCTCTACGCGGTTTACGAAGAAGGTGATCCTGACTTCCGCACCAAGTATTTCGACATGCTCCGCGCGGGTGGCTCAAAGCACCACAAAGAGCTGTTGGCCCCTTTCGGCCTTGATGCTTCCGATCCGAAATTCTGGGACAAGGGTCTGTCGATGATCGAAGGCTTCATCGACGAATTGGAAGCGATGGAAGGTTAATCCAACTCTGTCCATGGCCAAGGCTTCACTTCGCTGTCCGCTGTCTGATAGCGCGCTGCCTTGGCCATCCAGACGCCCATCGTGGTGCCCATACCGGCCAGTTGCTCGTTCGGGATCCGCTTGTTGAACAGCATGATCAGGAATTGCGCCACTGTCAGAAGCCCCAGCAAGGTGCTGGCCATGCTCATCAACACCGCGATGATGACCATATGCACCAGACGCAGCCAGATGTTCTCGAAGTCGGATTCGATTTCCAAATCCTTCGGCTCTTGATCGTTTGCCATCGTCAGTTCCTCATTGGGGCTTTGCACCAGCGGCGAAAACCATATCCATCATCTGCTGCGTACCGCGCGAAAATTCAAGCGGGCACGGGTACACAGTGCCAGTCTGCACCGCATTGCAAAAATTTTCCACCTGCGTGACATAGTGGTTTTCGGCTGGCCACCGCTCTGTCGTGACGGTCATCCCTGCGGTCTCGAGGGTCAGTTCGGCCATGCCAAAGACATTGGCGTTGAACGGACAGGTCAGACGCAAGACACCTTTGGTGCCATGAAAGGTGATCTGCTGGCGCGGGAACATCCGCATGGAAACGGTAGAGGAATAGGTGAAACCGGGAAACTCCGCTTCCACCTGCGCAAAGACATCCACGCCATTCTCAAAGCGCAGCTTGGCATAGGGGATGGAATCGGGCTCCTGACCCGTGACAAACCGCGCGCCACCAAAGGTATAGACACCGATATCGCGCAACCCCCCGCCCCCTGCTGTGGCCTGATTGCGGATATTCCCACCATCATCGTTAAAATAGGTAAAGGTCGCATCGACATGCACCATGTCACCGACAGCACCGCCTTGGACCAATTCACGGGCGCGGATGAACTGGGGATGATGCACAATCATGAATGCCTCTGCCGCCAGTTTTCCCGCAGCGTCACGTGCGGCGATCAGCGCGTCAAAATCACCAGCCGCCAGCGCGATCGGCTTTTCGCACAAGACATGCTTGCCAGCCGCCAGCGCCTTGACGGTCCAGTCCACATGCAGATGATTGGGCAGCGGGATATAAACCGCGTCAATCGCCGGATCAGCCAGCATCGCGTCATAGCTGTCATAAACCGCAATTCCGGGTGCAAAAGCCCGAAATCCAGCCGCTTTCTCAGGGCTGCGCGTTGCAATCCCGGCAAGCTTTGCCCCCTTGGCCGCCTGGATCGCAGGCCCCATGTGGTTTTGGGCAAAATTGGCCGCCCCCAGAATACCCCAACGCAAATGTGTCATGTGCAAATCCTCTTCCAGTGAAAGGTTAGCGCCAACAGGTCCGAGAGGGAACGGATCACCTGCTTCTTCCGAGCAAAAAATATCCCCGCCGGAGGCTCCGGCGGGGATATCAAATACAAACGGCGATGATGGGATCAGGCGTCAGCCAGCATACCTTTTTCGCGCGCGAGTTCCTGCATCTTGGATTGCAGCTTTTCAAAGGCCCGCACTTCGATCTGCCGAATACGCTCGCGGCTGACATCATACTGGCTGCTGAGGTCTTCCAGCGTCACGGTTTCATCTGCCAGACGACGTTGCACCAGAATGTCCTTTTCACGGTCATTCAACACGCTCATCGCTTCGGCCAAAAGCGCGCGACGGGCATCAAGCTCGTCATGGGCCTCATAATCCGCCGCTGTATTGGCACTTTCATCCTCAAGCCAGTCCTGCCACTGGGCAGCCCCTTCGCCATCCGCACTGACGGTGGCATTCAAAGAGGCATCCCCGCCCGACAAACGGCGGTTCATCGAAATGACCTCGTCCTCGGTGACACCCAGATCGGTCGCGATCCGCTGCACGTTTTCAGGGCGCAGATCGCCCTCTTCCAGCGCGCCAATGCGGTTTTTCGCCTTGCGCAGGTTAAAGAAGAGCTTTTTCTGTGCCGAGGTCGTGCCGAGTTTCACCAGTGACCAGGACCGCAGGATATATTCCTGGATCGAAGCACGGATCCACCACATGGCATAGGTTGCCAGACGGAAACCCTTTTCCGGATCAAAGCGTTTGACCGCTTGCATCAGGCCCACATTGGCCTCTGAAATCACTTCGGCCTGCGGGAGACCATAGCCGCGATAGCCCATGGCGATCTTGGCTGCCAGTCGCAGGTGCGAAGTGACCATCTTGTGGGCCGCTTCGGTATCCTCGTGATCCACCCAGCGTTTGGCCAGCATGTATTCTTCCTCGGGTTCCAGCATCGGGAACTTGCGGATTTCTTGCATGTAGCGGTTCAGCCCACCTTCCGGGGATGGTGCTGGTAAATTCTTGTAGTTACTCACTGTATCTGCCCTCCTATGTATAAAGGCTTAACATGGATATGGTAGCGCTCGCATTTGCTTTCAAGTGCGGGTTATCCGATTTCCGTAAAATCAATATGAACTAATCAGTTTAGTAATGCGAGACAGATTTCGGTGCGCTCACGCACATGGGATCGAATATTTCAGACCTCTGCGCCAAGTGCGCGCAAAAGGGCGGTCATATCATCAGGCAAATCCGCCTCAAACCCGAGGAATTCGCCCGTCACTGGATGTTCAAAGCCCAAGGTGGCCGCATGCAGTGCTTGGCGCGGAAATGCGGCAACGGCCTCCACCCCTGCTTCACCTACGGCCTTGGGCGACAGTTTCCGGCGCCCGCCATAGACCGGATCACCGATCAGGGAATGCCCGCAATGGGCCATATGCACGCGGATTTGGTGCGTGCGCCCCGTTTCCAGCCAGCATTCGATCAGTGCCGCACAGGGCGGTGTGCCAAGCGGTGTGATGATCCGCGACCGCGTGACCGCGTGACGCCCGCCCGCAAAGGATACCGCCTGCCGCTGACGGTCGGTTTTGTGCCGCCCCAGCATCGTCTGGATTTTCAGGATATTGCCGGGCTCGAACGAGGTGCCCTTGATCCCGCGCAAACGCGGATCGTTCTGGTCCGGCACACCGTAACAGACCGCCAGATAGCGGCGCTCGACCGTATGGGCGGCGAACTGATCGGCCAGATGATGATGCGCGCGGTCCGATTTGGCAGCAACCAGCAATCCCGTTGTCTCTTTATCAATGCGATGCACGATCCCGGGGCGTTTCATGCCGCCAACGCCGGATAGGGTATCACCGCAATGATGAATAAGAGCGTTCACGACTGTCCCCCCTGGCGTACCCGGGGCGGGATGCACCACCATACCCGCCGGTTTGTTGATGACGATCAGGTCGTCGTCTTCAAAGACAATCTCCAGCGGGATATCTTCGCCGCCAATATGGCTTTCCTCGGCAACAGCGACAGTGACAGCCACAACCGCGCCTTGCGTAATCCGGTGGCGGGGATCGGTCACAACCGTGCCATCCACTGCCACTGCCCCATCCGCTATCAGCTTGGACAACCGTGAACGGCTGAGGGCTGCATCATCCGGCACATCACGGCCCAGCGCCTTGTCCAGACGGGGTGGCGGGTTCGGCCCGATTTCGAATGTAATGAGTGTCTCACCCATGATCGTCTCCGTGCGGCATGGGAGGGATGGTACCGCCTCCCCGGCTTGAACGGGGGACCCCTGGTTCCACAAACCAGTGCTCTAACCAACTGAGCTAAGGCGGCATCTGGGCTGATTTAGCGGGATGGGATCACGATTGCAAGACCCCAGGCAGCCAATCTGGTCGCAAAGGACAAGACCCTGCCCTTGCCAATCAAGCCTGCTGCGCTGTACTGAATTGCAGGCCAAATCACGAGGACGGACATGGGTATCAACAACGAGCGCGACATCGAGGCCAATATGCAGATCGGTCCAACCGATCTGGGCATGGTCCGGATCTTCATCGAAGCGGATGGCGTGGAAATCCCCATGGATTTCGAACCCGAAGAGGCCGATGAAATTGCCGAAGAGATCCGCGCGGCGGCGATGGCGGCACGGGCCGTCAAAAAACGGAAATAAACCCCGGATCTCGTGCCACTTGCGCCCTAATGGCCGCGTGGCGGGCGAATTTCTGCACCATGACCTTGCGGCGCGCGGGGGCAAGTTTGGTCTCGGGTCCCATGCGAATGATCTCTGCGTCATAGGCATCTGCAAGGATCAGGCCAGTATGATCCGGCAAGAGCTCTGTCGGGAACTCACTGTCGACGGCCCAGAAGAACCGGTCGCACCATTCCAGATAGCCCTGCCATTTGCTGTCTGACTGAAAATCGGCACGGCTGGATTTGCACTCGATGATCCAGACTTCGCCTTTTGGCCCCAGCCCCATCACATCAACACGCAGGCCCGAGGTCGGCACCAGTTCTTCGACACTCACAAAATCATGGCCACGCAGGGCACGCGCCACACCTCGTGCCAAAAGCTGGCCGGGCATCATATTGGCGGGGGTAAGATCATCGCGCATAGGGGTAAACCTGAACAATACGTGAACAAAACTCAAGAAAAAACTTGCAAAGCACTGTATTTGACGCCGTGACGTGGTGCTTTCGCTGTCTTCCGGCAAGACCATCGGCCAAGACGCACAATGATCTGGTCAGGGCACAGCGGCGCCGGGTTCAAAGGGCCGCCGATCTTCGCTGCGACTCAGTCAGGCAGCGATTGATACGACCAAAACACCCATGCGCGTGCCCGTCGTGATGCGAAATTCCTCGGTTCAGTAAAATATTATTATATTTCAAACACTCGGCCAATTTTTTGCCAAATCTGTTCATCTAAACTGTGCAGCTTTGTGACCCAAACGGGGCGCGCCGGCGTGACTCTTTGTGGCAAAAGCCTTGCCTGCGTCACGTTTTGGTCCGCTTTGCACCCTATCCATGAATGCAAGAACTAGGGGAATGTCAAAAATGCCACTTTTTACAGATATCAGTTTTTTCGAAGTTTCGATGGCCCTTCTCTTCATCGGTATGGCCGAGCGTCTGCTGCTCGGTTACGCGCCTGCTGAGATGGTTGGCAGCAAAGGTTGGCTCATTCGCGGCGACATCGACGAATAACAAACGCAAAGAGGCCTTGCCCTCGCGCGTCTGCCATCCTACCTGTGAGACGACGGGTTCTGCACCTCTCGTAACACATGGGTACAAATCCAGTGGCCTTAAGCAAATCCGAGGGAGCTGGCTCTGTTCTGACCCTGGTCTGATTACCTGGCGCCCACCTGTACATACAGGTCCTCGGGATTAGTTACCTCTACGGTTGCCGTGGTTCCCGTCACCCTTCTTGCAGAAATAGAATACTTTGTTACGGCCGTCTGCCCGCTGCAGACTGCGTCACACGCACAGGGATCATCCTGCCGCGGTGATGGTCGTCATCGTCATTGTGGTCATCCGACTGCAACATGATCATGAGCGCGAACTGAACGCTGCCGAAAACTGTTCCGTGAAAGAACCACAACAGGAAAACAGCCAACACGCCGACGTCAGAGCCTGCAATCAGCGTGCCAAGCCCCGCGACATCGCGCCACAAAAGCATCGCGACAAAAACAGCCGATAGCACAAAGCCCATTGCACAGTGCCGCAGGTAAAGGGCCATCAGATCGGGTTCATTGTTCGGCTTCATTTGCAGGTCTCCTCTACACAAAGATAGCCATGAAAGAGAGAACTACAACCCGGTCGTCATTTGACTTAGCTTCCGAAAGCTTCGGGGCGGGCTTCGCGGGCCATATGATCCAGTACCGCGTTCACGAATTTCGGCTCTTTGCCATCATTTGAAAACGCTTCGGCGACGCTGACAAATTCGCTGATGACCACTTTGGGAGGGGTCTCTTTGCGGATCAATTCCGCCCCTGCCGCGCGGAAAAGCGCACGCCAGGTCGGGTCGATCCGCGCGATCGGCCATTTCGCAACCAAGGCCCTGTCGGTCATCTGATCAATGCTCGCCTGATCATCCACAGCCGTTTCCATCAGGGCGCGAAACGTATCCACGTCGCCCTCGGTCATTTCGCCTTCTTCATAGGTTGCCCCAAAGCGATGATCCTCGAATTCACGGACAACGGCATCGACCGTTTGGTTTGACGCTTCCATCTGGAAAAGGGCCTGCACCGCATAAAGCCGTGCGGCAGATTTCATCTTGCGCTTTTGATTGTTCGAAATGCTCATGTTCAGGTCTTAACATTGGGTGCACAACGTATACCACATTTTAGGGCATCCATCGCGTAAGTGAATTTGGTGCCGCTGAGTGACATCTACGCCCAAGGTTGTCGAGGGTCATTTGGCATGATGGGCCATGATCTCGGTATCTCTTGGCCCTGCCGGGTTCCTTGCTAAATCGCTGATCAAGCAAGGGCCGAGCCTTGGCGGGCACTTGCTTTCGCCAAGGCCCTGCACCGGTGGCCTTTTGGCACGAAAGACCCTTCTGGCATGGGATGATCGGCAATAGGGCGTCGGGGACAACGGGCATTTTCGCGCGGCGAACCGGACGGAGATGCGTCATGGGGCCTGTTTGTCGCCTAAGTATTTGGCGGGTTCATGGTACTCCCCCGACACAAATGGGTCGCGAACGGTTGGCACGGCAACTGTTTTGATTGGTAGTCAGCAGGCATCGACGACCCAAAGGCCACCTCATGACCAGTATCGTACGCGCACCGCAAAAAGAGATTGGACACCGTCAAGGGTTGCTTTTCGTCTTTGCAGCAGGTGTGCTGTGGTCCACGGTCGGGTTGGGCATCCGGCTGATCGAAGAAGCGAATGTCTGGCAAATCCTGCTCTATCGCTCTATCGCACTCAGCGCCTTTCTCTATGTCGTGATCCGTCTGCGCAGCGCAGAGAGCCCTTTTGCCCAGGCGCGCCGCTCTGGACTGCCTGCGGCTGTTGCCGGCCTCGCCCTGGTCGCTGCCTATGCCGGTGGCATTTACTCGATCCAGGTGATCCCCGTCGCCAATGCGCTTTTGCTTTTTGCGACAGCCCCTTTCATCACTGCAATTCTGGGCTGGATCGTGTTGCGCGAGCATGTCCGGTCCGCAACATGGATCGCCATCATCGTGGCCATTGGCGCAATCGCGATCATGGTATCAGGCGAAACATCGCGCGGCGATGTCGCCGGCACATTGGCAGCCCTTGGCTCTGCGTGTGGGTTTTCGGTCTTTACCGTCGCCTTGCGCTGGGGAAAGTCCGGGGAAATGCTGCCCGCTGTGTTTCTTTCCGGGCTTTTTGCCATCGTGATCACATCGGTGATTTGCCTGTTGCTTGGGTTTTCTTTCGTCCTATCCCCGCGGGACGGCGGTATCGCGATGGGAATGGGTGTCTTTCAGGTTGGCGCGGGACTGGTGCTTTACACTCTGGGCTCCCGTACGCTTCCCGCCGCGGAACTGGCACTCTTGTCCTTGGCAGAGGTGCTTCTGGGGCCTTTTTGGGTCTGGTTGTTCTTGGGAGAGGACGCCTCTTTCAGAACACTTGCCGGTGGGGCGCTGCTTCTGGCCGCGATTGCGGGCAATGCCTTGTCGGGCGCAAGGCGCAAGCCACTCCCGGTCAACAGGCTGTAAGACGCTCGGCGCTGATCAGACTGTGCCGGCCAATTCAAGCGGGACCCGCCACAGTCGATTACAAGCACCAGAGCGTTTGAGGATGCGCCCGCAGTGTATTCTGGCGGCCCTTCCCCAAAGTGAAATCAGAAATCGCGGTAGCGGTTTACCGACCGGCAATCACAACAGATCAAAAGGCCATCGCGCCACGATGCGCTGGCATAAAAGGCAATTGCGGTAGCGGGCGGTCACGAAAGATCGCTGCGAGTTCCACTCTCAATGCCTCTTCGATGCTTTGCAATGTGTTGGCATCTTCCATGATCTCCAACTCTGCCAGCGCGGGTTCAGCGATCGCAATATCGGCATGGCTGAAACATACCTCCTCCAATTGTGGCGTGTCGACGCCGATCGGATCAGTCAGTAGCAATGCCATTTCCTGAGGATCATCCGCTTCGGCAAGGTCTTGTTCCTGGTTTTGCGCCACGCGCGCGACAACTTCTTCAATACTGCTCACGGAAGACAATGCCAGTTTGCCAAGCAAGGCCGGCGCTGTATCGGCACCCACCAAAGCATAGAGGCAGGGGATCAAATCATAGAGGTCATCCGTCTCCTCTTGGGTGCGATCGGTCAGAAAGATCGCGCTCAGGTAAGGGTTTTTCCGCTCACCTGACAACGCAATCGCGTGGGTTAACTGCCCTTCAACGAGCTCATCCATAACCAAAAGGTCAATCGTATCGACGCGGATCAATGCATGCGCGACAGCTTGGGTATCGACTGACAGGATCTGGAAACCTTTGTCGATCAAGGCGCGCGCCGTCGCGACAGCGGCTTCGGCATCGTTACGTAGAATGAGGGCTTTCATCGGATTCTCCTGATAAATGACAGCGTGGGCTTACCCTACGACTCGAACTCTTAAATTTTGCTGAAAAGCCACAGGTTTTTGCACACAGGCTTGGCCCCTGCCCCGGATATGCCTATAGAGCAGTGACAAAACCAAAGGACGCGCGCCATGCGGACAGCCACGATCACACGCAAAACCGCCGAGACGGATATCACCGTCACCATCAACCTTGATGGCACCGGCATCTATGACAACCAGACCGGCGTTGGTTTTTTTGACCACATGCTGGACCAGCTGTCGCGCCATGCGCTGATTGACATGACCGTCCGTGCGAGCGGTGATCTGCATATTGATGACCACCATACCGTCGAGGATGTGGGCATCGCCTTGGGTCAGGCTCTGACCGTTGGCCTTGGCGACAAGCGCGGGATTCGCCGCTATGGCAGTTGCCACCTTGCGATGGATGACGCGCAGGTACGCGCAGCACTTGACCTTTCTGCCCGCCCCTATCTGATCTGCAACCTTGATCTGCCCTTCGGCAAGATCGGCACCTTCGACACCGAATTGGTGCGCGAGTTCTTTCAGGCATTCAGCACGCATGGCGGCATCACCTTGCACATCGACAAGCTGCACGGCTTCAACGCCCACCACATCACAGAGGCCGCGTTCAAGGCCGTCGCGCGTGCCCTGCGCGAAGCGGTCGAAACCGATCCGCGCAAGGCGGATGCGATCCCGTCGACCAAAGGCAGCCTATGACCACGGCCCTTGTCGATTACGACAGCGGTAATCTGCATTCGGCGCAAAAGGCCTTTGAACGGATGGCGGCAGAGGTCGGCACGGGGTCGATCATCGTCACCTCCGACCCCGATGTCGTGGCCCGCGCCGACCGGATCGTGCTGCCCGGCGACGGGGCGTTTCCGCATTGCCGTGCAGAGCTTTTTGCACGCACCGGACTGGCCGAGGCGATTGTCGAGGCGGTGACCGTCCGCGCCCGCCCTTTCTTTGGCATCTGCGTCGGGATGCAGATGATGGCGACTACGGGCCATGAGTACGAGGAAACGCCCGGCTTTGACTGGGTGGGAGGAGATATACGCAAGATCACTCCCTCTGATCCGGCGCTCAAAGTCCCGCATATGGGGTGGAACGATCTGGTGATCGACCATCCGCATCCGGTGCTGGAAGGGATCGTGACGGGCGATCACGCCTATTTCGTCCATTCCTACGCGATGACCGTCAGCAATCCAGCAGAACGTCTGGCCCATGTGGATTACGCGGGCGATGTGACGGCCATTATCGGGCGCGACACGATGATCGGTACGCAATTCCACCCCGAGAAAAGCCAAGCAGCGGGTTTGCGCATGATCGGCAATTTTCTGCGGTGGGCGCCCTGATCTCGAAGACTTTGGCTATTGAATAACAAGTCCTTTGTTTGCACGGTCATCGCTATATCTGACCCCCATCGTGCCAAAGATCAGGAGCCTCTATGTTCAACCGCCGCCTTTTCCTTTTGATGACCGCAAGTGCGCTCGCCGCCTGTAGTCGCCGCTCAGAACCGCGGCCCAGCAGCCGCGCGGACATTCCGCTTTATCCCAACGAGACGCCGGAACTGCGGCGCCTGATCAACAAATACGCGGATGTGCATGGCATCCCTGTCACCCTGCTGCATCGGGTCATTGTCCGCGAAAGCACGCATAATCCGGCAGCGCGCAACGGCCCATATTATGGGTTGATGCAGATCCTGCCGCAGACGGCGCGCAGCATGGGCTATCGGGGGTCACCGGAAGGATTGCTCGATGCGGAAACGAACCTGATCTATGCGGGGCGCTATCTGCGCGGGGCGTGGTTGGTATCGGACGGGGACGAGCAGACAGCTGTCAACTGGTACGCCCGCGGATACTATTACGAAGCGAAACGGCGCGGTATGCTGGAAGAGACCGGGTTGCGCTGAGACCAGTCGCCCGGTCCAAAGAGCGGGGTAGACTGCTCCGGCAAAGGCATCAGTCTGATTGAGACGTGGTGCAGGTAAAGTTTCAGCCAAAGCTGGAAATTTTCGCCGTGACTGACTATGCTACCCTCCGACAGTGATTTTACGAGTGCAAGAGTGGATATGCAAAAAGGGGCTTTGGCTTGCTTGGCGCACATTATTCACGATCGGATGATGAACGATGCCTGACTTTACATTTCTAGGTTGGTCCGCTGCCGACCTTGGCATATCCAGTTTTTTTGACCTGTTTGGCGGTGGTCCTTTCGTCGTTGCTGGAACGCCCAGCCTCGTCACCATCAATGATGGCGTAGGCGACACGTCGTTTGACGATGAACCCTCCCAGCCAACAGCCGATCCCGGGGCTGATCAGGTGACAGTCGGCGACTTGATATTGGACGGCGTGGTTGTTGTTCCTGATGGCGGTAACGTTTGGAATATCGGCGAATTCACCGTCACAAACACCACGACAGGCGAAGTCGGCACACTCATTGTGCTTGGTGATGGGTCGAACAGCCCAATCGGTGCGGCTTCGACCATCAATTTCGCAATCGGGGACGTCTTAACCTACTCCAACTTCGTGGTGAACGGGGCGGAGCCCTATGTCGGCTTGGTCTGTCTGACAGCAGGCACACGGATAGAAACCGAACAGGGTGTGATGTGCATTGATGCGCTGACTGAGGGCGATAGGGTCAGAACTCAAGACAACGGTTTTCAGGACGTCCGCTGGATCGGTCGGCGCTATCTTGATCGCAATGCGCTGGTCGCAAACCCCAATTTCTTTCCGGTACGCATTACCGCCGGAGCGCTCGGAGACGGCCTGCCGATCTGCGACCTGCTTGTGTCCCGTCAACATCGCATGGTGGCGTCATCCAAAATTGCGCAACGCATGTTTGGCCAGCCCGAGGTCTTGGTAGCAGCCATCAAACTCACAGAGCTACCCGGCATTTTTGTGGATACCGATGTGCAGAGTCTGGCGTATTTTCATTTGCTCTTCGATCAGCACGAAATCATCTTTGCCGAAGGGTCGCCGACAGAAAGCCTCTTTACGGGTCCCCAAGCACTCGAGGCTCTTGATGCAGAAGCGAAAGAGGAAATACTCGCAATCTTCCCGGACTTGGCTGAACGAGACTATTTTCAGGAACCAGTCCGGTTCATCCCCCCAAATAGATTCCAAAAAGAGTTGGTCTCGCGGCACCGCAAGAATGGTCAGCCGATCAGGATGCGTCTTTGATCGCGCGGTGTGCGGCTTAGCTGTTCCCGTTGCCAGACGGAGCGCCGACTTGCGCGGGGTCCGGAAAATCGGGATCACGCCTGCCGGCCGCACCAACCATCAAGAGCAATCAAAAAAGGCCCACCCTTGCGGGCAGGCCCATGCCACACCAGAAAAATACCCTTTATGGCACCCGCGTCCATGTCCCGCCATCACGGCAGATGCCAAGCACGCAACCTGACACAGACAGCGTATCGCCCGTCAGTTGGAGCCGCGAGTTATAGGTCTTGTCCCGGTCCGGCGACCACACCTTGCCACGGTAAGCTCCGTCGCCATTGGCCACCGTCTCAGAGATGATCTGACGGCCGATATTGGCAGAGGCCATGTCATTGCCATTGGCATCAAAGGACTGCACCAAAGTGCCACAGAGTGCCGCACCACAAGGTGCGACCTCGATGATGCCAGAGTTGCCGTTGTCGTCACGCGCGGTTTGCCACATGCCAAGCAACGGCTCGGCGGTGGCGGGTGCGGCCAAAGCGACCAGCGCCGCGACTGTCAGTGCGATTCGTTTCATTGTGATCTCCTCCCTAGAGTTCTGCGGCAGATCATGCGCGACGCACCCTGCGCCAATCAACACTGACGTTGGGTCCAAGCGGTGCGTTGCAATCTGCCCGCGCCCATGCATAAACGCGGGCGAACACGAAAGGCGCTGCCATGATCCTCTACCCTGCCATTGACCTCAAAGACGGAAACGCCGTGCGGCTGGTGCATGGGGATATGGATCAGACGACCGTTTTCAATGACGACCCGGCGGCGCAGGCCAAAGCTTTCGTCGCGGCAGGCTGTGAATGGCTGCATCTGGTGGACCTCAACGGGGCCTTTGCCGGAGAACCGGTGAACGCGGCCCCGGTCGAGGCGATCCTTGCGGCCTGCCCGGTTCCTGCGCAATTGGGCGGCGGTATCCGGGATATGGCCACGATCGAACGCTGGCTGGACAAAGGGCTGGCGCGCGTGATTCTCGGGACCGTTGCTGTAGAGAACCCCGAATTGGTCCGCACGGCAGCAAAGGAATTTCCGGGTCAGGTTGCGGTCGGTCTTGATGCCCGCAACGGCAAGGTCGCCACTCGCGGCTGGGCCGAAGAGACAGACGTGATGGTCACCGATCTGGCAAAATCCTTCGAGGATGCGGGCATCGCTGCCATCATCTACACCGATATTCTGCGCGACGGCGCGATGAAGGGCCCGAACATCGAGGCAACGGCTGACTTGGCGCGGGCGGTGAAGATCCCCGTCATCGCTTCTGGCGGCGTATCATCCATGGCAGACCTCACAGCCTTGAAAGCCACCGGCGTGATTGC
>NZ_JANQTS010000101.1:31823-37090 GCF_030731595.1 Yoonia sp.
ATGTTGAAAACCCGGATCATCCCCTGCCTGGATGTGGCCGAAGGCCGTGTCGTCAAAGGCGTCAACTTTGTTGATCTGGTCGATGCAGGCGATCCTGTGGATGCGGCTATTGCCTATAATGCGGCGGGCGCGGACGAGCTGTGCTTTCTCGATATCATGGCAACGCAGGAAAACCGCGGGACGATGTTTGACCTGGCCACACGGACAGCCGAACAATGCTTTATGCCACTGACCATCGGCGGCGGTGTGCGGACGCACCACGATGTGCGCGATTTGTTGTTGGCGGGTGCAGATAAAGTCAGCTTCAACTCTGCCGCAGTCGCCAATCCGGACGTTGTCGCAGAGGCCGCTATGCGCTTTGGGTCGCAATGCATCGTGGTCGCGATTGACGCCAAAACCGTGGCCCCGGGCAAATGGGAAATCTTCACCCACGGCGGCCGGCGCGCGACAGGCATTGATGCGGTAGCATTCGCGCGGACGGTTGTTGAAAAGGGCGCCGGAGAAATCCTGCTGACCTCGATGGATCGCGACGGGACCAAGGCCGGGTTCAACCTGCCGCTGACGCGCGCGATTTCGGATGCGGTCAACGTACCGGTGATTGCCTCTGGCGGTGTCGGCACGCTTGATCACCTTGTCGAAGGCGTCACAATTGGCGGCGCATCCGCCGTGCTGGCCGCGTCTATCTTTCACTTCGGCACCTACACCATCGGCGAGGCCAAGGCTCATATGGCCGCCGCCGGCATCCCCGTGAGGCTGACATGAATCTGCAAGACCTTGCCGCAACCATCGCCGCCCGCAAAGACGCTGATCCCGACAGCAGTTGGACGGCAAAACTGTTGTCCCAGGGCCCGGAAAAATGCGCCGAGAAATTTGGCGAAGAGGCGATTGAGGCGATCATCGAAGCCGTCAAAGGCGACAAAACCCGCCTGACATCAGAAGCCGCCGATGTGCTTTATCATCTGCTGGTGATGCTGGCCGCCTGTGACGTGACACTGGACGACGTGCTAGCCCAATTGGCCGCACGCCAAGGCACGTCCGGCCTTGCAGAGAAGGCCTCGCGCGGTTGACACAAGGTCATCAGCGCCGGATCGGATGACCCAAGGCTCTTTGGCTATGCCAGCCTGCGCGCGCTCCAGTCGGCATTGGCGCGCGGCTGTGCCGCATGTTCCTGTGAATGGCGTTGCTGGGCCTCCAAAGCCTCTTGTCTCGCCATGCGGGCTGCTTCTGCCAACCGCGCCTGATGCGCGGCATGTGCCACCGCTGCCGCCGCAGCTGCCTGTTCTTCACGCTGGCGGCGGGCCGCCTCTTCTGTCTCGCGATTAAACTCCTCGACCCAAGCAGGTCTGAAAGATTTTTCGGCCGCGACTGGCTCTGGCTTGCGCGGCTTCTCGATTTCTTGCGGTGGTGTGTTGAACACATGCTTGTTGGTCTCAGAGACCAGCTCGCTAAGCGTTTTGCTCAGACTGCGGGACTCGGGGATCTGGACTTCCTTGACCTTCTTGCGGTCCTGCTCGATCAGTTTCAGCCAATCCTTGGCCGACTGGACACGGTCCTTTGGCGGCACACACATGGCGGTATCAATCGCCTCGAGGAATGTCCGCTCGTATTGCGGGAAACGGCCCACAAGCGGCACGTAGGGGTCGGGTTTCCCATCGGTCAGCTCGGCCACACGTGTCTGGCTGTTGGGAGGAGCCTCTCCTGAAATCAGATGGTACATCGTTGCCCCAAGCGCATAAAGATCGCTGCACGGCGCCTGCTTTCCACCGGTCACGTAGAATTCATGTGGCGAATAGCCGTCTTTGACGACAAGCATCGTCGACACATCCCTTGTTTTTGTGCTGGCGTCCTCACGCGCAGCGCCAAAATCGATCAAGACAGGGCTGCCCCATTTGTCGAGCAGGATATTATCGGGCGAGATATCACGGTGCAGCAGGTCATTGCGGTGAACCAGATCGATCGCATCAAGGGCCTTGACCAGAATTTCGCGCACCTGATCAGGCACCAGCGCTTCGTGATCGTCGTATATGATGTCCATCAGATCGCGGCCGTGGATCAGGTCCAGAACCATATAGGCTGTCTCATTCTCTTCAAAGACCTGATGGACCCCGACAATATTGGGATGCCGTAGCTTGGCGATACTGCAGGCTTCGCGCATGAACATATGCACGATCTTGCGGAACGGTGATTCATTCCTGGCAGAACTGACACGGACCTGATTGCCAAAGCGAAAGCACAAGGATTCCGGAAAGCATTCTTTTATGACGACATTCCGCTCCAGATAGATGTCTTGCGCGAGGTAGGTTATTCCAAAGCCGCCGCTGCCGATTTGGCGCACGATCTTGAACTTGCCATCAAGCAAGTCAGCCCCCATCGGCAAGCCTGACACTTCGACATCATACGATTCAGAGCGATCAATTATCCTGGTTTCTTCCATGGGACATCCGTTGCCTCGAATTGGACAGGGAAACATTCTTACTGGTCATGGAACCCACCGATCTGGGCACAGCTGCCACTGCGCTGTCAATGGTGAAGCATTTGCAATTTGATTATTCGAAATTTACCTACTTTCAGACAGGCAGCGCATCTTTCTCTTTTAAATAATTGATTTAAAAGAGTTATTACTTAAAAATTCGGCGTGAATTGCTTTGGCAGAGCCACCTGATCACAGCATGATGACAGAAGGTTGCTGGCGTAAACCCGTTCTAAAGCGACAGCTTTGACGAGATGATTCCCGTCGCGAATCCGCCCATCCGCAACTCGCCATGCAAGCGCTGGTACTCGATCTTTGGACAGCGGTCCTGGATAACGTCCACTCCGCGTGCCTGCGCGGTCGCGGCCGCCTCGGGATGCATCACACCGATCTGCATCCAGATCGTTTGCAATGCGGGCCAGCGATCAAGAGAGGCCGTGACGATCTCTGGCACAGCCTCTGAACGGCGGAATATATCAACCATATCAACATCTTCTGGTATGTCCGCCACATCGGCATAGACGGTCTCACCCAAAAGACTCTGCCCTGCAAGACCGGGATTGACCGGAATAACGCGATAGCCTTTCAGACCAAGGTAGCGCGCAACGTAATAGCTTGGACGCACCGGATTGGCAGAAATGCCGACCACAGCGATCGTTTTGGTACGGGCAAGAATTTCGCGCAGATGCGCATCTGTGTAAGTCATGCGCCTATCCTAGCCTGCCTTGCGCAGACAAAAAAGCGCCCGGATCAACTCCGGGCGCGAGGTATGGAACGAGGGACAGTGAGGAAAGACGGGCGAGTTCCAGCGCCACGCCTCTATTTGATATGTATGTAGCGTCCTTGCCCAAAAAAGCGCCGCTCAGCGAAACGTGAAGCGGTGTGTTTCACCGGCACAATGCTGCGGGCCAATGGGAATCAGCCTTTACAATCAATGGCGCCGGATCTTGCAGCCAGAGATCGCGTGCTGCGAGCGATCTCGTGAAATAGAGCTTGTCGTCGTAGATCGCCCAAGCTTCGGGCGAACCTTCTATAACGCGACCCTCGGACATCATCACCGCACAGTATCCGCCAAACTGCGGCGAAAACCCAACTGGATCCCTTTCAAACACTGCCAAGTTCTGCTCGGAGGCAAACCGCCAAACCACGTTGCGCCACATCAAACGGTGCGCATCAGATCCAGCAACGGCTTGCCCATCACGAAAATAGCCGACCGGATCAAAGCCACCGATGGCTTGCCCGCTCTCACTGGAAACAGAAGGGCAACCGGCGAAGGCTGGCGATGCCGCAAGGGGGGTTGCTACAAGGCAGCCAAGCAATCTTCGACGGTCGATCATAAGCCAATATCCCAGCAAGAGGTTGTGTCCTCAAGATGGAGAAAGAACGTTCCCCTGCCTACCCACCTCGCCAAGCCGTGAGCGAAGGTGACCGGCGCTAGTCAAAGACTTCGTCGACGACATCCTCGATAACGTCCCACAGGCCTGACATCACACGGCGACCGAAGCTCTTGGTCTTACGGCGTTTTTTCGGTCGGGCGACATCGTAATCGGGGTACCTTTCGGCACGATGACGATTGGCCGGGTGTGCCGGCGCTGGTCTGGGTGTCGCAGCCTCCACGGTTGCTTTTGGTAACATTTTGAGGGCACGCAAAGGTGCGCCACAGTTGCCACAGGTCAATTCGTGCCGGTCTTTGCCACGCAGAACCAAAGCCGCCTTGGTGCCGCAATAGCAGCAGGTTGCAATTTTCGTGGCACCCATCGTCGCGTCCTTGCCGTTATGCTTTCACTGCATATAGGGCGACAGCGGCCGCATTTGAGACGTTGAGCGAACCAAATCCGGCAGCCGCGTCAATCCGTACCAGCTCATCACAGGTTTCACGGGTCTTTTCGCGCAAACCCGGGCCTTCGGCACCCATCACAAGGGCAACTGGCCGATCTCGTTTGCCATCAACGGCCGCCTCGATCGTCCGCTCTGCTTCACCGTCAAGACCCAAGACCAGGTATCCCATGCCCTTGAGTGCCTCTATTGCATCGGCCAGATTGCGCACCCGCAGATACGGCTGGCGTTCCAACGCGCCACTGGCTGTCTTTGCCAAAGCGCCGGTTTCCGGGGCAGAATGGCGTTGTACCGCAACAACCGCCCGCGCACCGAAAACCTCTGCCGAACGCAGGATAGCGCCCACGTTATGGGGGTCGGTGACACGGTCCAGCAGGACAATACGCGGCGGCATCGGCCCTTCGCCCAGCGCCACATCTTCGAGACTGCCCCAATCCAGCGCCTTGACTTCAAGGGCAGCGCCTTGATGCACAGACTGCGGATCAAGCGGGGCCGCAAACTTGCGGGGATCAGAGATTTCAGGCTCCAAGCCGCTCTGGCCTACAGCATCGCCAAGACGTTCCAGCGCATTACGCGTCACGACAAGCCGCACTTTGATACGCGCCGGATTCTCGAGCGCATCGCGGACCGCATGGATCCCGAAAAGCCAGATGGTTTCCTGTGCGGCCATCCGCTTGGCTTGTTCTTTTTCAATCACCCATTTTGGCTTTTGCATAACATTTCCACTACGTGTTTCAGCAAGGGCGATACCCGACATTGCACTGGCTGTGAAGGGGATCGCAAAAGCAGCCACTTTTGCAGTTGACGCCCCATTGGGCCACAGGTAAGCAGCCGTTCAGTGGGCGACAGGCCGCAAGGTGTGGCAGGGGACTGTAACTCCCTCGAGGCGACTCACGCCTGGTTCGATTCCAGGGTCGC
Organism: Yoonia sp.; assembly: GCF_030731595.1. Classification (GTDB taxonomy): domain Bacteria; phylum Pseudomonadota; class Alphaproteobacteria; order Rhodobacterales; family Rhodobacteraceae; genus Yoonia. The sequence goes on from NZ_JANQTS010000101.1 coordinate 37,048, forward strand.
CCACCAATCTTCTTGAACAGTGACTTAGATGCGAAGTGCGATC
>NZ_JANQTS010000102.1 GCF_030731595.1 Yoonia sp.
TCTATAACGCCCCAATCGAATGACCCGTGGCGCAATGCCACCCCAAACTATTGGTGTTATATGAAAACCTTTACCGCAACTCCTGCGGATATCGACAAGAAATGGATCCTGATCGACGCTGAAGGCGTTGTTCTGGGCCGTCTTGCATCGATCATCGCGATGCGCTTGCGCGGCAAGCACAAGCCTTCCTTCACGCCGCACATGGATATGGGCGACAACGTGATTGTCATCAACTGCGAGAAAATCCAGATGACCGGCAACAAGCGTGACGAGAAGTACTACTGGCACACTGGCCACCCCGGCGGGATCAAAGAAAAGACCAAAGCCGAGATCCTTGAGGGCAAGCACCCTGAGCGTGTTGTCATGAAAGCCGTTCAGCGCATGCTGCCCGGTGGCAAGCTGTCCCGCCAGCAAATGACTCACCTGCGCGTTTTCGCAGGCACAGAGCATGGCATGGAAGCCCAGAAGCCCGAAGTTCTGGACGTCAAGTCCATGAACAAAAAGAATACGAGGACAGCATAATGGCCGATCAAGTCAATTCGCTCGAAGAGCTGGGCCAAGTTGCCGCCGGTGCTGCACCGACTGCTGCTGTGGTCGAGGTTGCTGCCCCACGTGAACCTGTGCGTGACGAACTGGGCCGGTCTTATGCGACCGGCAAGCGTAAAGATGCGGTCGCCCGCGTCTGGATCAAGCCTGGTTCAGGTAAGGTCGTCGTCAACGGCAAAGACATGAAGACCTATTTTGCACGTCCTGTTCTGCAGATGATCCTTGCGCAGCCGTTCTCGGTTGCTGGTGTCACTGGCCAGTTCGACGTGATGGCCACCGTCAAAGGCGGCGGTCTGTCCGGTCAGGCCGGCGCGGTCAAGCACGGTGTGTCCAAAGCGCTTCAGCTTTACGATCCGACACTGCGCGCAGCCCTGAAAGCTGCCGGCTTCCTGACACGCGACAGCCGTGTGGTTGAGCGTAAGAAGTACGGCAAGGCGAAAGCCCGTAAGAGCTTCCAGTTCTCCAAGCGTTAATCGCTGGCAGAGATCACAATACGAAAAGGGCGGCCCCGTGGGACCGCCCTTTTTCTTTGTCTCGCTTATCGGCTAGTTGAATTGATAAGACAGCCTGATCCCCAATGTCTCGATCCCGGGGTTGAGCTCTGTCGCGTTGGCATTGGACCGATGGTCGAAGAACACCGAAAGGCTGGCTGTCTCACCAAAGTTGATCCCCGCGCCAAGCGCCCCGCGAAACTGCACCGGAAAGCCCAAATCAGGGCCTTCACCTTGGACATAGAAGCCCGGCATGAGCGAGAGTTCGATAAAGATCGGGCTATCGCTGATCCGTTCTGTCGACCATTTACCGCCCGCGCCGACCCAGAAGTCATCATCACTCGTCAGGCTTGCGCCCACCGTGGGCTGAAAGGCCCCGTAGCGTTTGGGGAGGTCATAGATCGCGTAGAGTTCCGATCCGATCACGTCTTCCTGAAAATACGTATCGCCGTATTGCAGATGCACCCGCTCTGGCGCGTCGCTTTGTTGGAAGCATTCCGTGGGGCAATCGTTCAGATAGGTATCCGTCATGCCGACGATAAAGAAGAAAACGGCAAATCTACTGTCCATTGTGGTCTTTCAAGTATCTGGCGCGATCAATCCAAGACCACGCAGGTAGATGCCGATCCCTGTTTCAAGCAGGTCCTCGGGCGGGAAGGGGCTTTGCGTGCCGGGGTTCTGGCGGGCAAAGAGTTCGACAACGCCGTGCGACATGGCCCAGATATGCGCGCTGAACATCTGCGGCGGCGGGCGCTTGTCGGCGGGGATATGTTGGCTCAGCTTTTCGGCGGCTTTTTCCAGAACGCCCATCGCGCGGGTGGCAACAGCATGCAGTTCCGGCGTGCGATTGATGGAAATCCCCGATTCGAACATCGCGATGTAATAACCGGGGTATTTGCGGGCAAAGGCCAGATAGGCGCGGCCTGTGGCTTCAAAGGCCGACAAAGCAGAGGGCTGCCCGTCGCCATAGGCGCGTTCCATCATTTCTGCGAACAACTGATATCCCTGATGGGCCGCGGCAGCGATCAGGTCTTCGCGCCCTTCGAAATGGCGATAGACCGCAGCAGGGGTCACGCCTGCCTCGCGCGCGGCCTCTGACAGGGTAAACCCCGTTGGTCCGCGCTTTTCGATCAGCGTCAGACAGCCGTCAATCAGTGCCTCGCGCAGATTGCCGTGATGATACCCGCGCTTAGACATGCCAGAGGTCAGGGCCACCGACGATCTGCGGGTCAATGGGCTCGAGCGCTGAAGGGTCTTTGCGGGCATAGTCCAGCTCGCTCAGCACCGCGCGGATCACTTGCACGCGCGCGCGCCGCTTGTCATCGGACCGCACAATCGTCCAAGGGGCGAAATCCGTATGTGTGCGCTCCAGCGTTTCGGTGATCGCTTGGGTATAGGCATCCCATTTCGACAGCCCCTCCACGTCGATCCAGCTCAGTTTCCATTGTTTGAGAGGGTCTTTTTCACGCGCCAGAAACCGGTGCAGTTGCGTCGTTCGTCCCACGTTCAGCCAGATCTTGATCAGGGTAATCCCTTCCTTGACGAGCATATCCTCGAATTCAGGGGTCTGGGCAAACCAGCGTTCGCGCTCGTCAGGTGTACAAAAGCCGAAGACATGTTCCACAACCCCGCGATTGTACCAGCTGCGGTCAAAGATTGTGATCTCGCCCTTCGCCGGTAGATGGGCGATATAGCGTTGGAAATACCATTGTGCGGCCTCTACATCAGAGGGTTTGGACAGTGCCACAACCTTGGCCCCGCGCGGGTTCAGGTTTTCGCGGAACCGCTTGATCGTCCCGCCTTTGCCAGCGGCATCGCGCCCTTCAAAGACAATGGCGATGCGTTGCCCCGTCGCGCGCGCCCATGCCTGCATGCGGACCAGTTCGATTTGCAGGGCCGCAATCGCGTCTTCATAGGCCCCACGTTTCCAGCGGTCCGGATAGGGATAGCTTGGGTTGATGATCTGGCCGTCTTCGGCGGCGGCAATCGCCGCGCGCACATCATCCGGAGCGTCTTCGCGGTAGTAGCGGCTGATCCCGCCATCAAATGGCAATTCCATGAAAACTCTCCAGATCTTCTTGTGATCAGTATGGGCTGTTGCGCCCCTCAGCGCAATCCGGCGCGGGCGGCAACACGGTCAATCGCGTCGACGGTTTCCTGCCGGGCGACATGGTGAGGCTGGTGTCCGACCCCTTCCAGACGGATGAGGTTCGCGCTTTGCACGATCTTGACCATCTGTTCGGCATGGACCGAAAGCGGTACGGTTGTATCCGCTGTCCCGTGCAGGGCCTCGATCGGAAGGGTCAGATCAGGATAAAGCTCTGTCATCTCGACCACATGCGGGCGCAGCGTGTTCACTTGGCGGGCATTGGCGCGGAACGTGTCCGGCCGGATCGCCAAGGCACCGCCAAGATGCCCGATATAGCCTGCCGGCGCGGGCTGCGGCGTGAATGTTTCAGCCACTGCGTTCTCCACCGCGCGCAAAGGTACAAAAGCACTGATCAGTGGCACAGCGATCGCGCCACCAAGGGCACTGCCGTTCACTTTGTAATAGGCCCCCAGATCACCGGGCCACGGCATCGAAACCCCTGCCAGCAAGACAACACCCGAGGCATTGGTCGGGTCATCCATCTCGAGCCCGGTTGTCGCCCAAGCCATCGCGATAATTCCGCCAAAGCTATGGCCCACAACAATCGGATCAGTGATACCCAAGCTCCGTGCCGCCTCGCGCAGCATTGCGACCTGCGCATCGGGGCTGTCACCTTGGCTGGCAAAGGCGCGTTTGGGCGCTCCCGGCGTCTGGTCGGTATAGCCAAGGCCCGGCCGGTCAAAGGCCGTCACCGTATAGCGATCCGCCAGTTCCGCCATCAGATGGAAGGTGAAGTCGCGCAAATTGCCGCCTGCACCATGCAGCAAAATCACGTCAGGCCCTTCGCCTTGCTGGACATAATGCACGCGACCGCCAGCCACATCGACGAATTGCCCCACCGGAGGCAAGTCCTTTTCGATCTGCGCCACACGGTATTGCACCGTCAATCCGGTCAGGACGGCACCGATACCAAGGGCGAGCGCGGTCACTGTCAGTGCGTTAAGTGCCAATTTTTTCCAACTCAAAATGGGTGGTCTGGTAAATCTCGTTGATCCAGTTTCCATATAGGAGATGCGCGTGACTTCTCCACCTGTTTTGAGGTTGTTGCGTCGGGTCATCGTCAGGATAGTAGTTCATCGGCACATTTATGGGCGTCCCGTTCGCGATATCGCGATCATATTCCTGCTTGAGCGTGCCGCTGTCGTATTCAAAGTGATTGAAGATATAAAGCGCCCGATGTCCGGGATCTTCAACCAGGGCAGGGCCTGCCTCATCGCTGGTAATCAGCGTCGTCAGACCCGGGGCCGCGTCGATCTCGTCCTGACGCATTTCGGTCCAGCGGCTGACAGGGATCACGCAATCGTCCGAAAAGCCACGCAGATAGGGCGAGGCGGGTGCCGTGTTGCGATGCCGGAAACAGCCAAAGGCCTTGTGGTCCAGAATATGTTTCTGCACCCCGTGGAAATAGTTGATCATCGCCATGCCGCCCCAGCAGACCCCGAAGGTGGAATGCACATGGGTCTGGGTCCAGTCAAAAACCTCTGTCAGTTCCTGCCAATAGGTCACTTCCTCAAAGGGCAGATGTTCAATGGGCGCGCCGGTGATGATCAGACCGTCGAATTTTTCGTCCTTCACTTCGGAAAACGGACGATAGAATTCTTCCATATGCGCGGCGGCGGTATTCTTGGTCTGATGTTCCGACATGCGGATCAGCGAGAACTCGATCTGCAAGGGTGTGGCACCGATCAGGCGCGCAAACTGGTTCTCGGTCTGGATTTTCTTGGGCATCAGGTTCAGCAAGGCAATCCGCAGCGGGCGGATATCCTGACGCGCGGCTGTATCTTCATCAAGCACCATGACGCCTTCGTTCGACAGAACGTCATAGGCGGGCAGGGCAGAGGGTAATTTAATGGGCATCGGTTTTGATCCTGATAGGAGGGCAGAGATAGGGCCGTTAGCCCCGCATCTCAAGGGCGTCAGCGATCATGCTGACAAAGCCCTCCGTATCTTTGACCTGTGCGACCGCATGTTGCTGCACGGTGATGCCCCATTTGTCCGCCATCGCCTTGTAGCGCGGCTGACGGTGCGCGAGCGCCTTGGCAAAGGCCCAGCGGATAAAGGTATCGGGGTCCACCTTGTCAGGGGCCACGTTGAATTCGCCCAGATAGGCCTGCCATGTGGCCAGCAGGAACGCCGGATCATAGGACATCGGTTTAGGTTCTTTATCAAAACGGCGGATCAGTTCGGCGGTATGATCATCCGTGCCTTCGATCCAGACCATGAGTGTCTTGCTGGCCAGATCGGACAACACCGGATCATCGGGATCATGCGCATCAACCCACTCGCAGATCGATCCGCCCGTGTCGCAGATGAAATGCGGGTATTGATAAAGCCGCTCGGCCCGTTCGATGAAATGTCCTGTATCCAAAAGCGCCGCGACTTCTGCTGCCTGAAACTCGGCCTGACGGCGGGTGTATTCCTCCCATGCCAGCCCGCCCAGCGCCGGATCACCCGGCTTGCCCAGATAGGACGACATCGGCTTGAGATCATCGAAAGAGATGTTCGAGCCGATATAGATCGAGTTTGACCGCAACAGATCGCGCAGAAACGGCACCTTCATCGCCTCGCGCTTGGCGTTATCGGCGATCTTTTCGCCCATATAGCGGGTGCCGATCCGGTAATCGATCGAGTAGTGAAACCAGTCACCCGTCTCGCGCAGCATTTTGGACAGATAAGTCTTGCCCAGACCGGACATGGCAAAAAGCAGGACACGTTTTTGCGGGGCGTTGCGCCATTCGGATGCGGATGCGTAAATCATGGGGCTGTGGGTAGCGATGCCGGATGAAATCTGCCAGCATATTTTTGCATCGGCGTCATTTTGTTCCCGGTTGGTGACATCATCACCGACCGCAAGGGGCGTGTGTTGTAAAGGGTGTTCTGACGGTCTTCAAACACAGGATGATACCCATGGCATATACCGAGAAATTTCAGGCAATGGCGGACGCAGCCCGCACCAAGGTCGAGGAAGTAAAACCGGAAGATGTGGACGCGCTGATCGCTGCGGGCGCAGTGGCACTTGATATTCGCGACAAGGAAGAACATGACGCATATCACATCCCCGGGTCGATCAACGTCAGCCGTGGCAAGCTCGAGATGAATATCGAGGGCGAGATCAGCGACCTTGATACGACCATCCTTTGCTACTGCAATGCTTACAATCGCGGGGCGCTCTCGGCTGCGACACTCAAGGATATGGGCTATCGTAATGCCAAGTTCATCGCAGGCGGTTTGGGGGCCTATCGTAAACTTTAAGGTTTCCATGCGCGGGCGCGCATCAAATCAGAGGCCGCCCGCCATGAAACTTAGCCAAGAACGCTTGGCCAGTTCGCATCAGCCGCAGCAATATGGCCCGGAATGTCCCGCTCCCAACGGCTTCTCACGCTGGTCGAGAAGTTCAGGTAAAGCTTGTCATCCACAATCGACCAGGCCTCTGGCACTGTCGGGGCGGTATAGCCCTGGCTGACCGCGTAGGCGCAATAGCCGCCATATTGCGGGGCATAGCGGGCGGGGTCTGCCGTGAAAGCATCACGGTTCGCCTCTGACGCAAAGCGCCACGTGGCCCCCATGTAGTCTGCCGTGATCGCAGGGTCACCGGCGATGGGTGCGCTCTGGGTGAAGTAGGCGACAACATCGCTGCCATCGACGGCGATTCCATTCTCGGCGTAAATCTCGGGCGCGGCGGCCATGGCGCGCGGGGCGAAGGTGGCAACCGCAGGTGCGGTGATTGCCAGTGTCAGCAAGTGGCGGCGGGTCAGTTGCATGTGGTTCTCCGGGGTAAACAAGATTGATTTCTCCCCAGATGGGCCAATTGGACATCCAAAAGCTAGAGGCCACACAGACATGTGACCTTTCGTTGCAAAATCGCAGATGGCGCTATTGGCCGCGCCAGATCCAGCCGCCGCCCAACACGCGGGTGCTGTCGGGGTCATAGAACACGCAAGCCTGCCCCGGAGAGACGCCCTGTTCGGCCACCAGAAGCTCGACCTCGGCCTCGGTGTCGGAAATCGGCCGCAGGATCGCATCCGTCGGTGGCCGTGTCGAGCGGACCCGCACGGCAATCTGCCGCTCTGCGACATCCATCAGGTTGCCGCCCCCGATCCAGTTGATCTCGCGGATCGGCACGCGGCGGGTCGCCAGCATCTCTTTGGGACCGACAACAACCTGTTTGGTATTCACATCGAGTTTGACCACATAAAGCGGATCGGCAAGACCGCCGATGCCCAAACCACGCCTTTGACCGACGGTGTAGTGGATCACGCCGCGATGGGTGCCCAGAACATTGCCCTGCACATCGACAATCTCGCCCGGAGCCGCAGCACCGGGGCGCAGCTTTTCGATCACGGCCGCATAATCGCCATTGGGGACAAAGCAGATGTCCTGACTGTCGGGCTTGTCTGCGACGCTGAGCCCGTATTTCGCGGCCAAGGCGCGGGTCTCTTCCTTTGACGCATGGTGGCCCAGCGGAAAGCGCAGATAGTTCAACTGTTCTTGCGTGGTCGAGAACAGGAAATAGCTTTGGTCCTTGCTGGCATCAGCGGCGGAATGAAGCTCGGCCCCGTCCTCACCCATTTTGCGCTGGATATAGTGGCCTGTGGCCATGCAATCCGCATCAAGGTCCTTGGCGGTCTCCAAAAGGTCCTTGAACTTGACCCTCTCGTTGCAGCGGATACAGGGCACGGGGGTGGCACCGCCCAGATAACTGTCGGCAAATTCGTCCATCACCGCTTCGCGGAAGGTGTTTTCGTAATCCAGCACGTAATGCGGAAAGCCCATGTCCTCTGCCACACGGCGGGCATCGTGAATGTCACGACCGGCGCAACAGGCGCCCTTTTTGGCCAGCGCGGCACCGTGGTCATATAACTGCAAGGTCACGCCAACCACATCATAGCCTTCTTCCGCCAGCTTCGCGGCCACGACAGAGCTGTCCACACCACCGGACATGGCAACGACCACGCGGGTCTGCGCAGGTGGCTTTGCAAAGCCGAGAGAATTCAGCGGCGAATCAAGGGGCATAACAGGTCCGGACGTGATGGGTTCGTGAAGAAATATAGGAAAATGCGAGATACTCTCAAGAGGGCGCTTATACCACTCATTAAACCCTGTGCTTCAAAAGTAATGCCGGAGTAATGGAAAGGGGTGAGAAATGTACCTGAGAAAAGTAGACGGGCCGCGCTCTGTGACGCTGCCCGATGGAAAGATCATGACGCGGGCAGACCTGCCCAGCAAAACCACAAGACGCTGGGTTGCATCCCGCAAGGCCGCCGTTGTCAGGGCTGTCAGTGCAGGTTTGATTTTGCGCAAAGAGGCACTTGAACGCTACTGCCTGTCAGAGGAGGAGTTCCTGGAATGGGAAACCGCCATTGATCTTCATGGGGAAGCCGCGCTCAAGGCCACGGCATTGCAACGCTATAGACAACCCTAGGTAGTATCGCTAATTTGTTTTCGTAAAGTAACGTGCCATTAACCTTTATGCATTTAGGTTAACGACACCGAACTCAGAGCGGAGTACTGAAATGCGTGTCTTGCTGGTTGAAGATGACCCAACAACATCCAAAAGCATCGAACTGATGCTGACCCATGCCAATCTTAATGTCTATTCAACCGACATGGGTGAAGAAGGGATCGATCTGGCGAAACTTTACGACTACGACCTGATCCTGTTGGATCTGAACCTGCCGGACATGAACGGGCACGAGGTGCTGCGCCAGTTGCGCCTGAGCCGCATTGATACGCCTATATTGATCCTTTCAGGGGACGATGGGACAGAAAGCAAGCTAAAAGGCTTCGGTTTTGGGGCTGATGACTATCTCACAAAACCCTTCCACCGCGAAGAACTCGTGGCGCGTATCCATGCAATTATCCGGCGCTCCAAAGGGCACGCTCAGTCAATTATCAAAACTGGGCAAATCGCCGTGAATCTTGATGCCAAGACGGTCGAGGCAGAAGGGACGACCGTGCATCTGACCGGCAAAGAGTATCAAATGCTCGAATTGCTCAGCCTGCGCAAAGGCACAACTTTAACGAAAGAAATGTTCCTCAACCATCTGTACGGCGGGATGGATGAACCTGAATTGAAAATCATTGATGTATTCATCTGCAAGTTGCGCAAGAAACTCAGTGAAGCGACAGCAGGGGACAATTATATCGAAACGGTTTGGGGCAGGGGCTATGTCCTGCGCGATCCGGAGCCTGTCGTCGCGATCAAAAAGCTCGCTGTCGGGGCCTAGCGGGCCCAGCAGGTCCTGTTGCATCGGTCGCTGATCCAGATTTGCCAAAGCCGTGCTGGACGCAGACCATTCACCCGCATAATTATGGCGAGGCACCCACACGTCCGGTGCGCGTTATACTGCGGGAGACAGACATGGTTCAGGCGACCGGGAGAGAGCATCCGGAAACGGGGGGTATGCCTGTCAACGACCTGAGCGAGGATCAGGCCGCGCGCGAACTGGCGTGGCTTGCCGCACAGTTGCAAGCCGCCAATACCGCCTATCACCGCGATGATGCACCCGACATCAGCGACGCCGACTATGATGCGCTCAAGCAACGCAACGCCGCGATCGAGGCGCAGTTTCCCGAACTCAAGCGCGCCGATAGCCCAAGCGAAGTCGTCGGCGGGGCCATCGCGGAGGGGTTCGGCAAGGTCCAGCATGTGGTGCGGATGCTTTCGCTCGGGAACGCATTCAGCGACGATGAAGTGACCGAATTTGACCAGCGTATCCGCAAATATCTGGGTCTGCCTGATGACGCGCCGCTGGCCTATACGGCGGAACCAAAGATTGACGGCCTGTCACTCTCTTTACGCTACGAGGACGGGACCCTCGTGCAAGCGGCCACGCGCGGGGATGGGGCCGTTGGCGAAAATGTCACCGCCAATGCCCGCACGATTGCCGATATCCCGCAGCAATTGCGCGGCGCGCCCGATGTGCTGGAGGTGCGCGGCGAGGTTTACATGAGCCATGCAGATTTCGCGGCACTCAATGAAAGGCAAAAGGTAGCAGGTGCCAAGACATTCGCAAACCCGCGCAATGCCGCCGCGGGATCGCTGCGCCAACTGGATGCGGAAATCACCAAATCCAGACCTTTGAGGTTTTTCGCCTATGCTTGGGGCGATTTGTCGGCACCTTTGGCGGAAACACAATCGGCTGCGATTGCCCGTCTGGCCGCACTTGGATTTTCCACCAACCCGCTAACGGTCACCTGCGACGGTCCTGACCAGTTGATCGCCCATTATACGCAGATCGAAGAACAGCGTGCGAATTTGGGCTATGATATCGACGGCGTGGTCTACAAGGTCGATGATCTGGCTTTGCAGCGGCGCTTGGGCTTTCGGTCCACCACGCCACGCTGGGCGATTGCGCATAAATTTCCCGCTGAACTGGCCTGGACCGTGTTAGAGGCGATCGACATTCAGGTAGGCCGGACCGGGGCACTTTCACCCGTTGCGCGGTTGCGCCCTGTCACCGTGGGTGGCGTCGTTGTTTCTAACGCGACGCTGCACAACGAAGACTATATCGCGGGGCGGGGCGGCGACGGCAACCCGATCCGCGAAGGGCGCGACATCCGGGTGGGCGATTGGGTGCAAGTGTACCGTGCGGGCGATGTGATCCCCAAAATCAAGGATGTCGATCTGGGGCGCCGGCCTGATGATGCGCGGCCCTATGCCTTTCCCGATGTCTGCCCCGAATGTCAGTCTGCCGCCATCCGCGAGGCGGGTGACGCGGTGCGCCGCTGTACCGGCGGCATGATTTGTCCTGCGCAAGCGGTTGAAAAATTGAAACATTTTGTGTCGCGTGCCGCTTTTGATATCGAAGGATTGGGCGCGAAACAGGTCGAACAATTCTACAGCGATGGTTGGATCACGACGCCTGCCGATATTTTCACCCTGCGTGACAGATTTGGCACCGGGCTCCAGCAACTGAAAAACCGCGAAGGCTGGGGCGAGAAGAGTGCGAGTAACCTGTTTGATGCCATTGATGACAAGCGCCAGATTTCTTTGGCGCGGTTGATTTATTCGCTGGGCATCCGGCATGTGGGCGAAAATTCTGCCACCTTGCTGGCCAACCACTACGGCACTTGGGCAGCGTTTGAACAGGCGATGACGCAAGCCACCGTGGGCAGTGGCCCCGCGTGGGACGATCTGATCGCGATTGACGGGGTCGGTGCTGTGATGGCCACATCGGTGATCACGACATTGCAGCAAGAGGCAGAGCGGGACTCGATCGACCGCCTTGTCGCCGCGCTGGACGTGCAAGCCGCTCAAGCTGTTGCGACCGATAGCCCCGTTGCGGGCAAAACCGTGGTCTTTACCGGCACATTGGAACGCATGACGCGGGCAGAGGCCAAGGCCCGGGCCGAGGCGCTGGGTGCCAAAGTGTCGGGCTCGGTCAGCGCCAAAACCGATATCCTCGTGGCAGGTCCGGGCGCGGGGTCCAAAGCCACAAAGGCCGCGGAACTGGGCGTTGAAACGATGGACGAAGATGCCTGGCTTGCGCTGATCGGCACCGCATGAGCGGGCGTCCGGAAATCCTGTTTCCCCTTTTCGGGACATTGACCAAGCTTGACGGGATCGGGCCAAAATCCGCGCAAATCCTTGAAAACGCGAGCGTAAGGACACCGCTTGATGTGCTGTTCACGCTGCCACATTCCGGCGTTGACCGCCACCGCCGCGCCACGATCCGCGATGTCGTGGCCCCCAGCGTGGTCACGGTCGAGGTGACGGTGGGCGAGCATTATCCGCCCAAGTCGCGGGGCCGCCCCTATCGCGTGCAGGTGACTGATGCGCAAACCACCTTTCAACTGGTGTTCTTCCATGCGCGGGGCGATTTCCTGCAAAAGCTTTTGCCAACGGGGCAGAAACGGGTCGTCTCTGGCAAGGTAGAGATTTTCGACAGTATCGCCCAGATCGTCCATCCCGATCACGTGTTGCCTGTGGCCGAGGCGGAAGAGATTCCCGCGTTCGAGCCGGTTTACCCTTTGCACGCAGGGATCACCCAAAAGGCAATGTGGAAAGCCACGCGGTCGGCCTTGGATCTGGCCCCCGCCTTGCCCGAATGGATTGATCCGGGGTTGAAAGCCCGCGAGCATTGGCCCGATTGGCACACGGCTTTGGCCAAGGTCCATAGCCCTGACGCCACATCAGACCTGTCGCCGCATGCGCCCGCCCGCGAACGACTGGCGTATGACGAGCTTTTTGCCCATCAACTCACGCTGGCTTTGGCCCGTGCGGCAGTGCGCAAAGCCAAGGGTTTACCCTCGGTCGCCACCGGCTTGCTGACCAAGAAAGTACTTGCCGCGCTGCCCTATACGCCCACGAACGCGCAAAATCGGGCCGTTTCGGAAATCGTCGCCGATCTTGCCACGCCCTTGCGGATGAACCGGCTTTTGCAGGGGGATGTGGGGTCGGGCAAGACGCTTGTCGCGCTGATGGCGCTTTTGTGCGTGGTCGAGGCGGGAGGGCAGGGCGTGATGATGGCGCCCACCGAAATCCTTGCCCGTCAACATCTCGAGGGGCTGCGGCCTTTGGCAGAAAGTGCCGGTGTCGTGCTGGAGATCTTGACCGGACGCGACAAGGGTGCTGCGCGTGCGGCAAAGCTTGCGGCACTGGCTGCAGGCAAGATCGACATTCTGGTTGGCACCCATGCCGTATTCCAAAAAGATATTGCTTTCAAAGACCTGCGCCTTGCGGTGATCGACGAACAGCACCGCTTTGGCGTCGCACAGCGAATGGAACTGGGGGCCAAAGGGCGCGCGGTTGATGTGCTGGTCATGACCGCCACGCCCATCCCCCGCTCGCTGGCGCTCGCGCAATACGGCGATATGGATGTGTCGGTGCTGGACGAAAAACCGCCCGGCCGAACGCCGGTGCAAACGGCACTTGTGTCCACATCGCGCATGGATGAGGTCGTGCAAAAACTGCGCCATGCGGTGGCCGAAGGGCGGCAGGCCTATTGGGTCTGTCCTCTGGTCGAGGAAAGCGAAGTGGTCGATATGACCGCCGCCGAGGAACGGTTCAAACAGTTGCGCGCTGCCTTGGGCGAAGGCGTGGTGGGGTTGGTCCATGGGCAGATGCCGCATGCGGAAAAAGATGCGGCTATGGCACGTTTTGTGGCGGGTGATACCAAGGTACTTGTCGCAACCACGGTGATCGAAGTGGGGGTCAATGTCCCCAACGCCTCGATCATGATGATCGAACATGCAGAGCGCTTCGGTCTGGCGCAATTGCACCAGTTACGGGGCAGGGTGGGGCGCGGGGCCGCAGCCTCGACCTGTCTGCTGCTTTATCAGGCCCCCTTGACCGAAACCGGCCGCCGCCGTCTGGAGATTTTGCGCGAAACCGAAGACGGGTTCCGGATCTCGGAGGAAGATCTGGCCATGCGCGGCGCGGGCGATGTGATCGGCACCGCGCAATCGGGTTTACCACGGTTTCGGATTGCTGATCTGGAGCGACAGACAGGCCAGATGGCCGTGGCCCAAACGGATGCACGCAAACTGCTGAATGACGATCCCAAGCTGGAAACACCGCGCGGGCAGGCGGCACGCACGCTGCTTTGGCTGATGGAACAGGATAAGGCAATCCGTTTGATATCAGTGGGTTAACTGCGTCTGTATCAAAATGTTCTCAAATGTTCTCAAAAAGTTCTTTACAGGGGGTTAATGATATGAGAACAAAGTGGCAACAGAACATTAAAGGAACATCACATGGCCGAGGACATCAAATCAGTGATCGCACGCTCTCGTGACACCATCCTGGCTGACGCCCTGGGCGTGGTTGCTTTGATGGTCATGCTTATTGTCGGATTGGCCTTGCCCGGGTTGATCTGATTTGCCTGACGGTCGTGGTCCGGTCCATCACATTGCCCTGTCCCGAGAATGCAATGCATGATGACCTGCCTGTCTGATGTCCAAAGCGGGGGTTTTGCCTCTCCCCACGGAAACGGACCGGGCCTGATCGTTCTTCCTGCCGCCGCCATCCTGTCCCGGATGCGCGGCGGTTTTTTTATGCGGTGGCGTGCAGGCTTTGCAGGGCGTCCAGCGTTGCATCGAAGGCGAGCATGATCGAGGCATGGCGGTTTTTGTAGTCTTTCGCCGGTTGCAGCACTTCAAGCCCGTCAAAGGGAGCCTCCGGCACAGGCCCATCGGATTTCAGCATCGCAAACAACGCATCCCGCCCGTCCTGCACCTGTGCTGGTGTCAGCCCCACGATATTCGCGCCGACAACAGCCGCCGCTGCCTGGCCAAGCGCGCAGGCTTTTACATCCTGCCCATAGTCGGTAATCACCCCGTCGGTCAGAACCAGATCAACCGTCACTGTGGACCCGCACAAAGGCGCGCGTCTTTTCGCCGTGGCTGTCGGGTTGGCCAGCCGCGCTGTCTTGGGCATGTCAGCCGCCAGCGCCAGAATGCGCGCTGAATAGAGTTTGATCAGATCTGTTTCCGCTGACATCGCGTTGCCCTTTATCTTACAGAGCCTTAGATAGTGCGCACAGCTCTGCTTGCAAAGGTTTTTGATATGTCCTTCGATCCTGCGACCCTGAAGTATAATGACGCAGGCCTGATCCCTGCGATTGCCCAGGATGCCACCTCGGGCGAAGTGCTGATGATGGCATGGATGAACGCGCAGGCTGTCGCGCAGACCTTGGCCACGGGGCAGGTGACCTATTGGTCCCGCTCGCGGCAGGCGTTCTGGGTCAAGGGGGCGACAAGCGGCCATACCCAAACCCTCGTCGATTTCCGCGTGGATTGTGACCGCGATTGTCTGCTGGTCACGGTCAACCAAGAAGGGCCCGCTTGCCACACAGGTCGCCGCAGTTGTTTCTATACATCAGTGCAGGACGGGACCGAGGTGGAAATCATGGCGCCTGTTCCTCAGGATTAATCAACAAATCCAATCATTTGCTTGATGTCGTCGGGAGTCGCCCCTTCGGCCCGATATTTCGCCAGCGCCTTGGATTTGTCGATCTTGGCCAAGCGTTTGCCGGCGTCATCAAGGACCAGTCCGTGATGATGATAGACAGGTGTGGGGTATCCCAAGAGGTGCTGCATCAGCACGTGCAGCGGTGTAAGCGCCTGAAGGTCCGTACCGCGCACAACATGGGTGATCTCTTGCGCCGCATCATCATGCACGCAGGCCAGATGATAGGACGGATCGCCTGTGTCTTTGCGTTTCAATACAGGATCGCCGATGGTGTGGCAAAGCGCTGCGGGATCAATATGCACAAGCCCTGCATCCTGCACGCCGGTCTCTTCAAACTGTATGGGCTGCGCGATCCGCGCCAGCGCCAAACCGACATTGAGCCGAAGCGCGTCACCCGCATTGCGCGTCTCCATCCCGCGCATGCGGCAGGTTCCGGGGTAGACCATCCCGTCCGCTCCCGGCACGGCCCCGGCTTCAACAATAGCGCGGCGCGAACATGAACAGGGGTAGATCAAACCGCGCTCTGCCAATGCGGCGATTGTGGTGTCATAAAGACCCGCACGCTCTGACTGGCGCAAAACAGGGGTGGGCCACTTAAGCCCAAGCCATGCGAGGTCTTCGTAAATCCCCGCCTCGTATTCTGGTCGCACGCGGGTGCTATCGGTGTCTTCAATCCGCAACAACGCCGTTCCACCCAAACGCGCGGCCTGTTGCCAGACGGTCAGCGCCGAATAGGCGTGGCCCAGATGCAGAGGACCGGTGGGCGAGGGCGCAAAACGGGTGATCACAGGCAGCGCAGCTTTATCACATCCGACCTCATGGCAAGATCACGCCGAAAACCAGCCGTGGTGTCCAGCGGGTAGGGTTCATGACTGCATTTCTGAGGACCATGACAGCAGTCTAAAAGCACCGCTCAGGCAGCGTCCAGTGCGATTTGTCCCAGCCACGCCTGCCAATCGGCCTTGGCCCTGTCGGTATAGGCTTTGTAGCGGTCCTTGCGGCCGCGCCGTCCTGATTTGACGCCATCCAGCGGAGGAAAGAGGCCAAAATTGACGTTCATGGGCTGGAATGTCTTCGCCTCGGCCCCGCCGGTGATGTGTGTGACAAGCGCGCCCATCGCCGTAGTGTGCGGCACGGGCGCGAGCCTCTGACCCGTCAACTCCGCCACAGCCATGCGTCCGGCCAAAAGCCCCATGGCGGCACTTTCCACGTAACCTTCAACGCCGGTGATTTGCCCTGCAAAGCGAATATTGGGGCGCGAGCGCAGGCGCATTTCATCATCCAGCAGCGTGGGCGAATTGATAAAGGTATTGCGGTGGATACCGCCAAGGCGCGCAAATTCCGCCTCTTCCAGCCCGGGAATCAGTTTGAAAACATCCTTTTGCGCGCCGTACTTCATCTTGGTCTGGAAGCCGACGATATTGAACAGTGTACCCAGCGCGTTGTCGCGGCGCAGTTGGACAACCGCATAGGGTTTGTTCGCGGGATCATGGGCATTGGTCAGGCCCACCGGCTTCATCGGACCAAAGCGCAGCGTTTCGCGGCCGCGTTCCGCCATGACCTCGATCGGCAGGCAGCCGTCGAAATAGCCTGCGGTTTCGCCTTCCTTGAACGCGGTCTTCTCGGCGGCCAAAAGCGCGTCGATGAAGGCTTCATACTGCGCCTTGGTCATCGGGCAGTTGAGGTAGGCGGTCTGCTCTTCTTCGGTCTCGCCCTTGTCATAGCGCGACTGCATCCACGCCACATCCATGTTGATGCTGTCATGATAGACAATAGGGGCGATCGCATCAAAGAAAGCCAAGGCTTCGGCACCGGTTTCCTTCTGGATCGCCTCGGCCAAGGCGCCTGATGTCAGCGGACCAGTGGCAATAATCCAATGGCCGTCTTCAGGCAGGGCGGTCACCTCTTCATAAGACACGGAAATATTTGGGTGAGAGGTCAAAGCCGCCGTCACGCTTTCCGCAAAAGGATCACGGTCCACGGCCAGGGCCCCACCCGCAGGCAGCCGGTGCTTATAGGCCGTCTGCATGATCAGCCCGTCCGCCTGCATCATTTCCCAATGCAGCAGCCCGACAGCATTCTGTTCACTGTCATCGGACCGGAAAGAATTGGAGCACACCATTTCGCCCAAGTTGCCGGTACGATGCGCAAAGGTTTCAACCTTCGGGCGCATCTCGTGAATGACAACTTTCAGGCCCGCGTTCGCGGCCTGCCAGGCGGCCTCTGATCCGGCCATTCCGCCGCCGATAATGTTGAGTGTGTGTTGCATGACTGTGATTTAGTCGCCAAAGCGCAAAAAGAAAAGGCCCGCAAAAAATGCGGGCCATCTTGTTTGTGTTTGATCAGGGTTCGTCTACCCGTCAAGATTCAGCAAACCGCCAAAGTCAAGGAAACTGCGGTTGCCAAAGATTGTCCCTGTGCTGCGCCCGATTGAATAGGAAGCACCAATGGCCACATACTCGATTTCTTCTTCTGAGATGAAACGCGTATCAGCAGTACTGAAAGAAGACGCGATTTGCCCAACTTCGGCAAAAACAGAGGGGCCGTTTTCAAAGCTGTATCGTACGAACAAGGCCGTATCACCAAAGGTCACATCTTCGAGAAAGGATCCGTCCGAGGTTGTGACAGGGACATCGGATTGAGAGATCGATTCATAGTCGAACCCGACAGAGAAACCGCGCGCAACTTGAAATTCAAAGCTGAGCCCGGCGATTGATCTGTCGCGGTCGTCAAGATCGTCCGAGTCCACCACGCCAAAGTACGCTTCAAGGCGCGTTCCATTCGTTCCTGTCCCGAATTCCACCCCATAGTTCGAGGCATCTATAGACTCACCACTTTCCACGGCGGCAAAGACCCCCAAAGCTGTGGCGTCTGACAGGGCATACATGCCGTGGACCGTCGTCGTCATGATGCTTGCATCCGTTTCATCACTGTCCACGACAGACAGGTTTGCACCAATCGAAAAGGCTGATGCCAAACCTATCTCGATACCGGCACCAAGTGCGGCAACGCTCCCGTCTACGTCACTGTCATTATACTGACGAAATGAGCCTTCAAAAGACGTGGCCCTGATGTCTTGTGCAACTGCAGGCGCTGCGATGCCAAAGGTAGCAACTGCCACCAGAATATTTTTCAATTTCATGTGCTTATCCAATACCAATTAACTTCGTGTATCGTATCGCATAGGTTGTGCAGGGGCTAAAGTCTGGAATGAACAAAACCCAGATATGTCACTTGGAAATCACAGTTAAATTCGCGGTCGCAAAAAAAGAAACCCCGCTGTGACCAGCGGGGTTTTTGTTGCTCTGTCATGCGCATTCTCGGTTATCCCGCTATACGCGCATGACCAATCTGGAATGCACTGCGACGTCGCAAACGCGTTTCGCCTCTTCGATCCAGCGTCCTTTTAAGGAACTGCGACTGCGTCAATGTTGGCTTTGAATACTTCGTACACGCCGCGCGGTCCGAATGTAGTCCCACCGTTCTGACCGACAGCGATGCTGGCTTTGAGCGCAAAGAAGGTTTCGCTTGTTTCGGCCACATCCTCTTGGGTCAGCGTCCCAATGGTTGCACCAAGCCGCAGACCTTGCTGCAATTCATAGTATCCGCCCACTTCAAAAGCCGAGGCCGAGAAATCATCCCCTGTGAAACCGTCGTAGTTGGCCTCGAATCCGAAACCACTGCCAAAGTCATAATCAACAGCAGCACCGTAAAGCGTTACTTCGCGCGCCAGTGGATCATCTGCGCTACCGAAATAGGCCTGCGCTTCGCCCACGCCGAAATCATAGGCGATCTCGCCGCCGAACATGCCGGAATCCTCGCCGTCGGTGTTGTCACGTCCAAAGAAGATACCCAAAGTGGTGACAGAATTGATGCTATAGGACAGGTGTCCGGTCAAGTTGGACAGGTTGCCTCGATCAACCTCAAAGTTGTAGATTGTAAAGTCACCGGCTGCCGAGACCCCATAAAGCAATTCGACTTCGGCAGAGCCGGAGTAAATGATGCTGCCAAGATCTTCGACATCGGTGACGTCGCTGTATTCAATGCTCAGTTCCGCACCGGAAAAACCTTGTGCAAAAACCGCCGTGCTGCTTGCGAAAACGCATGCCGTTGTCATTAGGATTTTATTCAACATGTCGTATACCTCTTTTCGTTTGTTGGGGCATTGTCTGCCCAGTTAGAGCCTTTAGGACCCGTGTTTTGCAAACCTGTCCTGTTTACAGATCCGCGTCTTCCTCACCCTGATCAGCGATCCAAGCCACGCTGACAACCGTTTCACCTTTACCTGTGTCAAAAACTTTCACACCACCGGCACCGCGTGAACGGAAGGAAATCCCCTCGATCGGTACCCGGATTGATTGACCGGTGGAGGTGACCAGCATGATCTGATCTGACATCTCGACCGGGAATGACGTGACCAAAGGCCCGCCGCGCATCGCCTTGTCCATGGCCGCGACACCCATGCCACCACGGCCACGCACTGGATAGTCATGGCTTGACGACAGCTTGCCGGAACCCTTGGCCGTGATCGTGAGGATCAGGTTCTCAGCCGCAGACATTTCCGCATAGCGTTCCTGACTGATCGCCCCTGCGACGACATCCTCGTCGTCTTCGTTTTCGGCCTCATCCGTCAATCCGGCCATGGCACGGCGCATTTTCAGATAGGCGGCCCGTTCTTCCGCTTCGGCGCGGAAGTGGCGGATGATCGACATCGACACGACCTTGTCCTTGCCTTGCAGTCTGATGCCCCGCACACCGACAGAGCTGCGTGAATTGAAGATACGCACATCTGTGGCGGGGAAGCGGATCGCGCGACCGGAATCGGTGATCAGCATCACATCGTCGTCGTTTGACGCAATGCGCGCGTTGATCAGCGTTGTATCCGCATGTTCATCCTCGAATTTCATCGCGATCTTGCCGTTGCGCATGACGTTGGTGAAATCCGACAGCTTGTTGCGGCGCACGGTCCCGGCAGAGGTCGCAAAGACCACTTGCAGGTCGTCCCATTCTTCCTCTGGCCGGTCGACGGGCATGATGGCTGCGATAGACACGCCCGCCGGGATCGGCAGGATATTCACGATCGCCTTGCCTTTGGCGGTCCGGCTACCCAATGGCAGACGCCACGTCTTGAGCTTGTAGACCATGCCATCGGTCGTGAAGAACAGCAGTTGGGTATGCGTGTTGGCCACAAAAAGGGTGGTGACCACGTCCTCTTCCTTGGTGGCCATCGACGACAGGCCCTTGCCGCCGCGCCGCTGCGCACGGAAATCGGCCAAGGCGGTACGTTTGATATAGCCACCCGAAGTGACGGTGACGACCATGTCTTCTTTTTCGATCAGGTCTTCGTCTTCCATGTCGCCTGACCAGTCGACAATCTCGGTGCGGCGGGGGACGGCGAAAAGGTCGCGGACTTCGGTCAACTCGTCGCGGATGATCTGCATGATCCGCTCGCGCGAACCCAGAATCTCGAGGTATTCCCGTATCTTGCCGGCCAGTTCTTGCAATTCGTCCGTGACTTCCTTGACGCCGATCTGGGTCAGGCGTTGCAGGCGGAGTTCAAGAATCGCGCGGGCCTGCGCCTCGGACAGGTTATAGGTGCCGTCCTCGTTCGCAGGATGGGTCGGGTCGTCGATCAGTTTGATATATTCAAGGATCGCTTCCGCAGGCCAACGGCGCGTCATCAGCTTTTCACGGGCGGTCGCGGCATCGGCAGACGACCGGATCGTTGCGACAACCTCGTCGATATTGGTCACAGCAACCGCCAGACCGCACAAAAGGTGCGAGCGTTCGCGCGCCTTGCGCAACTCGAACGCGGTGCGGCGGGCGACCACCTCTTCACGGAAGTCCACGAAAGCCGTCAGGAAAGCCCGCAAAGTCAATTGCTCGGGCTTGCCGCCGTTCAGCGCCAGCATGTTGCAACCAAAGTAGGTTTGCATCGGGGTAAAGCGGAACAACTGGTTCAGCACGACCTCGGCAGTCGCGTCACGCTTGAGTTCCACGACGACCCGCACACCGTTGCGGTCGGATTCGTCCTGCACATGGGCGATGCCTTCGATCCGCTTGTCGCGGGCGGCCTCGGCGATCTTGTCGATCATCGCGGCCTTGTTCACCTGATAGGGAATCTCATTGATCACAATGGCATAGCGGTCTTTCCTGATCTCTTCGATCACGGTTTTTGCACGCACGATGACGGACCCGCGCCCTTCAAGATAGGCTTTGCGCGCGCCGGAGCGGCCAAGAATGATTCCTCCGGTAGGGAAATCAGGGGCGGGAATGTATTCGATCAAATCCTCTGACGACATATCGGGTGTGTCGATCAGCGCGAGGGTCGCATCAATCACTTCGCCCAGGTTATGTGGCGGAATATTGGTCGCCATACCCACGGCAATACCGCCTGCACCATTGACCAGCATATTGGGGAAGCGGGCGGGCAGAACAGTCGGTTCGCGGTCTTTGCCGTCATAGTTATCCTGAAAATCGACCGTATCCTTGTCGATATCGGCCAAAAGATACACAGCGGGCTGGTCCATCCGCACTTCGGTATAGCGGTAAGCCGCTGCGCGATCCCCATCCATCGAGCCAAAGTTGCCCTGACCATCCAGCAGCACCAGCGACATGGAAAAATCCTGCGCCATCCGCACCAGCGCGTCATAAATCGCGCTGTCACCGTGAGGGTGATACTTACCCATCGTTTCCGCCACAGGGCGCGACGATTTGCGGTAAGGTTTGTCCGGCGTATTGTTGGTGCCGTGCATCGCGTACAAAATGCGACGATGCACAGGTTTGAGGCCGTCACGCAGGTCAGGAATGGCCCGCGACACGATGACGCTCATCGCGTAATCAAGATAGCTGGTCTTCAGCTCGTGTTCGATGGTGACCGACGGGCCATCGTACGCAGGGCGCATAGGTGGCATTTCATCATCGTTTTCAGGGGTTTCTGGGGTATCGTTCACGTGATCCGCCTGTTATTTTTCTGACTGCTATATATCGTTGCTAACACTCTATCAGACACTTGATGTAGGGCGCAACGCTCTATGAGACCCTCTGTTGGCAGCCACAGATGCAGACTGATAACATACTGTTTTTGTTGACAGAAATATTGCCGATGCAATCATGAATGTAGGTCCAACAAAAACCATCGGAGGCGACATGCATTCAGAGACCGAATTGATGCTCAAAGGCTACGGGCTGACCACCGCTGAAATGTTCTATCACATGCCCGATTACCCCCATGTGCTGAACACCTTTGTCTGGCAGGACTACGACCTTGCACCTGACCATGACAAGCTTTTGAAATTTATCAGCTTTTGGCGTGAAGAGCTTGACGGCCCGCTGCATTCAGTCCGCTTTGTGCATCGCAAGATGATCAGCCCGGGCGAATGGCGCAATGTCGTTGGGGAATTCACCTACCACTAGCGCGCGCGTTTCAGCATCCCGAACAGGTCGCGCGGGTCATCGGGGTCTGCGATCAGGTCGAGATCGGTGTAATAAGGCGTGTCCTTGATCTTCTCGTGGACATAGCGCAGGGCACTGAAATCCTCGATGGCAAAGCCGACACCATCAAAAAGGGTGACTTCACTGGCTGATTGCCGCCCCGATTGCTGGCCGGTGATGACCTGCCAGAGTTCGGTTACCGGATGATCGGCAGGCATCTGCTGGATTTCGCCCTCGATCCGCGTCTGCGGCGGATATTCCACAAAGACCGAAGCGCGCGCGACGATATCGCGGTGCAGTTCTGTCTTGCCCGGGCAGTCGCCGCCGATCGCGTTGATGTGGACACCGGCGCCAACCATGTTATCGGTCAGGATCGTTTGCATATCCTTGTCTGCGGTGGCAACCGTGATGACATCCGCGCCTTCAATCGCCTCTTCCGGCGTGGTGCAGGCGGTGATGTGAAAGCCAAGCCCTGCAAGGTTCTTCATGCATTTTTCGGTGGCGGCACTGTCGATATCGTAAAGCCGCACATGGTCGATCCCGCAGACCGCCTTGATCGCCAGACACTGGAATTCGGACTGCGCGCCATTGCCGATCATCGCCATGGTTTTCGCGGCAGGTGATGCAAGATGCTTGGTGGCGACCGCCGACATCGCACCGGTGCGCAGGGCCGTCAGGATTGTCATTTCCGAAAACAGGATCGGATAGCCGGAATAGACCTCGGACAGAACCCCAAAGGCGGTCACGGTCTGCAAGCCTTCGCCCATGTTCTTGGGGTGCCCGTTCACATATTTGAAGCCGTAGAATTTGCCGTCAGAGGTTGGCATGAGTTCAATCACACCCACATCCGAGTGGCTGCCCACGCGGGGCGTCTTGTCGAACAAGTCCCAGCGGGCAAAGTCTTTTTCGATCTCGGTGGCGAGGTCGGACAAAAAGGTTTCGATCCCGATGTGATGCACCAGACGCATCATGTTATCGACGCTCACGAAAGGGACCATCGCCAGTTTTGACGCCTTCAGGCTCATGATTTGCTCCGTGTCGGGCGGTCAAAGACACGGCGGCCCAGCAATGACGCGGTCAGGTCGACCATCAGGTTGGCGGTCGTGCCGCGATCATCCAGAAAGGGGTTGAGTTCGACCAGATCAAGCGATGTGACCAGCCCGCTGTCTGACAGCATCTCCATCACCAGATGGCCTTCACGGACGGTGGCACCGCCGGGGACAGTGGTGCCGACCGCAGGGGCGATGGATGGATCAAGAAAATCAACATCCAAAGAGACATGCAGCATGCCATTTGCCGCCGCGACACGGTCAAGGAAGGTTTGCAAGGGCGCGCTGATCCCTTCCTCGTCGATCCGGCGCATATCGACCAGCATCACGTCACCGTCGTCCAGCACAGCATGTTCTGCCGCATCGACAGAGCGCAGGCCGATCATGCAGATATTCTGCGTCTCGACCTTTACAGGGAGGGGCGGGTAAGCGTCAAAGCCAGCGCGTCCGGTCACGTAACCCACGGGCGTGCCATGCAGATTTCCGCTGTCGGTGGTGTCGGGGGTATGAATATCGCTATGGGCGTCCAGCCACAGCGCAAAGAACGGGCGGTTCCGGGATGCGGCATGTGCCGCCATCCCGGCCACGGTACCGGCGGCCAGCGCATGATCGCCACCCATAAAGATCGGCATACCGCGCTTGGCGGTGTCTTGTGCCGCGGCCATCAGCGTCTGGGTCCAGCCCACGTTTTCCGCGAGCTTATGCACCAGCGGGTTGCGCGGCGCAGGCACCGTGACTTCGGCTGGAGCAAGATTGCCAATGTCTTCGACCGTATGGCCCAGAGCTGTCAGCGCCTCTGCGATACCGGCCGTGCGGTAGGCGTCAGGCCCCATAAGACAGCCCCGGCGCCGCTTGCCGCAGTCCACAGGGGCCCCAATCAATATGCAGTGTTTTTGTGTCATATCCGCAATCTTGCGCAAAAGCAGGGGTGTCGTAAGCCCGCATTTTGTGCAAAATGGGCAGGAAACTTACAGATCGGGCAATTGAAATGGACAGTTTGGATGGTCACCTGATTGCGGCCCTCAAAAGCAATGGCAGGGCCACATTGTCAGAACTGGCCGACCTGCTGGGCGTGACCCGCAGCACGGTGCGTGTGCGGCTCGATCGCCTTGTTCAGGGCGGTGAAATCGCGGGGTTTACGGTGCTCACACGCTCTGACGTGCGCCCGGATGCGGTGCGCGGGCTGATGATGCTGGAAATCGCAGGGCGCGGGGCGGAAAAGATCATGAAGCAGTTGCAGCGTATGCATCAGGTGCAGGCGGTCCATTCCACCAATGGCACCTGGGATTTGATCGCGGAAATCGGGGCCGAAACGCTCGAGGCCTTCGATCAGGTCTTGTTCGCAATCCGCCGGATGGAGGGCGTCACGCGCTCCGAGACAAGCCTGTTGCTGTCGACGCGCCGCTAAGACGGACGGCGATGACCCAAAGCGCCACAAGACCAAGGGAAAGCAGAGCGTTCCAGCTTGCCATGGAAAGAGTCAGGAACTCCCAACTCACTTGGTCGCACATGACCACGCGCGGGCCTGCAATCGTCAGCAGATCGGACCCGCTCAGCCCAGACAGACTGCCGCCGCCTGTGCAGCTTGTGGGACCTTCCCACCAATCGCGCTCGACCCCCGTGTGGAACACCCCGATGCCCGCCGTTGTCGCGGCAGCCAACGCACCAAGCGCGGGCAAGAGCGGGCCCTTTACCCTGAGGGACAGAACACCGATCAGGATCGCCGCCACATGCGGCCATCTTTGCCACAAACACATCGCACAAGGCGGATATCCAAGCGCCTGAAAAAGATAGGCCCCCGCCAAAAGTGCCGCTGATCCGCCTGCGGCCAAAGCGACCATGAGGTTGCGTGTCATAGCAGCCCCACCATGGCAAAACCGCCGATCAGCAGCACGCAGAAGAGGATGAACATCAGACCCAGCCGTTTTTCGATGAAATCGCGGATCGGTTCTCCGAATTTCCACAGCAGTGCTGCGACAAGGAAGAACCGGATCGCGCGGGCAAAGATGGACGAGGCGATAAAGACCCCCAGCGGTAGACCCGTCACACCAGAGGCAATCGTGATCACCTTGAACGGCAAGAAAGTGACACCGGCCACAACAACAGCCCAAGCGCCATATTGGTTAAAGACCGCCGACATTTCCTCGAAACTGTCGGCCTTGCCGTAAATTTCCAGAATGGGTTGGCCGACGCTCTCCATCAGCACAGCACCGATGTAATAGCCGAACAAACCACCCAGCACCGAAGCCAGCGTTGCAACGAGGGCAATCAGGAACGCGCGTGAGGGGCGCGCAATGATCATCGGGATCATCAAGACATCGGGGGGAATCGGAAAGAAGGACGATTCGACAAAAGCAACAACCGCCAGTGCCCACAAAGCGTAGGGCGATTTTGCCAGCGAGATGGTCCAGTCGTAGAGCCTGCGTAACATGCGATGCGATGCCTTGTCGTTTTCCTGCTTAGGCCACGCAAGCGCGCAACCGTCAAGCTTGTGCAGCAATATAATACACTTAAACTGCATCGCGACAGGTAGGGAGACGACCTCATGAAATGGCAGGGACGGCGCGGCAGCCGCAATATCGAAGACCGGCGCAGGCAGGGCGGCACGCGCAGTGCAGGCAGTATCGGCGGCATCGGGCTTATCGCCGTCTTGCTCATCGGCTACTTTTTGGGGATTGATGTCACGCCTTTGCTGGACGACGGAGCCTTGGGCGGGGTCCAGACCACCCAGAATGTCGAGATCACGCCGGCCGACGAGCGTGCGGCGCAATTTGTCTCTGTCACTCTTGCCGATACCGAAGAGGTCTGGACCGATATCTTTGCCCGTCAGGTCGGGGCAGACTATGCCGCGCCTATTCTTGTTTTGTTCAAGGGACAGACACGATCGGCCTGCGGCGGCGCATCGGCAGCGACCGGACCGTTCTACTGCCCGCCAGAGCGCAAAGCCTTTCTTGATACGGATTTCTTCACAACACTCGAACGCCGGTTGGGTGCATCGGGAGATTTTGCCGCAGCTTACGTCGTCGCTCATGAAGTTGCGCACCACGTGCAAAACGAACTGGGGATCTTGGGACAGGTCAATCAGTTGCGCAGCCAGATGTCCGAGGCAGAGTCGAACGCCATGTCGGTTCGTGTCGAATTACAGGCCGATTGCTTTGCAGGAATCTGGACCCGCGCAGTGCAGGAACGCTTTGGCAGTCTAGAGCAGGGCGACATCGCCGAAGCGATGAATGCGGCAGCCCAAATCGGCGATGATACCCTGCAACGCAATGCCGGACAGACTGTCCGGCCGCATACATTTACCCATGGCACCAGCGCCCAACGCCAACGCTGGTTCAGCCGCGGGTTGGAAAGTGGCAACCTATCCGACTGCGATACATTCGCGGCCACAAGATTGTAGCAAATCCCGATTGACGGGACTTGCTTGCGGCTTTAGGAGATGCGCACTGACACAAAGCCGATGTGGCGGAATGGTAGACGCAGGGGATTCAAAATCCCCCGATGGTAACATCGTGAGAGTTCGAGTCTCTCCATCGGCACCACAACCAAAGAATGCCTGACATGCCGTAACGTCACGCAAGGGTTGGTGGCATTCCTAAGTTTATGCACAAAATAAGCTCGATTTTGACATAATTTGCTGTCATTGTCGACGTGAGGTCAGGGCGTGGGTGCAGCGTGGCTATTGTCTTGCATGCCCCCGAAACACTTGAATAAAAGCCAACAAAGCCGAACGGCGCATATAAGTCGATGGTTGGTCTTTGACTATTCAGGTTAACCCGCATTTGACCTTCGTCGATCACGCGCCGTTTTGCGGCGCGCAAAAGAAAGTAAACGAACTGGATGTTTGGCCTTCCGGTTTGTGTGTTTGAGGTAGCGAGAGCGTCATGTGCCAAGAAGTCCGGGATCTGCGTGGATGACAAAATTCACGCTGGATTGGTCAGCAACTGATGTGGACGGCGTGAACCGTGTTTTGTCTTCTGGACAAACCGCGCAATTTACCGTGTCCACGTCTGCGGACGGCGTGGCGTCAGACTGGTCCATCACCACCTGCGATGGACAGGCTTGGCTAGCCGGCAGGGCTGGGGCGGGACCTCTTGAGGTCAACATCGCTTTTGCTGACCCCGTCGCGGATCTTGCTTTTGAACTCCTTGATCTGGATGCTGATCGGTCAGGTGATCCAGTGGCTTGGCAAGACGCGATTGCTGTGATCGGGCAAGACGATGCCGGCCATCAGGTTCCTGTCGGCCTATCCGATCCGCGCCGCCAAGACGTAGCCAGCGTTCCCGGGACGGATCATCACCCGCTCAATCGTGTTGCCATCACAACAAGCGGCCCTGTTACCCTTTTGACAGTCCGCATTGAAAGCAGCGATGCGTCGCACTTTATTGGCATCGGCCAGATCTCTTTCGAGACCGACAGCGCTTTCGGCTTTGACGATGAGGATGAGGATGACGACTTTGATATCCTGAGCCTGCTTGGCGCGGATGTCGATGTGATCAGCTATGACACAGCCGACCCCGGCGCAGGGCGTGTGACCTTCCTTGACGGGAACACAATGCTCTTTTCACAGATCGAGCATATCATTCCCTGCTTTACGCCCGGCACAGCGATTGCCACGCCGAAAGGGGAAATTGCGGTCGAAAAGCTGAAGGTGGGTGATCGCGTCTTGACGCGCGACAACGGCATTCAACGCATCAACTGGATCGGGACCAAGCGGATCGATTTCGATCAGCTGAAGTCGACACCGCAATTCCGTCCCATCTTGATCAAGCAAGGTGCGATCGGGGACGGATTGCCAGAGCGGGATATGCTTGTCTCGCCCAGCCACCGGATGTTGATCGTGTCGGAATTTGCGCAGCTTTATTTTGGCCAATCAGAGGTCTTGGTTGCCGCCAAGCATATGTTGGCCATGGATGGTGTCGAAATCTCCAATCAACCTTATGTCACTTACGTGCATTTCATGTGCGACAACCATGAAATTGTTCTGTCTGACGGCACATGGAGCGAAAGTTATCAGCCCGGTGACTTTACCCTCAAAGGCTTTGACAATGACCAGCGCGAAGAGCTGTTTGCGCTCTTTCCGGAACTGGCCACCAAAGAGGGGATCGCGGCCTATGGTGCGGCGCGGCGCACTTTGTCAAAGCGCGAAGCCAAACTTCTGTTCAAAGGCTAGTCTTGCGCCAGTCTGCCCAGTCTTCGGGCGTGTCCAGATCAAGCCTTGCGCGCTGACCGGGCAGATTGACCAGATGCGTTCTGTCGCGCAGCGGTTTCACAAGCGCCGCACCACCGTCATCGCCCTGCAAGGTCGCGAATTGCGCGCGCAGGCTGGCTGCAAAGATGACCGGATGACCGGGCTTGCCGTCTGCAGTCGCGCCGCGCCAGATCAGCGCATCAGGATAGGCGGCTCTGGCAGCCAAGACGGCCGCCAGATCGGCCTTTTCCAGCGCCACCAGATCACCCAGCACCATCATGAAATCCACATCTTCCGGCAGTTGCGCCACAGCCCCGCGCAGCGTGCCGCTCATGCCTTCCGCTGCATCGGGCACCGCAAGGATCGTGATAGGCAAATCCGCAAGCGCCTGCGCCCGCGGATGGTTCAACGCGGGCAAGGCCACATAGACCGGACAGGCGGTGCCAAGCGCATGGCGCGCCTGCCGGTGCAGCAAGGTTTCTCCGCCCACATCCTCAAGCAGTTTGTCAGCCCCGCGCATCCGGCTGGACGACCCTGCTGCAAGGATCAGGATCGGGATCATCCGCGCATGGCCGCGCCGTCGGGGTCAAACAGCGGCGTCATGATCCGCTTGGCGTGGCGCAATTTGCCCATGATCTCGATCTCGGCGGTCAGGTCGTCAGTTGCCAAGGCACGCGGTACCAAGGCCATGGCAATCGACTTGCCCGCGTGATGGGAATAGCCACCCGAGGTGCAGAACCCTTGGACCGCGCCATCAATGAACACCGGTTCGTAAGCCACGACATCGGCATCATCCGCATCGACCTCGAAGGCAACCAGCGTGCGGGCAGGGGGATTGGCCCGCTCTGCCTCGGCCAGCGCCCGTCCGATGAAATCGGTGTTTTTCTTGAAGCTGATAAAGCGGTCCATGCCTGTTTCGGCGGCGGTATAATCGGGTGAAAATTCGCTCAGCCACGACCCGAAGAAGCGATCCAGACGCAGCGACATCATCGCCCGCATCCCGAAAGGCGTGATCCCCATAGGCTGGCCTGCATTCCACAGGGTCCACCACAACTGGCGCTGGTCCATCGGATCGCAGTAAATCTCGTAGCCCAGATCGCCGGTATAGCTCACGCGCTGCACGATGCAGGCAACCTGGCCGATGGTCATGCGCCGCACGTCCATAAACTTGATGCCTGCCACATCATCGCGGGTGCAGGCGGCCAGCAGATCACGTGCTTTTGGTCCTGCAATCTGGAATCCTGTGCGCTTGTCCGAGATGTTTTCGACCCGCGCATCCGCAACCTCATTGGCCAGGAACCAGCGGTGGTGGATCTCCTGCGCGCCATAGCTGGCGGTCAGTTGGAATTCCTCCTCTGACAGGCAAGAGACGGTGAAATCGCCCCAAAGCCGCCCCTTGGGTGACAGCATCGGCGTCAGCGACATGCGACCGGGCTGCGGAATGCGCCCTGCCATGATCCGGTCAAGCCATGCGCGCGCGCCGTGGCCTGTCACGCTGAACTTGCCGAAATTCTGCACTTCGTTGATGCCGACGCCCGCGCGCACGGCCTTGACCTCGCGCGCTGTGGCGGCAAAGGCATCAGAGCGGCGGAAGGTGGGGGTCTCGTAGGCCGGTTCATCGCCTTGGGCGAAATAATTGGGGACTTCGAGCCCGAACTGATGGCCCCAGACAGCGCCCAGATCGGTAAAGATATCATACATCGGCGTCGTCCGGTGCGGACGCGCGGCAGGCAGTTCCTCGTTCGGATAGCTGACCGAGAAACGGTTTTGATAGTTTTCGATCACCTTGGGCCGCGTGTAGCCCGGTGTGATCCACTTGCCGAAACGCCCCACGTCCATCGCGGTCACATCACGTTCGCACTCACCTGTGGTCATCCATTGCGCCAGCATCAGACCGACACCGCCGCCCTGACTGAACCCTGCCATCACGCCGCAAGCGGACCAGTAATTGCGCAAGCCCGGCACAGGGCCGACCAGCGGGTTACCGTCAGGGGCAAAGGTAAAGGGGCCGTGGATCACGGATTTGACGCCCGCACGTTCCAGCACCGGAAAGCGCTTGTAGGCAAAGGCAATGGAATCCTCGATCTTGTCCAGATTATCGGGCAGCAGTTCATGGCCAAAATCCCAAGGCGTGCCATCCACCGCCCAAGGCTTGCAGGGCTGTTCGTAAAACCCGATGCACAGCCCGCGCCCTTCCTGGCGCAAATAGCTTTCGCCGGCAGGGTCCATCACATGAGGATGCTCTGCGTCGCGTTCATAGATTTCGGGCAGATCGTCGGTGACGATATACTGGTGTTCCATCGGGTGCAGCGGCACATAAGACCCCGCCATCGCCGCCACTTCACGCGCCCAAAGGCCACCGGCATTGACCACATGCTCGGCATGGATCGTGCCTTTGTCGGTGACCACATCCCATGTGCCGTCAGGGCGCTGGTTGGTTTCGATCACCTTGGTGTGCAGTTCAATCGTGGCCCCGCCCATGCGCGCGGCCTTGGCATAGGCGTGGGTCGTGCCTGAAGGGTCCAGATGCCCGTCAAGCGGGTCATAAAGCCCGCCGATGATCCCGTCGAGGTTTGTGATGGGTGCGATCTTGGCGATCTCTTCGGGGCCCACGATCTCTGTCTCCAGCCCCATATAGCGGTGCTTGGCCCGTTCCGCGACCAGCATGTCAAAGCGGTCCTGGTTATCGGCCAAGGTGACGCCGCCTACGTGGTGCAAACCGCAGGACATCCCTGTAATGGCCTCTAACTCGCGGTAAAGCTTGATGGTATAGCCTTGCAGGGCGGCCATATTGGTATCACCGTTCAGCGTGTGAAAACCGCCCGCCGCGTGCCATGTGGAGCCTGAAGTGAGTTCGGAACGCTCTAACAACATGATATCGGACCAGCCCAGTTTGGTCAGGTGATAGAGAACCGAGCAGCCAACAACGCCGCCCCCGATAATCACTGCTCTTGTCGTCGTTTTCATCTCTTGGCGCTCCTGCTGTTTGCGGCAGTATGCATCTGAAAAAAATCTGCGGGTGATCCTGTAAGCGACATCTTGTGTCGCAGCGATGCTATCCTTGTTTTGTCACAATGAAGACGGTGACAGCAAGGTCAACGGAAAGGTTTCCAAATGCGCACCCATGCCCAAGCAGTCGTTATCGGAGGCGGGGTGATCGGGTGTTCGATCCTCTATCACCTTGCCAAATTGGGCTGGAGCGATGTTGTTTTGCTGGAACGCTCGGAGTTGACAAGCGGATCAACTTGGCATGCGGCGGCCAATATTCACGGGCTGCACGATAGCACCAATATCAGCCGCATCCAGCACTATACGATGAACCTCTATAACGCGCTGGAGGCCGAAACCGGCCAGTCCTGCGGCGTATTCCAGCCCGGATCGCTGTATCTGGCCCAAACCGAAGCGCGCGAGCATCAGTTGCGCCTGCAAGCGGCCAAGGCCAAGTTTTACGGCATGAATTTCCATGAAGTCAGCCGTGACGAGGCCGAACGCCTGCACCCGCTGGTGAACTTCGACGGGATTCGCTGCATCATGTATGAACCCGATGGCGGCAATGTGGACCCCTCGGGTGTCACGAACGCCTATGCGATCGGCGCCCGTCAGCGCGGCGCGGAAATTCACCGCTTTACGCCTGTCACAGCGACCCTGCCGCAACCGGATGGCACTTGGATCGTGGAAACGCCCAACGGGAATATCCACACCGAATGGGTGATCAACGCCGCCGGTCTTTGGGGGCGTGAAGTGGCGGCACTTGCAGGGATAACCTTGCCGCTTTTGCCCACAGAGCATCAGTATTTCGTCACCGAAACCATCCCCGAAATCGCCGCGATGGACCGCCGCTTGCCCTCGGTCGCGGATCGGGATGGCGAATATTACCTGCGCCAGGAGGGGCAGGGGTTGCTGGTGGGGGCCTACGAGAAAGACGTGCGGTTCTGGGCCGAGGAGGGCACGCCGCAAGGCTTTGGGCATGAACTCTTCGCCGATGATCTGGAACGGATCGAAGACAATATGATGCGCGCGATCGACCGTGTGCCTGTTGTGGGCGAGGCCGGGATCAAACGGGTCATCAACGGCCCGATGATCTGGTCCCCCGACAGCAATGTGCTGTATGGCCCGCATCCGGAACTGACCCATTATTTCTGCTGCAACGGGATCATTCCGGGGTTCAGCCAATCGGGCGGCATGGGCCTGATGGCCGCGCAATGGATCATCAATGGCGAAAGCGACTATGATATGTTCGCCTGGGATGTGGCGCGTTTCGGAACATGGGCCGATGCCAAGTTCACAAAGGCGCGGGTCGGCGACCAATACGCCAAGCGCTTTTCCATCCATTTCCCCAACGAGGAACGCGCGGCAGGACGACCCGTGCGCGTCCGCCCCGCGTACCAGATGCAAATGGACATGGGCGCTGTCTTTGGACTGAACTACGGCTGGGAACATCCATTGTGGTTTGCAGATCAGCCGGGTGTGAAAGACACCAATGGCTTTACCCGCCAGAACTGGTTTGAACCCGTAGGCCGCGAGGCGCGGATGCTGCGCCAAACTGCTGGTATCATTGATATTTCCAACTTTGCCAAATACTTCGCCACAGGGCCGGGGGCCGCTGATTGGCTGAACGCTGTCTTTGCCAATACCATGCCCAAGGCGGTCGGGCGGTCCTGTCTGACCCCGCTCATTGGCGTGCGCGGCGGGATCGCGGGGGATTTCACGGTCACCCGTTTGGCCGAGGATGAATTCATGATCATCGGCGGCGGTATGTCCGAACGGTACCATTCGCGGTTCTGGAAAGAGGTGCCATTGCCCGCAGGGACCACCTTTGAAAGCCGGACGGATACGATGTGCGGCTTCAACGTCGCAGGGCCGCAATCGCGGGCGTTACTTGCGCGCTTAACCAATGCGGACCTGAGTTCCGAGGCATTCCCCTTTATGCGCTCACAACGGATCACCGTCGCGGGTGTGGACGTGATCGCGCTGCGTGTGTCCTTCACCGGCGATCTGGGGTGGGAATTGCACTGCGATCAGGCCGATCAACTGCGCCTTTATGCGGCACTTCTGGAGGCAGGGCGCGCGGTCGAGGCAGGCCCTGTGGGATCACGCGCGCTGATGTCGCTGCGGATCGAAAAGGGCTATGGCAGCTGGAGCCGCGAATATTCACCCGAATACTGGCCGCAAGAGGTGGGATTGGACCGGCTGATCAAACTGGACAAGGAATTTCTGAACAAAGCCAGTTACTTGAAGATCAAAGATAATGCGCCGCGCGAGATGCTGTCATTGATCGAAGTCCAAGAGGTGACCGATGCCGATGCCACAGGCGGCGAGCCGATTTTTCTGACCGATGGCACGCCAGTGGGGCGGGTTACGTCAGGCACCTATGGCTATTCTGTCGGAAAATCGCTGGCTTTGGGCTATCTCAAGCATGTCGCCCCCGGCACGCCGGTGGACGTCATGATCCTGGGCAAACCGCATCGTGGTGTGGTTCTGGCGGAGCCACCGTTTGACCCCGCCGGAACGAAACTGCGCGCTTAAGGAATGATGCGGGTGTATTTGGAGCCTTCGAGCGTCGCGCCAAGGCGTAGCCCTGTCTGACCAAAGATCACCGCGATGACAGGCGAGAGCGATGTCGTCGTCTCGGCCCGCAACATCTCGCTCTGGTCGCTGATGGCGTATTCGATATCTGCGCCTGCCGCCCAACCGGGAGACTGGCGGAATTCCAAAAGCGACTCTGGCGTCATGAAAAACAGCACATGGCTGAACTGCTGCGCACCGATTTGCAGGCCAGCACTGCCCGAGGCCGTCGAGTAATAATCCACTGTCGAAGGACCAACACGCAAGGCCCCCCGCCCGTAAGAGCCGCCAAGGCCCAAGCCGACCTCTGTGACCAAGGGCATGACCAACATGCCGGCCGCACGTGACGCCAGATCCTGCGTCCCGGGATACTGGGCAAACATACCGTTCAACGTACTATCGACCCGCGCGTCAATTGTCGCGGCACCGCCGCCGCCAATACCGTTTCCGCATGCCGCCAAGGTCGTGGCTGCCAAAGTACCAAGCGCAAAGCTGCGCCGAGAGAGAATATTCATGATGTATCCGCCTATATGCCTGAGTGAAGGCGTTTTCCGCCTCTTATAACAAAGAGTATAGGTGAGGGATCCCGCTGTGTCACGCGGCAAGGTAATAGGCGGGGGATGTCTGCTTGGAGCCCAAAGTGTTGAACTCAAAGAGGAGAGCGGACGTTCGCTTCTGGAACAGTGCTCATAACATCCGCAGATGAAACCGGTTGTTTATAACGGCGCGGAATTCTCACATTTGCGCTGTGTTATCTGGCCTTAGGTGCCTTATCGGCTTTTATAATATCTTGTGGGTTCCGATTGGCAGTAACCGCGTCAAAGTAGAAATTGAGCATCGCCTCAAGAGAAGTTGGATTCTTGTGAAGGCGGCTACGCAGGGCAGCTCCTTCCCAGCAATCGACCAGCAGGTTTGCCATTTCTTGCACATTGCTATCGCAAGGGATTTCGCCCTGCTTTCGTGCTTCTTCAAGGCAACCAGCGACGCGTTCGGCAATTGCAGCAAAACACTCTGCGATCTTTGCTCGGAAAAGGACGCTGACCCCTGACAGTTCCTGACCAAGGCCACCCAGAAGACAACCCATGTAGCCTTCTTCGCGGTAAGAAATCTGTATCATTTCGAAAAAGTCTCGCACACGGGTCAACGGTGGCCGTTTCGGATCCAGCAGGCTTGCATCAAGCCCCGCGTGGACTTGCGTCATATAGGTATCAACAACTTGTAGCGCAAAGTCCTCCTTGTCTTTGAAATGATGATAAAATGATCCTTTTGGAACCCGCGTTTCCGCAAGCAGTGCCTGGATGCCCAGATCGTTATAGCCATGCTTGAGAAGCATCCGTAGTCCAGCGTCGATCAACCTTTGCTTGGTTGTATGAATGGACGCAACAGCTGCTGCGTCCTGCGTTTTTTTAATACTCATATGTCTTTCTGTCGTTGATCAATCGCTGGGCAGAACGCTAGAGGGTGGGGCTAGCCTTGCGTCATTTCAATCATATGATCGATCACTTGGCTATGTTCGTGTTGCGGACTGAACATGATAATCTCAGCATCGGCATCGACTTTCACGTTGTGACCCGGTGGCCAATAGAAAAGATCATTGGCGCTGACGGTCTCTTCAGTACCTGCGGCATCGGTCGTTGTTAGTTGCCCCTCTAGGACATAGCCCCAGTGCGGCGATTGGCAGAGGTTGCCCTCTAATCCTTGAAATAGCGGTGTGGTGTCGACGCCAGCAGACAAAGTGAAATACTCCCCACTAATCTTACCGAGCCCGGTAGCATCTCCGAAATCCTTATGTTGACGGATAACGGCTCCTGGAATTTGCATCTTGATATCAACATTTTCTTTGGAAACTCGCATGACATGTCCTCCCTTGGTTTTGCTATATTAGACCGATCGGTCTATTCAACGCTACTCCTCTACCCCCAAAAAAGTCAATGGTGCAGTCGGTTGGCTCAGAAAACGGCCACTACTGAATGCCAGCATTGTCCCAAATAGCTGCCCCTGAATTCCCCGAAATGCCATGCTGGCCATCGATGTACACTTTGGGAAGGCGGCACTGCTGCGGATCTTTGAACAGTCAACGACTGCTTGGGGGGGGCGGTAGCAGACTTTGGAGTGGGAGTGTCCGACGTCCCTTTCGTCCCGCAGAGCGGACCTTGGCCGCGCCCCAAATCAACCGTTCAAAATCTTCGCTGCTTCTGGTGCGAAATACGTCAAAATCCC
>NZ_JANQTS010000103.1:0-13998 GCF_030731595.1 Yoonia sp.
CCACTGTCTGCTTTGCGGACGGAGCGGACCTCTTGTGACTAATCTTGCAGGTCTGCTCTGGTTGGTCAAAGGCCCATGGCCCTATAGGCGAGGGCCACCCGTTCGATTGAGATTTGGTATGCGGCTTCGCGCAGCGACTTTGGTTTATCCCCGTTGCAGGCGTTCGCGCGTGCTGACACCTGGGCAAAAGCCTGAAAGATCATCTCCTCCAGACCAGACCTTACGAGGTCAATTTCCTGTCTTGGGCTGAGGAACCCGTCTTGATCTTCATTTGGAAACTGCTTGCCGGTCATCTTCTCGAGCGATCTGGCAAGTGTGCGGTGATCGCGTTGTTCATATCGCCGTTCCATGAGACCGAAGGGGATATGTGTGAGGTTTTTCACCCACTCGAAATAGCTGACAATCACGCCGCCCGCATTGGCAAACAAATCCGGTATCACGATAATTCCCATATCCTGAAAGATCTGGTCGGCCGCGAAGGTCGTCGGTCCATTCGCTGCTTCGACGATCAGCTTTGCTTTGATGCGTGTCGCATTGTCCTTATGCAGCACGCTTTCCATCGCAGCGGGGATAAGAATGTCACATGGGTCCTCTAGCGCTCTTGGGCCGTTCGGGTCGTACGTCCCGCCAGCATAGCCTTTCACACCACCCGTGGTCGTGAGGTGCTTGCGTAACGCATCAATATCCAGACCGTCCGGGTTTCGGATAGCGCCGTCCCTTTCGATGACCGCAGTGATCCTGCACCGGTCTTCCTGACTGAGGAATTTCGCCGCATGAAAGCCCACATTTCCCAAACCTTGCACGATGACCTGTCGCCCAACGAGACTATCGGACACGAAACCCGCCCGGGTCCGGTCCAATTCAGAGCCAAAGAATGCCTGAATGGCGTATTGCACGCCGCGCCCTGTGGCTTCTGTGCGTCCATCAATCCCACCACCGCCTACCGGCTTGCCAGTCACGCAGCCCATTCCATTGATGTCATCAGGCTTGTGGCGGCGATACTCGTCCGCAATCCACATCATGGTCTGTTCGTTCGTGCCCATGTCAGGGGCCGGCACGTTTGTCGCCGATGACAAGAAGCCGTGGCGCATCAGTTCTTGAGCGAAACGACGGGTAATCTTTTCAAGCTCGTGAGGCTCCCACGCGGTGGGATCAATCTCCAGCGCGCCTTTTGATCCACCAAAGGGGAGATCCAGTAGCGCGCATTTATAGGTCATCAACGCGGCAAGCGCTTCGACCTCGTCCTGATTGACGTTCAAGGCATAGCGTATACCGCCTTTTGCGGGCGCATTATGCGTTGAATGCGTTGCGCGCCAACCGCGAAAGGTGAACATGCGCCCGCGCAGGCGCACCCCGAAACGCGTGACATAGGTGGCATTGCAGACTTTGATTTTTTCAGCAAGCCCGTCGGGAAGGTCCAATTGCTCTGCCGCGCTATCGTACATGGCCTCGACATCACTCAGGAAACCGGCACTCATTGGCCTGCCGCTCCGTATCCGCCACCCCCGGGGGATTTGAGAACGAACACATCCCCGGGTTCCATTTGTGCGACATCGTTCCCTTTCAAAAGTTCGACGGTGCCGTTCGCGCGAATGACCGAGTTCTCCCCGACAGCACCGGCCTGTCCGCCCGCCGCACCATGAGGGGCCGTTTCGCGGTGCGATGACAGAACCGTTGCAGTCATGGGCTCCAGAAAACGCAACTTGCGTTCGATGCCGTTTCCGCCGGTGAAGGCGCCTGCTCCACCAGACCCGCGACGGACCGAGAACGCGTCCACACGCACTGGGAACCGTGTTTCCAGAACTTCTGGATCGGTCATCCGGGTGTTTGTCATGTGGCTGTGGACCGCATGCGCCCCGTCAAAACCGCTCCCTGCGCCGGTGCCTCCGCAGATGGTTTCGTAGTTCTGAAAGGTGTCATTGCCGTAGACAAAGTTGTTCATTGTCCCTTGGCTGCCCGCTATCACTCCCAAGGCCCCATAAAGTGTGTCTGCAATGGCCTGACTAACCTCTGTGTTGCCCGAGATGACCGCAGCCGGGGCTTTCGGATTGATCATCGATCCTTCGGGAATGATCAGGTTGAGCGGCTTTAGACACCCTTCATTCATCGGAATGTTCGATCCGACGAGCGTACGAAACACATAGAGCACTACCGCGTGGCATATGGCCTTCGGTGCGTTGTAATTGAACGGATCTTGGGGGGAGGTGCCGGTAAAATCTATCGTTGCCTCGCGCGCGGCCTTGTCCACCGAGATTGCAACCTTGATCCGTGCGCCACTGTCGAGCGGGTATGTAAAGGCGCTGTCGTGAAGAACATCCAGCACGCGCCGCACGCTTTCTTCGGCGTTGTCCTGGACATGGCCCATATAGGCGTGGACGACATCCATACCAAACTGGCGCGTGATTTTTGTCAGCTCTTGCACCCCCGTGGCATTGGCCGCAATTTGCGCAGCAAGGTCGGCCATGTTCTGATCCACATTGCGACAAGGATATGCGCCCGAAGCGAGCAGTGCTCGCGCCGCGGCGTCTTGCAGAACGCCTTGTTTGACCAACAGAAAATTGTCGATCAACACGCCTTCTTCGTCGATGTGGCGGCTGTCAGGCGGCGCTGATCCGGGCGTTTTGCCGCCAATGTCCGCGTGGTGCCCGCGTGAGGCGACAGTGTAGATAATATCTTGTCCGGCATCATCGAAGACAGGTGTGATGACCGTCACATCCGGCAAATGCGTGCCACCGTTATATGGATTGTTCATCATGAACACGTCGCCGGGGCGGATGCGCCCGGCATTCTGGCTCAGAATGGTGCGCACGCTGTCGGACATGGACCCGAGATGAACGGGCACATGGGGTGCGTTGGCCACCAAATCACCCCGCGCATCAAAGATGGCACAGGAAAAATCGTAACGTTCCTTGATGTTTACCGAATAGGCCGTGTTGGCCAAAGTCGCGCCCATCTGTTCGGCGATCGACATAAAGAGGTTATTGAACACCTCAAGCATAACGGGATCGACGGTCGTACCGATCGCTTCGGAGCGCACAAGCGGAACGACGCGTCGCAGGATCAGATTGCCATTCTGCGTGCATTCCGCCTGCCAGCCGTGTTCCAGAACATTCGTTCCGGTCTGCTCTGTCAAAATGGCGGGCCCATCAATTCTGTCGCCTGCCACAAGTGTTGTGCGGTCAACCAAAGGCGCGTCGATCCAGCGACCCTGGCTGAACATGGATGCTGTCTGCTCGGATCTTTTCTGGTTCCGCGGCATGGGCAAGGCCACGCTTTCGCCCGTCGACCCAATCGCCTCGGCGGTCAGCAGATCGATAATCAGGCCTGCATAATCGGGGATAAAACCGAAGCGTTGTTCATGTGCAGTATCAAACGCGCTGCACATTTCGCTGACCGAACCAAAGGGCACCTCAAGTGTCTGATGTGCGCCATCTGTTCTGATATGAGCGGTTCGCACGACCCGAATGTCTTTGGCGTCGATCCCTTGGGCGACAACCTCTGCGATGGCCAAATTCTCTAACGTGCCCATTTCCGAAGTTGCCTCAATGATCTTTTCGATCGGGGCGGCAAACTGATGCTCACGGATCGCGCGAACATCGGCCAAACCCATGCCGAAGGCCGACAGCACACCCGCGAAAGGGTGAATGAAAATACTTTCCATCCCCAAGGCGTCCGCGACCAGACAGGCATGTTGTCCGCCGGCGCCGCCAAAGCAGTTCATCGTGTATTTGGTAACGTCATAGCCGCGCTGCACGCTGATCTTCTTGATCGCATTGGCCATGTTCTCGACTGCAATCCGAAGGAACCCTTCGGCGATCTCTTCGACCGATTTTCCGCCACCAATTTGTTCGGCCAAAGCGTCAAACTTTGCACGCACCACATCAGCGTCCAAAGGTTGGTCGGCATTTGGCCCAAACACTGGCGGAAACTGGCTCGGCTGGAGCTTGCCCAACAAAACGTTGCAATCTGTCACGGTCAGCGGACCACCACGACGATAGGCGGCAGGGCCGGGATTAGCGCCCGCACTCTCGGGCCCGACCTGCATCCGACCATCGCGATAGGACAGGATTGATCCGCCCCCCGCCGCGACCGTGTGAATTGACATCATCGGTGCGCGCATCCGCACGCCTGCGACTTCGGTTTCAAAGCTGCGCTCGAATTCGCCCGCATAATGGCACACATCCGTTGATGTGCCGCCCATATCAAAGCCGATGAGCCGCTCGAAGCCCTGCTCGGATGCCGTTCGCACCATGCCAACGACACCACCGGCAGGTCCTGACAGGATTGCATCTTTGCCTTGGAACAACCGCGCATCGGTCAGACCGCCGTTGGATTGCATGAACATCAGGCTATCACAGCCGCCGGAGGCAGAGTTCAGAGCATTGGCAACCTGGTTCACATAGCGTCGCAATATGGGTGAAAGATAGGCGTCGACAACGGCCGTATCACCGCGTGAAACTAGTTTGATCAAGGGGCTGGCACGGTGGCTCAGCGATACTTGGGTGAACCCGATCTGTTCGGCCATCTTGCCCAAAGCGATCTCATGATCTGTGAAGCGGTACCCGTGCATGAGTGCAATCGCAACCGAGCGGTACCCTTGCCCATATGCCCGTGACAGTACCGTTCGCGCTGCTTTCAAATCCAGTGGCGTGACGATCTCACCCTGCGCGCCCACACGTTCGTCGACCTCGACGACGTCTTGATAAAGGAGCTCTGGCAACTTGATTTCCAGATCGAAAAGGTCGGGCCGGTTCTGATAGCCAATCCGCAAGAGATCCCCGAACCCCTTGGTGATCATGAGCAGGGTCCGTTCGCCTTTGCGTTCCAACAAAGCGTTGGTGGCGACTGTCGTGCCCATCTTGACGGCAGCAATTTGCCCGCGAGGAATCTCTGCAGTTCCGTCCAGCCCCAGAAGGGACTTAATTCCGAAGACAGCGGCGTCTGGATAGACTTCCGGGTTTTCCGACAGGAGTTTGTGCGTCTTTAGCGTTCCGTCAGGTGCGCGCGCCACGATGTCGGTGAAGGTGCCGCCACGGTCCACCCAGAACTGCCATTTTTTTGTGCTTGTCGTGTCCATGCTGCACCCTCGAATCAAATTGTTGTTGCTTTATGGATATAACGCTGACAATTTGTCAACGTAATGAATAGGAACAGATTCGGGACCAACCGGACACGCATTACTCAACATCGGAGAGAGATATGAAACATACACTGATTTGCGCTGCCACCATTGCCATGGCGACCTCGGCGACTGCCCAAAGCTGGGATATGCCGACACCCTATGGTGACGCGACCTTCCACACACAAAACATCATGCAGTTTGCCGATGACGTCCGCGAGGCGACAGGTGGCGACCTGGACATTACAATCCACTCTGCAGGATCACTTTTCCCGCATTCTGAAATCAAAAGCGCCGTGCGTAACCGGTCTGTCCCTATGGGCGAATTCTTTTTGTCGACCCTGTCCAACGAAAATTTGGCCTTTGGTATCGACAGCCAACCTTTTGTGGCGACCAGCTATGAAGATGCGGCCAAGCTATGGGATGCACAGCGCCCCGTGATTACTGAACTTCTGGCCGAGCAGGGTCTGATGCCACTGTTCTCCGTGCCGTGGCCTGCGCAGGGTCTGTACACCAATGGTGAAATCGCGACAGTCGAAGACCTCAATGGATTGCGTTTCCGCGCCTACAATGCGGCTCTGGAAGAGTTTGCGACACTCGCTGGCGCAGCACCTGTTCAGATCGAAGCCTCCGACATTCCACAGGCCTTTTCGACCGGCCAAGTGGCAGCAATGATCACGTCACCTTCCACAGGTGTGAATTCCACGGCATGGGATTTCGTCACGCATTACACCCCGATCAACGCATGGGTTCCCAAGAACATCGTGGTGGTGAACCAGCGCATGTTTGACGGCCTTGACGCAGATACCCAAGCGGCCGTCCTCGCTGCCGCCGAAACCGCGCAAACACGCGGTTGGGAAATGTCCATGGCCGAAGCCGAAAGCATGACTGCCGCATTGGCCGAGAATGGGATTATCGTCTATGAACCAAGTGCGGAGCTGATCTCGGGCTTGCAGGACATCGGCGCGACCATGCTTGCAAATTGGGAAGCCAATGCATCTGAAAGCGCCTTGGCCATCCTCGAAGCCTACAGCAATTAAGGACTGAAAAACATGGGGTTGGTGTCCGCGCGGACTTCAACCCCCTCTTGTCTATTGAATGGGGGCACAGGCGATATGGGCCGATATCTTCAAAAAATATATGACTACTGCGGTGCTCTCGCTGGTGGACTGATTTTATGCATCTGCCTCTTGATCAGCGCCCAGATCGTGTTGAATGCCTTTGGCCGTTTCTCACCTGGTACGTTGCCGTCAACGATCCCCTCTTACGCGAATTTCTCTGGCTATATGCTGGCAGGAGCAACGTTTCTGGCCCTGGCCCATACGCTACGGTCAGGCGGCCATATCCGCGTCAACCTGATCACGACCAGATTGCCGGTCCGGATGCAGTTCTTGGTTGAAGGTTTCTCCTTGATCGTCGCTGCAGCACTGATTGGGTATGCAACTTGGTTCATGGGCAATCTGGTACTGGAAAGCGTCCACTACGGCGATGTGTCCACGGGTATCGTGCCAATACCACTGTGGATTCCACAATCGGTCGCCACATTTGGCATCGCGCTGCTGCTGGTTGCGTTAATTCACACGTTTGTCGACCTTTTGCAGGCCGGCGAACCAATTCTGTCCTCACCGGACGAGGTGTAGTCATGAGCGATCCAATGATTGCACTAACCCTGCTCGGGCTGCTGATCGGACTTTTG
Organism: Yoonia sp.; assembly: GCF_030731595.1. Classification (GTDB taxonomy): domain Bacteria; phylum Pseudomonadota; class Alphaproteobacteria; order Rhodobacterales; family Rhodobacteraceae; genus Yoonia. The sequence continues at coordinate 6,816 of NZ_JANQTS010000103.1, forward strand.
GCGCTTGGGGTCTGGGTCGCGGTATCCCTGACGATTGTCGGGCTTGCAGGGCTGGTGTTTTTTTCCAACGCGCCCTCCGGTCTGGTCCTTGCCTCCACGTTTTGGGGACATTCACACAGCTGGTCACTGACGGCGTTGCCATTGTTCATTCTGATGGGAGAAATTCTGCTTCGGTCACGGATGAGCGACGACATGTTCACAGGTCTTGCGCCGTGGTTGTCGCGGGCTCCCGGGCGTTTGCTGCATGTCAACGTCTTTGGCTGTTCCATCTTTGCCGCCGTGTCGGGCTCTTCTGCAGCGACAGCGGCCACGATCGGGCGCATGTCCATTCCCGAGCTGACAAAGCGAGGATATCCCGAGAGCCTGATCCTTGGCACGCTCGCCGGATCGGCCACACTGGGTCTTCTGATCCCGCCCTCTATCATCCTTATTGTCTACGGTGTCGCCACCGAACAATCCATCGCCCGCCTGTTCATCGCCGGCATCCTGCCTGCCTTTATGCTTATCACGTTGTTTGCAGGTTACGTCGCCGTTCGTGCGTGGATGAACCCCGACCTGATTCCGCCCATGGACAAGTCGTATTCGTTTCGCGAGAAACTGAGCGGGACCAAACGGCTGGTTCCGGTGGCGCTGTTGATCGGCGGCGTGATTGGGTCGATCTATGGCGGGCTCGCATCGCCGACAGATGCGGCCGCCTTGGGCGTTGTTCTTGCCACGATCATCGCTTGGCTGTCCGGATCGTTCAGCTGGGCATTGTTCGGAGCTGCGGTGATGTCGGCTACGCGCACATCGTGTATGATTGCACTGATCCTGGTGGGGGCCGCGTTTTTGTCCGTCGCCATGGGATTCACCGGGCTGCCACGAAACCTCGCCTCATGGATTTCGGATATGAACCTGTCCGTTACGGCTCTGTTGGTCGCTCTCACGATATTCTTCATCATACTTGGCTGTTTTCTGGACGGTATCTCTGTGATCGTTCTGACCACATCCATCATTATGCCCATGGTTACAGCTGTAGGGATCGACCCGATCTGGTTTGGAATCTACTTGGTCATCGTGGTCGAAATGAGCCAGATCACCCCTCCCGTGGGCTTCAATCTGTTCGTGATTCAAGGGCTGACCGGGATCAATATCCTGCGCATTGCCAAGGCTGCCTTCCCGTTCTTTTTGCTTCTTTTGCTCGGGATTGTCCTCATCAGTATCTTTCCGCAGATTGTCACTTACCTGCCAGATCTGATGAACAATTAGAGCGAAGCTGCAGCGCGGCTGGCCTGATCGTATTGTCCTGACAATGCACGCAGCTTGGCCGCCATCGCGCGCATCTGCTCTCCGGTCATATCGAGATGGGACAAGCCATCCAACAAGCACCGCTCGCGGACTTTGCGATAAGCTTCGCAAAGCGCCGCACCGCTTTCGGACGTGCTGTAGAACACTTCTTTGCCGCGCTTCTCGGATGACAACAACTCCATCTTCATGAGCTTGCGTAGGGCGTAATTCACAGTGTGGGTATCTTCGATATTCAGCAGAAAGCAGATGTCTGTCAGGCGTTTGTCACGCCCCCGATGATTGGTGTTGTGCAAAACGAGAATTTCAAGTGGCGTAAGATCGGTGTTGCCTGCTGCGGACATGCACCGCGTCATCCAGCGGGAAAAAGCGTTGTAGGCGATGATCATGCCGTATTCGACTTCCGACGTTTCCCAGCCTGCGCCTTCGGCAAGGTGACGCGAGGAAACAATACGGCGTTCGGGGTCAGGTATCACAGTCATTTTATCATCCATTTACAAATGTTTTATCAACATAGCGGATTCGAAATCACTTTGGTAGGCATCCGCTCAACGCGGGTCGTTGTAAGCTTTGCTTAACTCATGAATAGCAAGTTTCCCCCGTAGCAGACATCCGATGCAACGCTGCATTCCTGCTTAAGGCGCTCACAGTCAGGGGGCGCGCGGTGGCTAGATTGGGGACTTTTCCATGGTTCGAGAGCATTGATGTTGCGGCAAAGGTTGCCGGGCTCCTTGCTCATATCGCGCGCTGCACCGGATTTGCGCTGCCAGACCGCGAGCGTGATGTCATCATGCCCCTGAGGTGAGGGAACTCACTGTGAAATGGACGTTGTTATCTTGGGTTGGGCTGTGGCCACATTGGCCGCCCTGACCTCCGTTCCCGTAGCCGTACCCTGTATAGAGCTCGAAAGCCGTTGAAGGCCTTGCGGAGAGGTCTACTGTCGCCAACATGATGAATCGGGATCACATGCGCGTCTTCTTTCGGCGCGCCGCGGCGCTTGTCGCCTTTGTTGCGCTGCTTTGGGCGGTGCAGGTCATCAATTGGATCATCGGGTACGGTTTGAACCCGGCCTTCGGGCTGATCCCCCGATATCTCGGCGGGTTGGATGGTGTCATCGCTATGCCCTTCCTGCATGCGAGCTTCGCGCACCTGATGGCCAATACGCCGCCGCTTTTGGTTATGGGTGGGCTTCTGGTGGCCACGACCACGCGGGCCTTGCTGGCCGTGAACGCCGTGGTGATCGGCCTCGGCGGCGGTCTCGTGTGGCTGTTCGGCGGCGCGGCCATCCATATCGGTGCGTCAGGGTTGGTCTTCGGCTGGTTCGGCTTCCTCGTGACGCGCGGTCTTGTGGATCGCTCCCCGATCACGCTGGGCGCGGCAGTGGTGGTCGGTGTCCTCTATGGCTCCATTCTCTGGGGCGTCCTTCCGGGCCAACCCGGCGTCTCGTGGGAGGCGCATCTCTTCGGCGCCATCGCGGGCGCGGTCGCTGCAGTCCTTGTCCGGACGCATGTCCATGCGCCGCGCCTCGGCGGCGTCGATCTGGACTGAAACAGTGCAATCGGCCCCTGGCGGTCTTCGGGCTTTGATTCCTTCGCTAAAGCGCGGCATCCCAAGAGCAGCCATGCGCATCTCAGCCCGGCGACAACGCAATCGCCCGGGCAGTGGCTGGTCGCAAGACGTTACGTTCAATCCAAGCCATGACATTGCTGCATGCCGTCAACCGCTCGTCCTCCATCATCGGTGCCATGCCTGCCCAGGCAACAGCGGCCATATCGGCGATGGAATAGTTGCCGGCAATATAGGCGCGCCCTTCCAGCTGCTTCTCAAGAACCCCGAACAGGCGCGCAGTCTCGTTCTTGTAGCGGGTTTCGCCATAAGGGACCTTTTGCTCAAGGCCGCGAAAGTGGTTGGCCTGACCCATCATCGGGCCGAGGCCGCCCATCTGCCAATGAAGCCACTGAGTCACCTCCCATCGGTCCTGCAGAGTTTCACCTCCGAATTTCCCGGTCTTTTCTGCCAGATATTGCAAGATCGCGCCGGACTCCATCAGGCTGATCCCGGTATCATGATCGACGATGGCCGGGATCTTCCCGTTGGGGGAAATCTTGAGATATTCGGGGGCGTGCTGTTCGCCAGTGCCGATGTTGACCCAGTTGATCTCGTATTCAACGCCCATTTCCTCGAGCGCGATAGCAACCTTATAGCCGTTGGGTGTGCCCCAAAGATATGCCGTAATCATTTTGATTTTTCGTTCATTGTGTAGGTCTGGACAGCTGTCGCCGAGGCAATCAGCGCGTCCTTGACCGGAATGAATTTGAACCCGAAGGTCTTTTCGGCCTTTGCGCCAGAGACGGCGAGGGTCCGCCCAACATTCGCAAGAACCCCTTTCACGTCCTTGGAAAACAGCCCCATGATGCGCAGCAGCCAAACGGGTGCCTCACGGCTTGGCGTCTTGAGCGCGGAATCCCATTCCTTCAGCATTCGCGCAAGTTCAAGGAAGCGATGCGTCCCGCTCGCGGCGGCGAACCGCTCGCCTTTGGTGGCTTCCAGATCGATGGCCGCCACATGCATCCGTGCCACATCCCTTACATCCACCGCGACCATATCCATCGGCGGGGCCATCGGAACCTTGCCGGTCATAAGCTGCTCGACCAGTTCGAGCGACGAACCGTAGCGGGCATCCATCGGGGGGCCAAAGACAGCACCCGGGTTGATGGTGGTCAGCGCGATATCGGGGGTCTCGGCGACAAAGTCCCAGGCCGCTTTCTCGGCCAGCATCTTGGAGGCTTCGTAGGCCCCGACAGACGGATCATCAGGCGTCGTCCAATATGTCTCATCCGAAGGCTGCATCTTGGGCTTGTCCGCCTGCTTGTAGATCGCTGCGCAGGACGACGTCAAAATCACGCGCTTGATTCCGGCTTCTTTGGCCGCGCGCATCGCGCGCAGCGTGCCATCAACCGCGGGGCGGATCAGGTCTTGCGGATCTTTTGGCTCGGTCAGTGGAAATGGCGAAGCCGTGTGGATCAAGACATCACAGCCCTGCAACGCATCCTGCCAGCCTTCATCTTTCGTCAGATCCAAGGTGGCAAATTCCAGCGCCGCATCGGGAAACAGCCCCTGCAATTCATCCTTGCGCTTGTCGGAACGGACCGAGGCGCGAACCTGATAGCCTTGCGCCAGCAGTTCGCGCAGGATGTGTTTGGCGATGAAACCGGAGGCGCCGGTCAAAAAGACTTTGGTCATTCGAAGGTTCCTTTTCTGGGTAAGAACAAGATTGCGAGGGACCCATCCAATGCCATGTTGGATCGGATGCCGCCCGGATTGAGGTCACGCTTTGGCCGCCATCCTCGCCGCCCACAGGGACAGCAGGCCGATTGGCAAGAGCATCACGATTTGGGGAAAGAACTGGCCGTAAATCGCGCTCGTCACGACAAAGACCATGGCCAAGCCCACGTATTGAATGCCGATATAGCCCGGCAATAGCGTCACGGCTGGATCGGTCACTTCCTTTCGGCTGACATAGAACAGGGTCAGGGAGGACAAGTACAGCACGACGGAAATCATGTGCCATGCGGAATGGAGTGTTGCTTTCACGAGGTCGGGCGCATCCGACGCTGTCAGCGGCGCAACAATAGTCGCCTCTCCTACGAATGTGTGAACGACGGCAACAGCGAGATTAATGATCGCGGCAATGCTCAGTGTCATCTTCATGTCTTGCTCCTCTTGGCGCAATTTCTGCCGGTTTCCCGTTGGATCTTTATCTTTTTTCAACACGGGCATGTGTCGCCCATGTTGCATTTCCGTTGGTGCGATTGGTTGGGCCGAAATGGCCCCAGAGCGCTACTCGGACAAAGCCTCGATCAGCAGATCGGAGAAAAGCCGCGTGCTATGCTGTTGCTGGCCCGTGATGATCTGGCCGTCGCGGATTGCGAATGGTGCGAGTGGCGCGGCGGACTCGAAGGTGGTCCGCGGGTTCTTCTTTGCCTCGGTCTCGATGGTGTAAGCGTTCACCGTTGTACCAAGGGCCGCGTTCATCATTTCTTCTTCGCTGTCGGGATAGCCCGTCCATGTCTTGCCATCGGCCATCAGTGTCCCGTCACTGAGCGTCGTCCAGAGCATCAGGCAGGTGCCGTGGCAGATCAGGCCGACGATTTTGCCGCTCTCGTAGAAATCAGCGATCAGCTTGTGCAGCGCGGTGTCGTCCTTGAACGTGACCAATGGGCCACCGCCACCGGCGACGCAAACCGCATCATACTGGCTGACATCCACATCTGCGATTGAAGGGGTGTTTTCCATCAGCTTGCCGAAGGTCGTGTGGTGTTTGAACCCAAGCGTGATCAGATCGTTGGGATATTGTGTCGCTTCATTCTCAGGATCAGAGAAGCCGTCGAAAGCGACCTTGCCCCCTTTGGGTGAGGCGATGTCGACAGTGCAGCCGGCTTGCATCAGATCAAAGAAGGGGCCGGTCATTTCTTCGGCAAAGAACCCGACAGGAAACCCAAGCAGCGTGGCCGGATTCGAGACGATATAGAGCACCTTCTTGCCCGCAACATTTCCGTTTGCATGGCGGCGGATAGCGGTAGATGTGGTCATGATTCCTCACAAGGGTTAGGTTGCTTTGGATTCAGTGTGGTCATTCAGGCAAGCTACGTCACTCGCAGGTTGCGCCAGACTACTTGCACAATGTGCCATCTTATGCGCTCAGTCTATGTGCCTCGCGCCAAGCCTCGGGCGTGGAGCCTGTCCAGCGGCGAAAAGCTCTGAAAAACGAGTTGGGGTCTTCAAAGCCAAGCAGGAAGCTGACTTCCGCCGCACCAAGGCTCGTATTTGTCAGGTAGTGTTGCGCTAGCCGCATTCGCGCCGCGTTGAGAACGTCCAACCAGGACGTGCCTTCTTCTGATAGCCGCCTTTGGAGTGACCGGCGGCTGACAGCGAGTTCTCCAGCCACATCGTCTATCTGCGTCCGTCCGCTGGGCAGCAGTTCCAGAAGGGCATTTTCAACACGAGCGCGCATGCCGAGGTCCTCGCGGGCCGCGTCCATCCTGCGCCGCAAGTCCGGCTCGAAGGACTGCCACATTAGATTGTCATGCGTCAGAAACGGTCGCATGGCGTCGATGGGATCGAGGCTGAACGATGCGGAGTCACCATGGACCACCCCACACCCGAACCAGTCTTCAAACGCAGTCTTTTCCTCTAGCGTTCCCGGTAGTGTGACTGCCCGCGGTACGACACGCCGGCGCGTCGCGCGACGCAGTAAATTGACGAGGAAAACGATCTCAGTTGTCGCGAGCGTCGTTGGCAAATCGGGGCGATACTTGCATCGGAAGCTAAACCGGGTTTCGTTGGACATCACCTCGACATCAAGGCTGAAGGCGCCCACAAGGCGTTTGAACTCTCCAAGCCGCTGTCCGGCCACTGTCATGTTGGGCGCGCACATGGCTGCAAAAAAGGCGGGATCGAAGAATTCGCTCGCTTCGATCTGACCGAGTTTAAGCGCCAGCGTTGACGACTGCGCCTCCGCATCAAAGCTCTCCCAAAGTGCATAGAATTCATCCAGCGTGATGCGGCTGCCGTCACCGTCTAACAGCCCACTCGGCAGGCCCGCACGGCGTAGAACTGCCACGGCGCTGAGTCCAAGATCGGCTAACATCAACCGCCAGACTTTGCCCACGTGGACCGTTGGTAGATGAGATGATCGCTGCATGGCTCCTCCAAGAAGGAACGATACAGAACCAAAGCCATTCAGCCAAATACCCTTTGCGCCAATCCACTTGCGGGATGTGCCATCGCATCTGTTTGTCGCTCGACCTGCATAACTGGCGGCGGGCCGAATGATCGAATGAATGTCGGCCTCCGACGGCGATTAGCCTCGCTCTTATCCAGCGCGCGGTCTTGCGGT
>NZ_JANQTS010000103.1:14098-36440 GCF_030731595.1 Yoonia sp.
GCAAGTCCTAACTTTGAATGGGAAATGCCGATTTGCGGCCCATTCCTGTGTAGGCTTCAAACCCGGCCTCGAGCGCATAGTCGCAAGAGTACATATTGCGCAGGTCTGCCATGCGAGGAGATGCCATACGTCCTGCCATCTCACGCAGATCCAGCGCGCGGAATTCGTTCCATTCGGTCAGCAGCACAACTGCGTGCGCGCCCGCGACAGCAGCATAGGGCTCATCAAACCAGTTCACGTTGGGCAAGAGCGCTTCGCCTTCGCGGAATGCTTGGGGGTCAACGACCCTGACATTGGCACCAAGTCCGACCAAAGCAGGTACGACGGTTAGGGCAGGCGCATCGCGCATGTCATCGGTATCGGGCTTGAATGTCAGCCCAAGCACGGCAATCGTTTTGCCCCGCAAGTTTTCATCGCAAAGATCGACGATCTTGTCGATCATGAGGCGTTTGACTTCTTCGTTCACTTTGATGACGGTTTCAACGATCTGCAGGGGGCGCGCATAGTCTTGGCCGATCCGCGCCAGAGCCTTGGTGTCTTTCGGAAAACACGACCCGCCATAACCGGGCCCCGCCTGCAGGAACTTTGGCCCGATCCGGCTGTCGAAACCCATGCCGATCGCCACATCCTTGACGTCCGCGCCGGTTCGTTCGCACAGCATGGCGATTTCGTTGATAAAGGTCACCTTGGTGGCCAGGAACGCATTGGCGGCGTATTTGATCATTTCGGCTGTTTCGAGATCAGTGGTCAGCACCGGATAATCGCGCAAGGAAAGGGGGCGATAGACCTCTTGCATCACGTCCTCACCGCGCTTTGACTGCACACCGATCACCACCCGATCAGGATGCATGAAATCGTCGATTGCCGCCCCTTCGCGCAGGAATTCGGGGTTCGACACCACATCACAGACAAGATCGGGGCGCGCCTCTTTCAGCAGATCGGCAACCTTCTGGTTGGTCCCGACGGGTACGGTGGATTTGATGACAATCACGGCGGGTTTGCTGAGCGCGGCAGCAACCTCTTGTACGGCGCCAAAGACAAAGCTGAGGTCAGCATGGCCATCACCGCGCCTGCTGGGTGTGCCCACAGCGATAAAGACAGCATCTGCGCCTTCCGTTGCTGTTTTCAGGTCATCGGTAAACGAAAGCCGCCCTGCTGCCGTGTTACGCGCCATCAGGCGATCAAGACCGGGTTCAAAGATCGGCGTTTTGCCATCGCGCAACAGGGCCAGCTTGTCGAGGTTCTTGTCGACGCAGACCACTTCGTGCCCGAAGTCGGAAAAACACACACCCGATACCAGACCTACATAGCCGGTCCCGATCATTGCAATTTTCATCGTGTTCTCTTTCTTCTTGCGTGGCCTACCCGGGACCCGGTCAAACAGGGTTCGTCTTTCGATGAGATGCTATTTATCGTAGTATTCCCTATACCACGCTACAAACTGGCGGATCCCTTCGGCGACATCGGTTTGCGGGGTATAGCCGGTTAGCTGTGTCAGCAAGCCGTTATCTGCCCAAGTCTCGTGGACGTCGCCTTTTTGCATCGCCATGAAGTTCTTTTTCAAAGGTATCCCCAATGCGTCCTCAATCGCCTTGATGAAATCCATCAGCGGCACTTTGGTGCCATTGCCGATGTTAACCACACGAAACGGTGCCACAGGGCTCAGGCTATCGCCTGCGGCAATGTCATCGGGTGATGCAGGTTCTTGTGGCGGCACATCCACCAAGAGCCTGATGCCACGCACCAGATCGGCCACATAGGTAAAGTCCCGCGCCATCTGCCCGTTGTTGTAGACGTCAATGCTATCTCCGTTCAGGCCAGCCTTGACGAACTTGAACAAGGCAAGGTCAGGCCGCCCCCAAGGGCCGTAAACGGTGAAGAACCGGAACATGGTGATCGGGATCTTCCACAGATGCGCATAGCTGTGGCCCATATGTTCGTTTGCACGCTTTGTGGCGGCATAAAGTGTCAGAGGCGTATCGGTGCGATGGACCTCTTGAAACGGCATGTCCGTATTCGCCCCATAGACCGAGGAAGTGGAAGCCATCAGTAGATGCGCGACAGCATGGATGCGGGCACATTCAAGGACATTGAACGTCCCCATCACGTTCGATTCCATGTAGGACCGCGGATTTTCCAGCGAATATCGCACTCCGGCCTGCCCCGCGAGATGCACGATCACGTCAGGCTTTGCATCATCGCACACCCGGGCGAGTGTGTCGTAGTCTTCCAGATAGCCTTCGGTACAACTGAAATGCCGGTTCTGCAGCAGCTGCTGGTGCCGCCGCCGCTTGAGTTGCACATCATAGTAGTCTGTCATCGCGTCATACCCTACGACGCGAAACCCCTCATCCAGCATCAGTTGCGCGAGATGAAACCCGATGAACCCTGCCGTTCCGGTGATAAGCACTGTGCGCATTGACGTTCCCTTGATTGCGGGTTGCGCCCTGTTTTCATGGAACGCACCCGCAGGGTCAATGACCTTAGAGCAAACCGTTGGGCAAGGGTTGCTCATTCGCCGTGTTGATCCGCCGGAACCAAAGCGTCAGCATGGTCGACGTGATCACGATGAACAGGGAATAAAGAACCGGGACGGCCATGACCGCCTGCGCCTCGAGCCCGCTGAATGTGAAAGCAATGATCGCAATCGCCAATGGTCCATTCTGGATACCGGTCTCAAGCGCGATGGTGCGTGCGTTGCGCGGGTGCAGCCGCAACAGTGTTGAGAACCCGTAGCCCAGCGCGAAACCGAAAAGACCCAGCACGATAGACCCAAAGTAGGTGGCCCATGTCGTTGTCAGCAGGAATTCCCAATTGCGTGGTATCCAAGAGACGATCAGGAAGAGGATGAAGAAGATCGCAAGCATGGAACCCATGAACTCCGTCACCGCACCCACGTTCGCGTTGAACTTGCGCAGCACCATACCGATGGCCACGGGAACCAGCAGCAAAACAAGGGTCGCGATGATATTCTCGCGCGGGATATCCAGATCAAGCGCACCAGCGTAGAGCACCAAGACAATCGGGATCAGTACCACACCAAATACCGTCGATGTCACTGTCATAAGCACCGAAAGCGCCAGATTGCCCTTGGAAAAGTAAGCAAAGATGTTCGAGGTCGTCCCCCCCGGCATACAGGCCATGATCAGAATGCCGATCTTGATCGGGTCCGAAACGGGCAAGGTTGTCGCCAGAATGAATCCGATCAGCGGCATAAACCCATATTGGGAGATCACGCCGATCATCAGCCCGTAGGGCCGTTTGAGTGCGAGGATAAAATCACGCGGGGTCAGTGATGCGCCCATGCCCAGCATGATCACGAAAATCATCAGGGCCAGAATGGCCTGTTCGAGTGGTCCGACCATATCAGGCTCCCGCTTTCATCTCTGTCTGCTCTGCTCGCAGGTCTTTGCGCAGGATCTTTCCCACGTTCGACTTTGGCAGTTCGTCGCGGAATTCGACCGATTTGGGGACCTTATAGGCTGTCAGATGCTCTTTGCAGTAAGCACGGATCGCATCTTTGCTCAGCGTCGCGTCGCGCTTGACGACAAACGCCTTGACCGCCTCACCAGAGGCACCATCGGGGACACCGATCACCGCCACCTCTTCAACACCGGGATGGGCTGCGATGATATCCTCGATTTCGTTGGGGTAGACGTTGAAGCCCGACACAAGGATCATGTCCTTCTTGCGATCCACAATGCGGAAATAGCCGTCTGCGTCCATCACACCGATATCGCCCGTCAAAAGCCACCCGTTCTGGATTGTCTTTGCGGTCTCTTCAGGCTTGTTCCAGTAGCCCTTCATGATCTGCGGGCCACGCGCGATCAGCTCGCCCGCTTCACCCAGCGCGACATCGGCGCCATCATCATCAACGCAGCGCAGTTCGGTCGAAGGGACAGGGACGCCGATGGAATTCAGGCGCGTCTTGCCAAAAGGATTGAAGGTCAGCACGGGCGAGGATTCTGTCAAACCATAGCCTTCCAGCACAGGCTTTCCCGTCACTTTCTCCCACCGCTCGGCCACAACGCCTTGCAGGGCCATTCCCCCGGCAGAGGCGAATTTAAGATACTTGGGCGGCGTATCCTGAAACCAGACTTCTCCATTCAAACCATTGAACAGCGTGTTCACGCCACTCATCCACGTAATCTTGTAGTTTTCGAACGCCCGCTTGAGATTGCTCAGAGGGCGCGGGTTCGGGATCAGAATGTTGCGCGCGCCGATTGAATAGAACCCGAGGAAGTTCACGGTAAAGGCAAAGATGTGATAAAGCGGCAAGGCTGTCAGGGCGACCTCTTTGCCTTTTTCCAGATTCTGGATCAACTCCATCGTCTGTTCCATATTCATCAGGATGTTTGCGTGCGTCAGCATCGCCCCTTTGGACACACCGGTCGTCCCGCCGGTGTATTGCAGGCAGGCCACATCATCAGGGCCAATCGAACTACGGTACTCTACAAGCGCGTTATGCAGGCTTTCGTGCTTGGCCCTTCCTGCCTTGATCGCGTCAGGCAGTCGGATATGCGGCATGGTGATCGGTGTGATCGTCTTGTCCCAATACTTCTGTACTGCACCAACGATCATTCTTGGCATCGCGGGCAAGAATTCGGCGACCCGTGTGACAATGACATTCGGGATCGGATGCCCCTGCATGGCCTCGACCAGCTTGTCGGCAAACATGTCCACGATCACGATGGCAGAGGGCTCTGAATCTGCAAATTGCTTGGCCATTTCTTCCGGTGTGTAAAGCGGATTGATGTTGACCAACACGCAGCCCGCTTTGAAAACGGCCATTGCCGCGATCGGATAGCCAAGGCAGTTTGGCACCTGAATGGCAACGCGGTCACCCGCTTTCAGCCCAGCAATTTCACGCAAATACACGGCAAGCGCATCTGACATTTCATCGGCTTGCTTGAAACTAAGCGTGCCGTTCATGCCATTGGGCAGGCAGGTCGTGAATGCTGGCAGATCGCCAAAGGCAGCTGCTGTCGCGCTGACAAAATCACCGATTGTCCGGTATTGCGGGGCTTCGATACTCTTGCGCACAGACGGGCCATAAAAGGCCGTCCAAGGCCGTTCTTGATCTAGCACAGGCTTCCTCCCAAAAGCGTTCAAGCCAGATTAGCCTGTCTTCGGATTTTGTGAAGTGGTTGGTTGTGCGGTGTGACCCAACGTTTCTTTGGAGCTTGGCTGTCATGAAAGTTTCGCAAAACTGATAAGAAACTGACGCCGATCATTGGTCAGATGCCCCAAACAAGGGGTGCTGCATGCTCAAGATCACGGAACTGACCAAGAAGTTTGGTGCGAACATTGCTGTGGATCGCACAAACATTACTGTCAAACAGCCTGCCATGATCGGGATTATCGGTCGTTCTGGCGCAGGAAAATCAACATTGCTGCGCATGTTGAACTGTCTGACCGAAGCCACATCTGGCGAGATTGTCTTTGACGATTTGACAGTCACGCAGTTGCGCGGTGCGGCACGGCGGAACTGGCAATCGCAATGCGCGATGATTTTCCAGCAGTTCAATCTGGTTCCGCGCATGGATGTTGTCTCGAACGTATTGCATGGCACGTTGAACCGCCGCTCGACACTGTCGACGATGTTCAACCTCTACCCCCAGTCTGACATCGAACAGGCCATCGACATCCTCGACCGCCTTGGCATCGCAGAACATGCTCCGAAACGGGCCGAGGCCCTGTCAGGTGGCCAGCAACAGCGGGTGGCGATTGCACGTGCACTCATGCAGGACCCGCGGATCATTCTGGCAGACGAGCCGATCGCCTCGCTTGACCCGATGAATGCGCAGGTCGTGATGCAGTCCTTGCGCCGCATCCATGAAGAAGACGGGCGCATGGTCATTGCGAACCTGCATACTCTTGATACCGCCCGCCGCTATTGCGACCGCGTCATTGGCATGCGCGCGGGGCGGATCGTTTTTGACGGCACGCCAGAGCAGCTGACCACAGGTGTGGCGCGAGACATTTACGGCGCTGACGAAAACTTTTCTGAAGCTGCGACATCAACAGAAATCGAAACCCTCAACCAGCCGGCGCGCATTCCTGTCGCGGCTGTCTGATTTTCCCTTGCCCGCTGTGGGCTGTTCAACAAGAGAGACTATCGAAAATGAAGAAACTCATTGCTGCTGTACTCATGACGACTGCACTGACAAGTGCGGCATTTGCGCAAGACGCGATCACAGAGTTCAATATTGGTGTACTTGGTGGTGAAAACGCCCAAGACCGTATGACTGCAAACCAGTGTTTGGCAGACTATGCTGCTGAAGCCCTTGGCGTGCCTGTCAACATCTTCACCCCCGCCGACTATAATGGTGTGATCCAGGGCCTTCTGGGCGGCACAATCGACATGGCTTGGTTGGGTGCATCTGCTTATGCCGCGATCTATGTGGACGATCCAGACGCTGTCGAGCCTGTGCTGGTCAAGACCAACTTGGACGGCTCTATCGGTTATCACTCCATCGGGTTTGCCCGTGTCGACAGCGGCATCACCTCGCTTGAGGACATGAAGGGGAAAGTCTTTGGTTTCGGTGACCCGAACTCGACTTCCGGCTATCTGATCCCTTCGATCGAAATCCCTGCCGCAACCGGTGCCAGCATGGAGTCTGGTGACTACTTCGGCGAGGTCAAATTTACCGGCGGTCACGAGCAGACGATCGTTGCCGTGAATGCGGGAGACGTCGACGGTGGCGTGACCTGGGCTGACGGTCAGGGCAACTGGGAAGACGGTTTCAACTCTGGCGCGCTACGCCGTGCCGTCGATGCGGGTCTTGTCGACATGAACGATCTGGTTGAAATCTGGCGCTCGAACGTGATCCCGGAAGGTCCGGTTGTGTTGCGTACTGCGCTGCCCGCTGATGTGAAGGCAACAATGACAGAGCTGGTCGATGGTCTGCTCGAGCGCGATCAGGACTGTGCATACGGTGTGTCCGCCGGCGAAAGCCTGGGCTTCCAGCCTGTGACCCACGATGTCTATGAATCGATCATTGCAGCCCGTCTCGCTGTGATCGGGAACTAAGACAATCCGATTTGAGTAACCGAGCGTCGGTCCTCTGTTTTGGAGGGCCGGCGTCTTTCAATGCGTCACCGGAGTAAACATGGCCCTCGCAGATACAGCCTCGCAATCAAACCCGACCGTGTCAGAAGCCTATCTGGCGATGGTCCGGCAGAAACGGATCTTTGGCGGGATATTGCTGGCCATCTTCGTGGCGCTGATGGTGGGTGGCTTCCTTGTGGCCCAAGAGCGCAACGCCGGTGATTTCATTCCCGGACTGCCGCAGGTCCTTGATTTTCCGGCGGCTGTGGTGGCCGAAGCTTGGGAAAACCGCGCACAACTGCCTGGCTTTATCGTGCAGTTCTTTCCCTCGCTGATCGAGACGATCAATATCGCTGCGGTTTCAACCCTGATTGGCGGCTTGGCGGCGATTATCCTGTCACTGTTTTCCACCCGTGGTTTGGCGTTGTTTCCCCGCATGATCCCGGTTGTGCGCCGTTTTATGGATGTTTTGCGCGCCATCCCCGAAATCGTGATCGCGCTGGTGCTGATCTTTCTTTTGGGTGGCGGACCTGTGCCTGCCATGATCGCCATCGCGCTGCATACTGCGGGCGCCTTGGGCAAACTCTTTTCCGAGATTAACGAGAACGCAGCTCTTGGTCCGGTCGAGGGGCTTGCCTCGGTCGGTGCCAACTGGACCCAGCGGATGCTCTTGGGGGTCGTGCCTCAGGTGGCCCCAAATTACCTCAGCTACGCTTTGCTGCGTTTTGAGGTAAATATCCGCGCCAGTGCGATCTTGGGTTTCGTGGGCGCGGGCGGGATTGGCTATGACCTGCGCAATACGATCACCTTCGGTACCGGCAAGTTTGACGAGGCCGCAGCCATTTTCATTCTGCTGTTTGCAACAATTGTGACCTTTGATCAGCTGTCATCCGTTGTCCGCAACCGGCTGACCCACGGGAGAGCGCTATGACCACCGATGTTTATGTCGAGGCCGCGCGCGCGGGCCTGCGCCGCAAAAGCCTGACCGCTTACGGCATCATGGCCGCGATTGTGGCCTATCTGGTCTACATCTTCTTTGCGTTCCAGATTCCGCAGCTGCTGCGCAACGTGGATGCGGACAATGCCCGCATCCTTGTGGCGGACAGCTATAGCCATAAGGTGCATGTGACACGCGACAACCGCGATGCTTCGGTTGAGGTTTCGATCGAGGGCGAACGCAAAGGGCGCTATCCTACAGGCGAAGCACCTGAGTGGGTGACGCTGGGCCAGACGACGATCATCGATCTTGAGGATGGCCATGTGGTCAGTTTCGGGCCTGAAGAAATTCGCTATGACATTCCTGGGTATGGCCTTGTCACAGCGCGGCCGGGGGCGGATGGCGTGAACGCCACCCTGCCGTCGGGCGATGTGCCTGAATGGATCAACGCCTCAAAGAACCGTCTGGCGATAACCACCGAGGCGGGTCGCCTGACGATCACCCGCAACCGTACCGAAGTATTCCGTTACTTTGGCGGGTGGGAGCTGTTCTGGTTCACGCTTGACAGCCCCTATCACGGGCTGGGGCCCATCGCCTTGGCCTCTGCCGCCCTCAGCGGAGAGGCGGGTGCGATCTGGCAGGATTTCTGGCACAACGATATGTGGCGGCATGCCGATGTAGCCTGGGCCATCTTCGAAACAATCCTGATGGCCTTTCTAGGCACCTTTGGGGCCGCGATCATCGCCTTGCCGCTTGCATTTATGGCCGCGCGGAATTTTACGCCCTTTGGCCCGTTGCGCTTTGCCGTGCGTCGTCTCTTTGATTTTGTGCGCGGGGTGGATGGATTGATCTGGACCATTATCCTGTCGCGTGCCTTTGGGCCAGGTCCGATGACGGGCGCGCTGGCGATCCTGCTGACGGACGCGGGCAGCTTTGGCAAGCTCTTCTCGGAGACGCTTGAGAACGTCGATTCCAAGCAGATCGAAGGCGTCGCAAGCACTGGGGCCAAGCCGATGCAACGCTACCGGTTCGGCGTGATACCGCAGGTGTCGCCTGTATTTCTGAGCCAGATTCTCTATTCCTTCGAAAGCTCTACCCGCTCGGCCACGATCATCGGTGCGATCACGGGCGGCGGCATTGGCCTGCTCTTGACGCAAGCGATCATCACGCAGAAGGATTGGGAAGAGGTCAGCTATTACATCGTGCTGATCGTGATCATGGTGATTTTGATGGATTGGTTTTCGGGCATGCTGCGGCGCAAGTTGATCCAAGGCGACGCGAGCGGGCATTGATGACACGGCTGAAGCAAGACACACCCTTTCTGCATCCTGATTGCGAGGTGACAGATGCCACATTCGGACGCTACGTCGAGATCGGGCGCGGCAGCCGCTTGGCCCACTGCCACTTTGACGACTATGCCTATTGCGACCGCTATGCCGACATTGCCAATACCACCGTGGGCAAGTTTTCCAACATTGCGGCCTTCGTCCGGATCGGAGCCACCGACCACCCGATGGACAAAGCCAGCCTGCATCACTTTCACTATCGCTCTGCCGACTACTTTGACGATGCGGATCACGATGAGGCTTGGTTCGCCCACAGGCGCGGGCGGCGCACGACCATTGGCCACGACACATGGCTGGGACACGGCGCGCAGGTGCGGCCCGAGGTGACGATTGGCCATGGTGCCGTTGTCGCGGGTGGGGCCATCGTTACCAAAGACGTACCGCCGTATATGATCGTTGCGGGCATCCCTGCCGCGCCATTGCGGGCGCGCTATGTGCCCGGCATTGCAGACCGGATGATGGCGCTGGCGTGGTGGGACTGGCCGCATGAGCGCTTGCGCGATGCGCTAGAGGACTTCAGGATACTGAAGGCAGAGGCTTTTCTGGAAAAATACGAGTAGCTATTCCGCGGCCATCGCAACTGATGCGCGTTTGCTGCTCAGGCGCGTTGCCAGTGCGCCTGACAGATGTGACCAGCGGCCCGCTGCAATTGTTCCCTCGATCTGGCGTGTATCGCCATTGACCAGAACCAGATCGGCACGATGGCCCTCGGTGATCTGTCCTCTGTCAGACAAGCCCATGATCTTGGCCGGCATTGACGAGATCATCGCCCAAGCCTTTGCGAAATCCAGAACGTCGCGATCTACCAGCCTGTAGGCAGCCATCGCCAGTGACGGATAATGGTAATCCGAGACGAGCGCATGACACAGCCCTTCGCGGATCAGGCTTTCGGCCGAGACATTGCCCGATTGGGACCCGCCACGCGCAACATTGGGCGCACCCATGAGCACGGGATCACCGGAGGCTTTGGCCAGAGCTGCAGGTTCATAGCGCGTTGGAAACTCGCATATCTTTGCGCCGATGATCGCATAATAGTCGCGGGTGCGGGCATCGTTGTCATCATGGCTGCCATATCGCACCCCAAGATTGTCAAAGGCGGTCGCAAGATTGCATAGAAAGCGGGGTACCTCGGACTGACGCGCCACTGCCGCATGGACCAGCGCCATATGGTCCGGGATTGACCGGCCAGCACGGCTGGCCCAACCCGCCAGATGGCTGGAATCGTTTTTGGCCATCGCAATCGCTTCATCAAGGTGATTGTTGAAGATCACGTAGTCGACACCATAGGTGCGTATCGCTGCGATCAGCCTGTCATAAGTGTCTACCATGTGGGTTTCGCACCGGATCTGGACACGGAGATCAGTCAGGCTTTGCGGGCGATAGTCCTGGACGGAGGCAAGGAAGTTTTCGGTAAAATCCGGGCTGCGGGTGCCACCCTCCCAAGACCAGCTTTGCGCCATCCAAGCGGTGGTCACCCCGTTGCTTGCCGCATCCAGATCGACGCTGCGCAAACCCACCGCACTGGGAAAAGGTGCCGAAGGGCGCGGGGCAATGTGGCGCTCGAATGCATCACCATGCAGGTCGATGATCCCGGGCAGAACAAGGTAGCCTGTGACGTCAAGCGCGGTACTCAGATCGCCCGATTGCAATGTGATGAGACCTTCGCGCACCCCCACAGAACCCTCTTGGAGTTGCTCTTCGATCAAGACGCGACCGCCGGTCAGGCGCAAGCTTTCGATTGTTGTTTGCATGGGTGCTCTACCAATTTTTCCTGCATCCATAGCGTGTTATTGTATCAATCGCGTGACGACGCTTCTTCACCACCAACTGTCAACGTGACCCTGTCGCCTGCAAACCACGTGGTCCCGTACTCTATTGGTGCGCCATCAAGATCGTGGTTGATGCTGGTGGTCCGCAAGATTGGTGCACCCTCTTGAATGCGCAAGTGCACAGCTTGGATGAAAGTGGCGGACTTCGCGGTCAGCCGTGTTTCGGCTCGTGTGTAGTCGGCTACACCATGACGCGCCAAGGCTTTGGTCACAGATGTAAGTGCGGCAATGTCGCGTGGAAGATCGGGAAAACGGGCGGCAGGAAAAACACTCGTAAAGAGCGCGATAGGCTGGTCGTCTGCGAGCGAAAGACCGCTATAGACATGCACCTGCGCGTCGGGCGGTAGTCTCAGGGCGCTGCGTTCTTTCTCGTCCGCGCCGCGTGTTTCAAGTGACAGCACCTTTTTGGTTGGTATCCGTCGTGCCGCCGTCAGGTTTTGATGAAACCGCACCCGCCGCCCGATCGGATAGACCGTGGGCGTCATCGCCACAAAGGCACCGGCGCCGCGGCGCGTGATAATCAACCCTTCCTCGGTGAGCGCCTTCAGCCCATGCCTCACGGTGTGTCTGTTGACACCAAAGCGCTTTGCGAGCGCTGCCTCGGTCGGAAGTTTGTCGCCGGGCGCATAGTGATGGCTGGCAATCTCGTTGCGCAAGGTATCGGCAATGGCGGCCCAGAGTGCTGACGTTGTCATGAAAAATTCACACGGTTGGGGATTGGCGTTCAGAGATGTTCACTGTAGTATTTGTCTAGTTGTATAGACTACTCGAGAAGGTGTCTAGATGAAGTTGGATCAAGATCGCATCACAGCCCGCAAATCGTGGATGGGCCTTTTGGCCAAAGCGCCTGCGGCTGAGTTGTCTGCGCTTTGGGGCGCATTGGGTACATCACCCACCCATCGCGTGCTCCGCGCGCCAGAGATCGGGGGTGTCATGGTCAGAGGGCGCGCAGGGGCGATCGGCGCGGCCTTCAATCTGGGTGAAATGACAGTGACCCGTTGTTCCGTCGTCCTTGAGGACGGTACGGTCGGACATGCCTATGTCCAAGGACGTGACAAAGGCAAAGCGACGCAAGCGGCACTCGTCGATGCGCTGATGCAGACCGCCGCTGCCGCCCATGTCGAGCAAGTGATCCTTGCGCCTTTGCGTAAAGCTGCCGCCGAGACCAAAGCAAAACGCGCGGCCAAGGCTGCCGCAACGAAAGTAGATTTCTTTACAATGGTGCGAGGCGAAGACTGATGCAGACTGTCGCAATCGAAGGCGGGTTCTTGGATGGCCCTGTCCAATCTTCCAGGGCCTTTCGCCAGATCATGAATGCGCTCGCGCGGCCCGGTACGATTTGTGCGCTTGACGGGGCAGAACCGCCCGCGCCCTTGTCTATCGCAGCTGCCACTTTGATGCTGACTTTGTGCGATCACGAGACCCCGATCTATCTGGGCGATGGCTATGACACATCAGATATCCGCCAGTGGATCAC
Organism: Yoonia sp.; assembly: GCF_030731595.1. Lineage (GTDB taxonomy): Bacteria > Pseudomonadota > Alphaproteobacteria > Rhodobacterales > Rhodobacteraceae > Yoonia. The sequence continues at coordinate 26,739 of NZ_JANQTS010000103.1, forward strand.
CTTTCATACCGGGGCTTCGATTGTGGCGCCGCAAAAGGCAGCTTTTGCCATTGGAGACTGGAACGGGTTGCCATTGGACCAGTTCCCTATCGGCACACCCGAATATCCGGACCGGTCCACAACCGTGATTGTGGAATGTCCCGCACTTGTCGCGCAAGGTGCGACGCTTTCCGGGCCGGGGATCAAGGCAAAGGCCGCTTTGTCACTGCCAGAGCTGAAGGCCTTTCAGCGCAATGCAGCGCTCTTTCCTTTGGGCCTCGATTTCTTTTTCACTCACGGCAACCAGATCGCTGGTTTGCCACGTACCACAAAGGTGACCTGATGTACGTTGCAGTAAAGGGCGGCGAGCGCGCGATTGATAACGCACATGCATGGCTGGCCGAAGAACGGCGCGGTGATACGGCAGTCGCAGATCTGTCGGTCGCGCAAATTCGCGAACAGTTAAGCCTCGCTGTCAATCGGGTCATGGCCGAAGGGTCGCTTTATGATGCAGACCTTGCAGCGCTTGCGATCAAGCAATCACGTGGTGATCTGATCGAGGCGATCTTTCTGATCCGCGCCTACCGGACGACCCTGCCACGGTTTGGTGGATCGCTGCCTGTCGACACAGAGGACATGGCCTGTGATCGGCGCATCTCGGCGACGTTCAAGGACGCGCCGGGCGGGCAGGTCTTGGGGCCGACCTTTGACTATACGCACCGTCTGCTGGACTTCAAACTTGCCGCTGACGGCGAGATCGGTGAAGTGCCTCAAGCGCCGGCGCGTGACACCGCCACGCCGCATATCATGTCATTTCTGGACCGCGAGGACCTTATTCAGCCAGAGCCTGCGGGTGAGGCCACCCCGCCGGATTTGACCCGCACACCGCTGGAGTTGCCTGCGGACCGTGCGCTTCGGCTGCAAGCCCTGACGCGCGGCGATGAGGGGTTTATCCTTGGCATGGCCTATTCGACCCAGCGTGGCTATGCGCGCAACCACGCCTTTGTCGCCGAACTGCGCATCGGGACCGTGCCCGTCGAGATGGAAATACCAGAGCTTGGCTTCAGCATCGACATCGGAGAGATCAATCTGACTGAATGCGAGACCGTCAATCAATTCCAAGGTTCCAAGACAAATCCACCGCAGTTTACGCGTGGCTATGGTCTTGTCTTTGGCATGTCGGAACGCAAAGCAATTTCAATGGCCTTGGTGGACCGCGCCTTGCGCTGGAAAGAGTTGGGCGAGGATAACGTGGGCGCGCCGGCACAGGACGAAGAATTCGTGCTTTATCACGCCGACAATATTCAGGCGACGGGTTTTCTCGAACATATCAAGCTGCCGCATTACGTCGATTTCCAATCCGAGCTTGAATTGATCCGCAAGCTGCGCCGCGAGGCGACACAGATGCAGGAGGCTGCCGAATGAGCGCGTATAATTTTGCCTATCTGGACGAGCAGACAAAGCGCATGATCCGCCGCGCGATCCTCAAGGGGCTTGCCATTCCGGGATATCAGGTCCCCTTTGCGAGCCGCGAAATGCCAATGCCCTATGGTTGGGGCACGGGTGGTGTACAGGTGACAGCCTCGGTTCTGATGCCAGAGGATACGCTCAAGGTCATTGACCAAGGTGCGGACGATACCACCAACGCCGTTTCGATCCGGCGCTTTTTTGAACGGACGGCGGGCGTCGCCGTCACAGAGGCGACGGTGGAGGCGAGCGTGATCCAGACCCGCCACCGCATCCCCGAAGAGCCGCTGCAAGCAGGGCAAATTCTGGTCTATCAGGTGCCAATCCCGGAACCGTTGCGGTTTCTTGAACCCTCAGAGGTTGAGACCCGCAAGATGCATAGTCTTGAAGAATACGGCCTGATGCATGTGAAGCTTTACGAGGACATCAGCCAGCATGGAGCGATTGCTACGGCTTACGCCTATCCGGTCAAGGTCGAGGGGCGCTATGTGATGGACCCTTCACCGATCCCGAAGTTCGACAATCCCAAGCTTGAAATGGAAGCGATCCAGTTGTTTGGCGCAGGCCGCGAGCAGCGCATTTATGCGATCCCGCCTTTTACGCAGGTCGTCAGTCTCGACTTTGATGACTATCCTTTTGCGCCGACGAAAGCCGATCACGCCTGCGATCTTTGCGGGGCTGAAGACAGTTATCTGGACGAGTTGATCGTGGATGACGCAGGCGGACGCATGTTCATGTGTTCCGACACAGATTACTGCCTGACCCGTCGCAAGGCTGGCCATATCGGGGCGCAGGGTGTCCCTTACGAGGAGGCGAGCGTATGACCCCGCTTTTGCAAGTTGAAAAGGTCTCGAAATACTACGGCCGGCGTATCGGCTGTGCGGATGTGTCCTTTGACCTTTATCCTGGCGAAGTCATGGGGATTGTGGGCGAAAGCGGGTCAGGTAAATCCACCCTGCTTAGCTGTCTTGCGGGTCATCTTGTACCGGACAGCGGGGCTGTGCGGTTTGATACCCGCGCCGACGGTCTGCGCGACACCGTGACGATGAGCGAACCAGAGCGCCGCATGCTGGGGCGCACGGATTGGGCCTTTGTTCATCAACATGCCCGTGACGGCTTGCGCATGAACGTCAGTGCGGGCGGCAATGTCGGTGAACGCCTGATGGCCGTGAACGCGCGCCATTACGGCGAAATCCGCGATAAGGCCATTGACTGGCTTGGCCGCGTCGAGATCAGCGACGACCGGATTGACGACCGCCCGACCGCTTTTTCAGGCGGGATGCAGCAGCGTTTGCAGATTGCCCGCAATCTGGTGACTGGTCCACGGCTGGTGTTCATGGATGAACCCACGGGTGGCCTTGATGTCAGCGTGCAGGCCCGCTTGCTGGACCTGATGCGCGGCTTGGTGCGCGAGATGAACCTGAGCGCCATAATCGTCACCCACGACCTTGCAGTGGTGCGGCTTTTGGCGGACCGGCTGATGGTAATGAAAGACGGGCATATGGTGGAAACCGGCCTGACTGACCAAGTTCTTGATGATCCGCAACATGCCTATACGCAGTTGCTGGTTTCCTCTGTCCTACAGGTATGACGCGATGATCAACGTTCGAAATGTGACCAAGTCCTTCACGCTGCACAATCAGGGCGGTGTCGAGATCCCCGTCGTCGTGGGGGCCAGTTTTCAAGTCGCAGCGGGAAGCTGTGTCGCTCTGGTCGGCGCGTCAGGCGCAGGTAAATCGACGCTGATGCGGATGATCTATGGCAACTACCTCACGCAATCCGGTCAGATTATTGTGGGCGACACAGATGTCGTGCAGGCACAGCCACGAGAGATCCTCAAGCTGCGGCGGGAAACGCTGGGCTATGTCAGCCAGTTCCTGCGCGTTGTGCCACGGGTTTCAACGCTGGACGTGGTGGCAGAACCGCTCTTGGCCACAGGTCATGCGAAAGCAGAGGCCATCGCGCAGGCGGCTGCCTTGCTTGCGCGTCTGAACATCCCCGAACGTCTATGGACGTTAAGCCCTACGACATTCTCGGGTGGAGAGCAGCAACGTGTGAACATCGCACGCGGATTTGCCCACAGCTATCCGGCACTTTTGCTGGATGAACCCACGGCAAGCCTTGACCCGATCAATCGCGCAACGGTGCTTGAGATGATCCAGGAAGCCAAAGCAAGAGGTGCGGCCATCATCGGTATTTTCCATGATCAGGCGGCGCGCGAGGCGATCTGTGATCACCTGATCGATGTGACCGCTTATGCCCCAAGGTCTGCGGCATGACCGGCCTATTCATCGCAGTTGTGGGCCCTTCTGGCGTGGGAAAAGACAGTGTCATGGCCGGATTGGTGGCGGCCCATCCAAACTATGTCCTCGCGCGGCGAATGATCACGCGCCCGCAGGATGCAGGCGGCGAGGATTTCACCGAAACAACCCGAGAGGCTTTTGCAGAACTGGCGGCACAAGAACACTTTGCGCTGCATTGGGAATCGCATGGTCTGTCATATGGAATCCCCGCATCAGTGCGGGCTGATCTGGACGCAGGCCGGGATGTGCTCGCCAATCTGTCGCGGTCGGTTCTGGACAAGGCTGTGCAACAGTTCCCGACGTGCCGCGTTGTGAACCTGACTGCCTCTGCCGAGGTTTTGGCGCAGCGGCTTTCAGGACGCGGCCGTGAAACTGCGGAACAGATTGGTAAGCGCCTTGCGCAGGCCGACCGCGCCATTCCCGAAGGTATCACCAGTTTCACAGTTTCCAACGAAGGCCCGCTGCAACAGACAGTCGCGCAGATCCACCGCGCGCTTCAACCGGTCAGTTCTGCGCGGTGAAGCTGGTGGAATTTTCCCGCTGTATCCTGTCCCATCAAGGTGATTGCATCCAAGACGGGCACGGCTGGCAAAACCGGCGCGATCAACGCCGCCAAATGCGGTCTTGCGGCATCCAGCGTCGCTTGGTCCAAAGATCCCGACAAGGTCATGTGAAAGTGGAAATCTTCAAAGATAAACGGATAGCCCCAAGCCAGCATTTGCGCATCTTGCCTGGCCGTCAGGCCCGCCTGGCGGCGCCGCGCGATATCGCTTTGCGTCAAAGGGGCGCGAAAATGATCAAACCCTGTGACAATCTCGGCCACACCATTTTGCAAAACGGCCTGATCTCCGGTCGGTCGCAATGCCAGAAACCCGTGATCCGTGACCAGTTTGAATGGGCCCAAAGGTATGGCCGCATGGTTGGCGGCAAAGTCAGCGACCGCAGCGCGCAATTGCGCCTCTGTAAAGTTATCGGCCAGTCGAAAGGGTGCTTTCAGAGTCGCGTGAAACCCGTACTTGCGGGGGGTTGCGGTCAGCAAGTCCATGTCCACGCCCGCCACGGCGGGATGGGGGACCAACGCACCTTTGGCGCTGTCCCAACCCAACCAAGCGGCACCAAATGCGGCAAACGCAGCCTCATGAGGCGTGTAGAATATGGCGTAGCGATCAAACATCGAAATCTCCTAAAGCTTCACGGCTTTTCCCAGAGTAAAGCGACACTTGCATGACACAGAACCTGACACTCGCAAACGCACGATTGATCTTGGAAGACGAGGTCGTGGCTGGTGCCGTGCATATCAAAGATGGCGTGATCGCCGATATAGCGCCGGGAACAGCCGTGCCGAAAGGGGCCATTGATCTTGAGGGCGATTACCTTTCGCCGGGATTGGTGGAATTGCATACAGACAACCTCGAACGCCATTTGTCCCCCCGTCCAAGGGTAAACTGGCCGCACCGCGCGGCTATTCTGGCGCATGATCGTGAACTGGCGGGTTGCGGCATCACGACGGTCTTTGACGCGATCCGCGTTGGGTCGATCATGTCGAAAGAGGGTAATCACGACAACCGCTATGCGCGCGCCTTAGCCGATGAACTCTTGCTCATTCGTGGCAGTGATGCGCTGAAAATCAGCCATCACCTGCACCTGCGGTCCGAGATTTGTTCAGAAACGCTTTTGGAAGAACTGGACGAATTCGGGCCTGACGACCGTATCGGTATTGTCTCGATGATGGATCACACACCCGGCCAGCGGCAGTTCAGCGACCTTTCAAAGTACAAAGCCTATGTTTGCGGAAAGCATGGCCTCGACGAACGGGCCTTTGATGCGCATGTGGCATTTCTCTATACGCTTCGTGGCAAGTTGGGTAACGCGCATGAGGATGCGACCGTTCTGGCGGCCAAACGCTATGGTGCGACGCTGGCCAGTCACGATGATACAACAGCCGGACAGGTTGAAAAGAGCCGGTCCCATGGGGTCACCCTTGCCGAATTCCCAACGACGATCGAAGCCGCAGAGGCCTGCCACAAAAGCGGGATCGCTACAATCATGGGCGCACCCAATATCGTGCGCGGGGGATCACATTCGGGCAATGTCTCTGCGATGACTCTGGCAAGGGCAGGGTTGTTGGATATCCTGTCATCAGATTACGTCCCCTCCGGCCTTCTTTCAGCGGCCATCATGTTGCATGGGGAATGGAACGATTTGCCCCGTGCGATGGCGACGGTCACAAAAAACCCTGCGGCAGCCGTAGGCTTGCACGATCGTGGTGTCATCGCTCTGGGCTTGCGTGCGGATTTGGTGCGTTTCCGTCTGCGAAGCGGTGACGTCATGGTCCAATCCGTCTGGGCCCAAGGGCGACAGGTGAGCTGAAAAGCGGACACCTCCGCCCTGCCGATCGCGCAAGAGAAGACCAAAACAGGCCTTCCAGTAAGCCAAGAACAAAGGATGTTCAGGGCAACAGTCCATGTTATTCCCGCTTGCAGACGTGGTGATTGGTTAGATGTAGCTGAACCAGATACCCGTTCCAGATCGTAGGACGTGTCATTTTTTGATGGACATACGCGTGGACCCTCCCCCTCAAAACTGTTACGCGTGCCCTCATGCGTATCGGCGGAAGGGCTGAATAGTATAGTGAAGATCAATGGCTAATAGATTGAAGTGGCACGAACGCTGGCTGGCGCGTCTACCGGCAGATCGGTTACTCACGCGCCTGTTGCTCGAAAGTTTTCAGGAGCACCGTTGGAAGTATCTCGCTGCCTCCGGCGCAATGGTGTTGGTTGCGATGGCAACTGCGGCCTCTGCATGGATGATGGGCCAGATTGTAGATGCGCTTTCTACTCCTGAAAATCGCGGCCAAGTCATGGCGGTAGGAGCCGGTGTCGCGATGGTTTTCACCTTTCGTGGTACGGCGATGTATATTCAGGCCGTATTGATGGCGCGCGCAGGCAATCGGATTGTCGCGCAAAAGCAAATGCAGATTTATCACCGGATGTTGGGTCAGGGGGTGGCGTTCTTCAACACGAACCAGTCGTCTGATCTGCTGCTCCGGGTCACCAAAAGTGCCGAAGCTGCCCGCCGCGTCATAGACACGATCGTGAGCGGCTTTATTCGCGATTTGTTGACACTGGTCGGACTTCTTTTTGTCATGTTCTACCAGCAGCCGGTACTTTCATTGGTGAGCCTTGTTGTCGCGCCAATTGTCGTTCTTGGTATCCAGCGCATCCTGAAACTGGTGCGCGAAGTGATGAAGCAGGAAATGGCGGGTCTTGGCGAGATCATTAAGGTCGTTCAAGAAACCTCTATGGGTGCAAGGGTGGTAAAGGCCTTTGGGCTGGAACCGCGTATGGCCAACCGGATGGAGGCTGCGGTCCGTCAGGTCGAAGACCGCAACAATCGCATGATCCAATTGCAATCCGCTACGATGCCGCTGCTTGATACAGTGGCGGGGCTGGCGATTGCATCCATTGTGATTCTAAGCGCGGTGGATATTTTCGGCCAGACGCCGGGCACCGCAGGGCAATTGATGTCTTTTGTCACCGCCTTTCTGATGTCCTACGAGCCTGCAAGCCGCCTGTCCAAGATGCGGGTTGTCATCGAAAGCAGCATGATCGGCGTTCGGATGATGTATGAACTTCTCGACACACCCCAAACCATGCTCGAGAACCCTGATGCCGTGCCTTTGGAGTCCGGACCGGGCGCTGTCGCATTGGACAAGGTCAGCTTTGCTTATGGCAATGGTGAAGAGGTGCTGAAGTCGGTGCAGGTCACTTTCCAACCTGGCAAGACCACAGCGCTGGTTGGCCCTTCCGGTGGTGGCAAATCAACCTTGCTCAATCTGATTCTGCGGCTTTACGATCCGACCGAAGGCGCTGTCATGATCGACGGGCAGGATATCCGGAATGCGACTTTTGTGTCCTTGCGCGAAAAGATTGCTTTTGTTGGGCAGGATACGTTCCTGTTTGCGGGCACGGTCATGGACAACCTGCTGATGGCGCGGACAACCGCCACCGAAGAGGAAGCCATCGCAGCCGCCAAGGTCGCTCATGCGCATGAATTCATCGAGAAGCTTCCCGAAGGCTATGACACTGCGATTGGCGAAAATGGGTCTTTCTTGTCTGGTGGCCAGCGCCAACGCTTGTCGATCGCGCGCGCGGTTCTGCGGCAAGCGCCAATCCTGCTGTTGGACGAAGCGACCAGCGCGCTTGATAGCCATTCAGAGGTTCTGGTGCGGGATGCGCTGGAAAACATCACACGTGGCGTAACAACGATCGTCATCGCGCATCGCTTGTCCACAGTGATGAACGCCGACGAAATCTGCTATCTCGAAGCAGGCGAGATTGTCGAACAAGGCAGCATCGGTGAATTGCTTGCCGCCAATGGCAAGTTCAAGGCGCTCTATGACGTGCAATTCGGCGGGCAGACAAGTGACATTTGATCTAGGGTCAGCACTCACCGCCAGAATATGACGGCTGCAGCAAGGGCGCAGTGGAAGCCTGACATCTTGGAACGCGTGCCTGGCATGGTGACACTGCCGCAAAGCGTCTGCTGTTTACGACAGTCCCAGGTAATAGCGCCAGGCTAGGCTGGAACGCTGTTGTCGGAGTGAACGCGCGAGCGCGACCTCGCCATTCGCCTCTGCAAAGCGCGCGCAATTCGTTTTGGCCCTACGCTGGCATTTCATACGGAACTTGCGTCCATAGCGCCGATAAATCGCGTCATGCTTTGCGAAAAGAGCGTCATATGATCTCGCAATCTCGCTCGCGCTGCGCCCGGCATGTTCTTTATTGTAAGCACATAACGCGGTGGTGTCGTCTGGCTGAATCAACCTTCCACCATATGCGACGAAGCGCAGGAAGAAATCCAAATCCTGCAATCTGGGAAATGCCGCATCGAAAGTCCCGACAACGCGCATCGCGGGCGCCGGTGCAAGAATTGTCCACAGATAGGCCCTCAGATGTCTTCCCAAGAGCAAAGCCTTGGTGGCATCGCCATCTGTTTGCTGGGTGATCTCTTTCGGCGCTTCGCCTGCCTCTCGCCATTCATAGCTACACGTCGCCCAGCAATCGTTGCTGTCCTTGGTAATGCCCGCAGATTTCAAAGCAGCAAGTTGTCTTTCCGTTTTCTCGGCAAACCATTCGTCACCGGAATCGAGCCACGCGACAAAGTCACTATCCATATGATCCAGCAGAACATTGCGCGTGTAGGGGCGACCACGGTTCGCCTTATTGGCAATCAGGTTGTAGGGCAGACCAGATTGATCCAGCAATTCGGCCAACCGATGCGCGTGTTGCGGTGCGCTACCGTCGTCGACAGCGACGATCCGGAGTTGCGGCAGGATGGTCTGCGCCTTGATCGAGGTAAGCGTCTTTGCGAAGCCGTCGCTGTCGTTGTAAAAAGGGATCAGTACGTCGACAGTTTCCATCGGGTTTCCATCTCTTGGCAAAGGCCACCTGCGCTATTCACCATGTGTTGCACAGGTTCCCGCGCAAATTAAGTAACTCTTTGCAAATGCTGATGGAACTTAGTTGCTTCGGACTGCCCCGTTTAGACCACAGCGGGTCGCCGGTCGCCAAGCGCGGAATGGGCGCGCTTGCAATATCGCTGTGCATTCGCTTGCCAACGCCGACAAGCGCCTTTGATCTGGTCATCCAGACCGGCGCTCGACAGTATCTTGTCCAGTGTTCGGCCAAGGCCGAGCATCCAGATGGGAATGGTGAACTGCGCCGGCCGGTTCGCCCATTGTCAGCTGATGGGATGGTCCTAAAATGCGCAAAGCCCTTCGGGTGCGATAAAGAATTTGAGTGAGATTTCCGCCGTTTCAGCAGAATTCGGCCCGAAAGCTTGCGGGACTTTCTGCAAGCCTCTGCACAAGGCCCTGCAAATAGAGCATATTTTTCAGGTGTTTTTGGTGACCCCGGCAGGATTCGAACCTGCAACCTGCCCCTTAGGAGGG
>NZ_JANQTS010000104.1 GCF_030731595.1 Yoonia sp.
CATCCGGTCGAGTTCATGGCCGGTGTGATGAACTGCGATATCCATCTGACCGACAAGCTGGGCGTCTATTTCCAAGAGGTCAAAAAGGGCCTCGGGATCGCCTATACCCCGCCCTGCGTGAACCGGTCGATGGCGACATTCGATGTGAAAGATCAAAAGCTGGTCTATGCGCTGGGCGCGCTCAAGAACGTGGGTGTCGAGGCGATGAAGCTGATCGTCGAAGGGCGCGGGGATCGCCCCTTCGTCAACCTGTTCGATTTTGCGCGCCGTGTCGATCTCAAGCGCGTCAGCAAGCGGCCTTTGGAGATGCTGGCACGGGCAGGGGCCTTTGATGTGCTGGATCCCAACCGCAGGCGGGTGATGCAAAGCCTTGATGCGCTGTCAGGCTATTCTGCGGCTATTCACGACCAGAAATCCTCTAATCAGGTGTCCCTGTTTGGCGAGGCAGGGGATGACCTGCCCGAACCACGGCTTGCGGGGGGCGATGACTGGTTGCCTGCAGAACGGCTGGCTGAAGAGTTCAAGGCCATCGGGTTCTATCTGTCGGGGCATCCGCTGGATGACTATATGGGCGCTCTCAAGCGCAAGCAGGTGCTGACCTTGGACGAGGTGATTGTTCGAGCGGCGAAAGGTGCGGCGATTGTAAAGATGGCGGGCACGGTATCAGGGCGGCAGGAACGCAAGTCGGCGCGCGGCAACCGCTTTGCTTTTGTGCAACTGTCCGACCCGACAGGGCAATACGAGGTCACGATGTTCTCGGACACGCTAGAGGCCGCGCGCGATGTCCTCGAGACCGGATCGCAGATTGTCCTGACATGCGAAGCGACGATGGAGGCGGATCAGCTCAAGCTTTTAGGCCGCTCTGTCGCGCCGATTGATAGTGTTGTGGCGGATGCGGGCAGCAGCGGGTTGCGCGTGTTTATTGACGGGCCGGAGGTGATCGGGTCGGTCGCCTCTATCCTTGCCAATGCAGCCAAGGATGGGGTGCGGGCAGCACGGGGCCCGATCTATTTTTGTCTGATGAACGATGATCTGCCGGGCGAGGTCGAACTGGATCTGGGTGATGATTTCCCCGTCAATCCGCAGATCAAGGGGGCGTTGCGGTCCTTGGGCGGGGTGATCGAGGTCGAGGATGCGTAATGCAATGTGGATCATGATCCACGTTACCCGCTGAACCTGCCTACCAATGCGGCGGTCGCTGGTCCGCAAGCGGGACGGTGCCGCCTGCATCCAGTTCCCGTCCTGCCTCGCGCTCCATCAACATCGCAAGCCGTCGCTGCGCCAGCGCCAGTTCTGTTTCCTGCCGTGCGACGATATCCGACAGATCCTCGACCGTGCGGGTCAGATGGGCGATTTGCTCTTCCAGATGGGTGATATCAGTCATGCGCCGTTTCTATACAGAGCAAGACGCGCAGGAAAGCCCCTGCATGAATGGACGATTGCATTGCCCCTGTGACATTGGCGGGTTAAACGGCGCGGGAACAGACGTGACTGGCAGGACCAAAGTAATGGCCAAAGACAAAAAGCAACCACGGCCCAAGGCGCAGACGCCCAAGGGCTTTCAGGATTACTTCGGCGCGGACGTGACCGAACGCACAGCCATGCTGTCCAAGATTGCCGAAGTCTATCATCGCTATGGGTTTGACGCGCTGGAAACATCTGCCGTGGAAACGGTCGAGGCGCTGGGCAAGTTTCTGCCGGATGTGGATCGCCCGAACGAGGGTGTTTTTGCATGGGAAGAAGACAACGACTGGCTGGCGCTGCGCTATGATCTGACGGCACCTTTGGCACGTGTCGCCGCGCAGTATCGCAACGATCTGCCGTCACCCTACCGCCGCTATGCGATGGGCCCAGTCTGGCGCAACGAAAAGCCCGGACCGGGGCGGTTTCGCCAGTTCTATCAGTGCGACGCCGATACGGTTGGATCTGGGTCCGTCGCCGCAGACGCCGAGATTTGCGCGATGCTGTCGGATACGCTGGAGGCCGTGGGGATTGCACGCGGCGACTATGTGATCCGTGTGAATAACCGCAAGGTGCTGAACGGGGTCTTGGAAGTTGCTGGCCTGTCCGGAGACGACAAAGAGGCCGAGCGCGGGATCGTGCTGCGCGCGATAGACAAGCTGGATCGGTTGGGCGTTGAGGGTGTACGCGCGTTGCTGGGGGAAGGTCGCAAAGACGAGAGTGGCGATTTCACCAAGGGCGCGGGGCTGGAAGACGCGCAGGCCGATGTGGTGATGGGGTTTATGGATGCCAAACGCGATACGGGCGCGGCGACGGTTGCCCGCCTGCGTGAATTGGTTACCGGGTCCACGATCGGCGAAGATGGTGCTTCGGAGCTTGAAACCATTGCTGCGTTGCTTTCTGCGCAAGACTACGGCCCTGACCGCATCATCATCGACCCCTCCGTCGTCCGTGGCCTTGGCTACTACACCGGCCCTGTCTATGAGGCTGAACTGACCTTTGAAATCACCGACGAAAAGGGCCGTCCGCGCAACTTCGGCTCTGTCGCGGGCGGGGGGCGGTATGACGATCTGGTCAAGCGGTTCACTGGCCAAGAGGTTCCCGCCACCGGTGTTTCCATCGGCGTGGACCGGTTACTGGCCGCTTTGCGCGCCAAAGGGCAGATCGGTGCGGCCGCTGCTGGCCCTGTCGTTGTCACCGTGATGGACCGCGACCGCATGGCCGATTACCAGACGATGGTGAAGGAACTGCGCAACGCGGGCATCCGCGCCGAGGTCTATCTGGGCAATCCCAAGAATTTCGGCAATCAGTTGAAATATGCCGACAAGCGCAACGCGCCCATCGCGATTATCGCGGGTGGCGATGAGTTCGACAAAGGCGTGGTGCAGATCAAGGACCTGATCCTTGGGGCCGAGATTGCCAAGAATGCCACTTTGGAAGAATGGAAGGACCGCCCGAGCCAGTACGAGGTGCCGCGCGACCAGATGCTCGCAAAGGTGCGCGACATTCTGGACGGGCAGGGCTGATGCCAACCTCTGCCGCGACACGGGAAGAGGCGCGCCGCCTGCGGAACCTCTTTGCAGCCAAAGGCGCTCTTGTCATCAAGGCCGATGTCTTGCAGCCTGCCGAGACCCTGCTTGATCTTTATGGCGAAGATATCCGTGCGCGGTCTTATCTGACCTCTGACCCATTGCGCGGCGAGATGGTTCTGCGCCCCGATTTCACTGTGCCCGTCGTGCAGATGCATATGGAAAGCTATGCTGATCCGGCCCGCTATACCTATTCGGGCAAGGTGTTTCGCAAGCAGGAACATGATGAAACCCGCGCCAATGAATATGTGCAGGTGGGATACGAGGTTTTCGACGGCCAGAACCCAGCGGCTGCCGACGCCGAGGTCTTTGCCGCGATTGCCGAAGGGTTGTCTGGCCTGCCGGTGCGTGCCGCGACGGGGGATATCGGAATTTTGATGGCGGCTGTACGCGGGTTGCGGACGACCGATGACCGCAAGGCTGCATTGCTGCGCCATATCTGGCGACCACAGCGGTTTCGGGCGCTGCTCAAGCGGTTTGGATCAGCGGCCGTGCCGCCTGCGCGGGCGGCTTTGCTGGCGGCAGACGACCCCTTTGCCAATGCGGGCCCCGATATCGGTTTGCGTGCCCGTACCGAGGTTGCGGCCCGGATTGCTGCGCTGCGCGCCGACGCGGCCGCCCCGCCGATTGCCACAGAAGAAATCGCACTGATCGACGCCATCCTCGGACTGCGCGAAACGGCACCGAATGTGCTGAGCGCGCTGCGCGATATCGTTGTGGATATGCCCGCGATTGCTGATGCGGTGAAAAGGCTGGAGGCGCGTTTGGCAGCCCTTGGTTCGCGTGGGGTAGAAGTCGAAACGCTGGAGTTCGAGGGCAGCTATGGCCGGACCTCTCTGGAATATTACGACGGGTTTGTTTTCGGTTTCTATGCCACGGACCGCCCGGAATTACCGCCTGTCGCGACCGGAGGCCGCTATGACGCGCTGACCGCGCGGTTGGGCCAAGGCCGCGCCGTACCGGCCGTCGGCGGCGTGATCCGCCCCGATCTGGCGTTGGAGTTGCTGTGATGCTGAAACTTGGCGTGCCTTCCAAGGGGCGGTTAATGGAAAAGACCTTTGACTGGTTCGGTGCACGCGGCGTCGGCCTGCGCAAATCCGGGTCGGATCGTGAATATGCGGGGGCTGTCGAAGGGTTTGACGGTATTGAACTGGTGCTGCTCTCTGCCGGTGAAATTCCGCGCGAACTGGCGTCAGGCAATATCCATCTGGGTGTGACCGGGTCCGATCTGGTGCGCGAAAAGATCCCGAATTGGGATACCCGCCTGACGGAACTGGCCCCGATGGGTTTCGGTGGGGCCGATCTGGTGATCGCTGTGCCGCAGGCCTGGGTCGATGTTGCGACCCTGGATGATCTGGACGCGGCGGCGGCGGCTTTTCGCAAGACCCACGGGTTCCGGATGCGGATTGCGACAAAGTATCACCGTCTGGTACGTGAATTCCTGCGCGAACAGGGCGTTGCCGATTATCAGCTTGTCGATAGCCAGGGGGCCACCGAAGGCACAGTCAAGAATGAAACCGCCGAAGCTATCGCCGATATCACATCGACCGGAGAGACGCTGCGCGCCAATGGCCTGAAAATTCTCGACGATGGCTTGATCCACGCCTCTCAGGCAACCCTGTTTCGGGGGCGCCGCAAGGACTGGACCGCAGAGCAGCGCGCCACCCTCAAAGCACTGGTTGAGGTGCTCAAGCTTTAGCTTGCATCAGGATTTCAGACCTTCCCGAAGGAACCGGCGCAGGATCTTGCCTGACGCGGACTTGGGAATGGTATCGACAAAGTAGATATGGTGCAGCTGTTTGTAATGGGACAGTTGCGCGCCGACATGCGCCTTGATCGCGGCCTCGTCTGGGGCGGGATCGCCAGCGACCACAAAGGCCACGGGCAGTTCCCCTGCCTCGTCATCGGGCAGGCCGACAACGGCGGCATCCGTGATGCCGGTCATGGCGACCAGAGTCGCTTCCAACTCGGCGGGGGCCACCTGAAAGCCCTTGTATTTTATCAATTCTTTCAGGCGATCGGTGATGAACATATAGCCGTCAGCGTCGATCTTGGCGATATCGCCTGTGCGCAGCCAGCCATCCTCTGTGATGCTTTCAGCGGTAGCTTTGGGGTTGTTGAGATAGCCTTGCATGACCTGCGGGCCTTTGATCCAAAGCTCGCCTTCCTCGCCAGCAGCGAGGTCCGCACCGGTTTGGATATCGACGATCCGGCACAAGGTATTGGGCGCCGTAACGCCCGCCGCGCCAGACCGCGGCGCATGGCGCGGCACGACATGGGACACAGGGCTGAGTTCGGTCATGCCATAGCCTTGCAGGGCGGTGCAGCCCAGACGTGCAGCGATCGCGTTCGAGAGTTCGGGGCCAGAGGGGGCGGCGGCAATAAAAACTTCGTTCAGGGCAGAGAGGTCGTAGTCATCGACCAGCGGGTGCTTGGCCAGTGCCAGTGCCACAGGTGGGACGACCCACATGCGACGCGCTTTGTAATCCTGACTGATCTGCAAAAAGAGCGGCAGATCAAAGCGTGGCATCGTCACCAAGGCTCCGCCGCCGCCAAGGTGAATATTCATCAAGACCGTCATGCCGTAGATATGGAAGAACGGCAGGAAAGCAGCCGTGACCTCACCGGGTTGAAAGTCGGCCGCGACGATGGATTGATCGACATTGATCACCAGATTGCGGTGCGACAGCATCACGCCCTTGGGCAGGCCCGTGGTGCCGGACGAATAGGGCAGGACAACGGTGAATGCATCCAGATCTACAGGCACTTGCGCTGTAATAGGATCGCCATAAAGGGCCGCGTACTCCGGTGTGCCAATGGCGATCACTGGGATGTCGCCCGCACCCGCCTTGGCGGTCTCCATGAAATCGGGGATCGTGATCAGAAGCTCTGCACGCGAGTCCGCCAACTGATGGGCGACCTCATGGGCTGTATAGGTCGGGTTCAGCGTGGTGATCGTGCCGCCGCCCCAAGCGACCGCATGAAAGACAACGCAATACTCGGGCATGTTGGGCGCCATGATCGCGACCGTATGACCGGCCCCGAATCCGGCCGCTGCCAGCCCGCCAGCCATGCGCTTTACCTGATCCATAAAGGCAGAGGCCGTGAGGCTGCGCCCGGTAGGGCCATCCGTGAGAACCACCGCGTCGGGCCTGTTTTGCAGCCCTTCAAAGACACGTTCAGTGATGCTCAGATCGGTTGCGGCAACGTCAGGGTAGGGACTGGTAAAAATGGTCATAATGGCTCCTCCTGCGCCGGATCATGGCACAGGGCTTGCCGTCTGCCTAGCGCACTCCGATGGCGGCGAGTGCCTTTGAGAGTTCAGGCGGAAGCGCTTCTTCGTCTTGGCGGCCTTGGGGCAGGTCGCGGGGGGCATCATTCTCGGGCAGGTAGCGCCAGCCCTGAAAAGCGCGTTTGGGCGTTGCTTCGACCCGGATCAGGCCGGGTTTGCAGACAATGGCGCAGCGGCGGATATCGTCAGCACCGATGTATTCATCAAGGCGCAGGACGGGTTGGCGGCACAGGATCACGCCTTTGATGACCCAAAAAATCGACCCGCCGTTAAGGATTTCATCGCCCCGCTTGGGCCACATCCGGGTGACGTGGCGCGGCAGTCCGTCATCGGTCTGCGCGCGCCGCGTGTTTTGCCAGTCTGCAAGGTCGGCGATGTCTTCGGTGCCGACCGACAGCTTGAGCATATGCACGGTTTTCGTCATTCGTCCCCCCCGGGATGAGCCTTAGAGGTAAGGCGGTTCTTGCGTGAATCAATGACACGGTTATATTATCTATATATCCGCATTTAGTGGATTGCGATCACTATATGTGGTATGTAGAAGAGCGTTTCAGAATCCTGACAACTTCACTATCATGACGGCTTACCGTTATGATCACCTCTCCGGAAGGCCTATTGCATGACCCATTTTTCTGCCCCGATTGCCGAACAGATTTGGGATATGAAGTACCGCTTCAAGCAAGCGGACGGCACCCCGATTGACGCAACGGTCGAGGATACCTGGCACCGGATTGCCAAGGCTCTGGCAGTGGTCGAAAAAGACCCCAAGGCTTGGGAAAGCAAGTTTTACGATGCTTTGGCCGATTTCAAATACCTGCCTGCGGGCCGGATTACGGCAGGCGCTGGCACGGCGCGGTCGGTAACGCTGTTTAACTGCTTTGTCATGGGCACGGTTCCCGACAGCATGGGCGGCATTTTTGATATGCTCAAAGAGGCTGCGCTGACGATGCAACAGGGCGGCGGGATCGGGTATGATTTCTCGACCATTCGTCCAAAGGGCGCCAGTGTGATGGGTGTGGCGGCGGACGCCTCTGGCCCCTTGTCGTTCATGGACGTCTGGGACGCGATGTGCCGCACGATCATGTCGGCAGGGTCGCGCCGTGGCGCGATGATGGCGACGATGCGCTGCGATCACCCCGATGTCGAGGACTTCATTACCGCCAAGTCTGATCCCGCGCGCTTGCGCATGTTCAATATGTCCGTGCTGATCACCGATCCCTTCATGGATGCTGTCAAGGCAGATGGATCATGGGAGTTGGTGTTCGGCGGGCAGGTCTATCGGACAGTCCGCGCCCGCGACCTGTGGGATGCGATCATGCAATCGACCTATGATTACGCTGAACCCGGTGTGATCTTTATCGACCGCATCAACCAGATGAACAACCTCAACTACTGCGAAACCATTGCTGCGACGAACCCCTGCGGCGAACAGCCCTTGCCGCCTTATGGCGCCTGTTTGCTCGGCTCGATCAATATGGCGCGGTTGGTGTCTGATCCGTTCGAGGCGGCAGCCGCTTTGGACGAGGCGGCCTTGACCGATCTGGTCGCGACCGCTGTACGGATGATGGACAATGTCGTTGATGCATCGCGTTTCCCGCTAGAGGCGCAGCAAGCCGAGGCGAAGGCCAAGCGTCGCATTGGTTTGGGTGTGACCGGACTGGCCGATGCTTTGTTGATGGTTGGCCTGCGCTACGGGTCAGAAGAAGCTGCGGCGCAGACAGACCGCTGGATGCATGCCATTGCGCGCGCCGCCTATCTGGCTTCCGTGGAACTGGCCAAGGAAAAGGGCGCTTTCCCGCTCTTCAATGCCGACAAGTTTCTGGCAAGTGGTGCAATGCAGCATATGGATGAGGATGTGCGCGATGCCATCCGTCAATATGGCATACGAAATGCACTTTTGACCTCGATCGCACCGACCGGCACGATCAGCCTTTACGCGGGCAACGTGTCCTCCGGGATCGAACCGGTGTTTGCTTACGCCTACACCCGCAAGGTTTTGCAAAAGGACGGCTCGCGCACGGAAGAAGAGGTGGTGGACTATGCCGTGCAGCTGTGGCGTGATCTCAAGGGCGACGCGCCTTTGCCGGATTATTTTGTGAATGCCCAAACGCTGGCCCCGCTGGATCATGTGCGGATGCAGGCCGCAGCGCAGAAGTGGATCGACAGCAGCATTTCCAAGACGATCAACTGCCCTGAAGATATCAGCTTTGATGCGTTCAAAGAGGTCTACATGGCCGCTTGGGATCAGGGCTGCAAAGGCTGCACAACCTATCGCCCGAACGATGTGACGGGGTCGGTCTTGTCGGTGACCTCTGACGCTGCACCGTCCGAGGTGCCCGCCCAAGTCCGCACCAGCGATGAAGGGGCAGAGGTGGTCTATATGTCCGAACCTCTGGACCGTCCGCAGGAGTTGGAAGGGGCGACCTACAAGCTCAAGTGGCCGGATAGCGAGCACGCCATCTATATCACGATCAATGATCTGGTGATCGCGGGGCACAGGCGACCCTTCGAGGTTTTCATCAACTCCAAGAACATGGAACATTTTGCTTGGACCGTGGCGCTGACGCGGATGATCTCGGCGGTGTTCCGGCGCGGGGGTGATGTGTCTTTCGTGGTCGAAGAACTGAAAGCCGTGTTCGACCCGCGTGGCGGGGCATGGATGCAGGGGAAATACGTCCCGTCCATTCTGGCCGCGATTGGTGGCGTGATCGAAAAGCACATGATCTCGATCGGTTTTCTTGCCGGTGAAGGCATGGGGCTGAAAAGCGATCCTCATGCTGATGTGGTTGCCATCAACGGCAGGCCGCGTGGCAAGGCCTGTTCGTCTTGCGGATCTTACGAGTTGCGCATGGTCGAGGGCTGCATGACCTGCGCCTCTTGCGGCTATTCCAAGTGTGGCTAGACCGTATTTTTGCGCAGTAGCCAGACAAAGAACACGCCGCCGATCAAGCCGGTGACAATCCCGATGGGAATGTCATCGGGGGCCATCACAGTGCGCGCCAGAATATCGGCCCAGACCAGAAAGATCGCCCCGCAGATTGCCGAGATCGGCAGGACGCGGGCGTAGTCGCCACCAACGATCAGCCGCACGATATGCGGGATCATCAGGCCCACAAAACCGATGATCCCCGAAAAAGCGACCATCACGCCGGTAATCAACGCGCCAATGACAAAGATGCTCAGCCGGAAGCGGGCAACAGGAATGCCCAGTGTCGATGCGGTTTCATCCCCCATCGTCATCGCGTTCAGGCTGCGGGCGTTTGCGGCCAGATAAGCCCCGCAAATGATCAGGATCGTAAGCGGATAAATGAGCTGGCTCCATTGTGCGAGCCCAAGCCCGCCCAGCATCCAGAAGACGACCGTATGAACCGCGCGCGGATCGCCCAGAAAGATCAGGACATTCGCGGCGGACATCACGATGAACGACACGGCCACGCCCGCCAGAACCAGCCGGTCGGCACTGGTCGCGGTGGCGAATTGCGAGACTGCCAGAACCAGAAGCGTCGCACCCAGCGCCCCCGCAAAAGCCAGCAGCGGGACAGTCAGCAAGCCGATAAAGAGCCCCGTGTGCAAGAGCGCGAGGATTGCGCCAAAAGCACCGCCTGCAGAAATCCCCAGCAGATGCGGGTCAGCCAGCGGGTTGCGGGTGACTGCTTGCAAGCTGGCCCCGACGATGGAAAGACCGGCACCGACAAGGCAGGCGAGGATCGCGCGGGGCAGGCGGATGTCCCAGACAATAGCTTCTCGTCCGGCGGACCAATCAGGGGTGATCAACCCCGGCACGATCTTGTTGATCAAGATGCCCCAGACCGCTCCGAGCGGCACCGTCACCGCCCCCACGCTGACAGCAAGCGACAGCGACAGGACCAGTGCCGCCGCCCCAACCGCAAATGTCAGGCGAGGCCCGACCTTGCGGGGCGCGCGCGTTGAGATTTGCCGGTCGGCCTGTTCCATGCGCTATGGCGCGCGAAAGGCAGCGGCGAGCGTCTTGACCGCGCCGATGTTGCGGGGGCCGGGGGTGGCTTCGACATAGTCCAGCACGACGAAACGGTCGTTCTTCACCGCGTCAATCTCTGCAAAGGCCGGATTGGACAGCATGAAGGCACGTTTCTGTGCGGCGGTCACTTCGCCGTAATCCACGATGATGATAACCTCCGGGTTGCGTTCAACCACGGCTTCCCAGCCCAGCGTCGCCCAGCTTTTTTCCACATCGTTCAGGATATTGACCCCGCCCGCCGCTTCGATCAGCGCATTGGGCATGGCGTAGCGTCCGGCGGTGAAAGGTGCATCTTCGCCGCTGTCATAGACAAAAACGCGAGGGGCTGAGTCCAAGGTGGGTTGTGTCGCGAGGAAATCGGCAAGTTCTGCTTGATACCCTGCAATCAGAGCCTCTGCCCGATCACTGACGCCAAAGATAGCCCCCAGATTGCGCAGGTCGTTATACATGTCATCCATGCTGGCGGGATCTTTCGGGCCGATATGGATGCAGCTTTCGGTCAGCTCGTAGACTTCGATGCCGAAGGGGGCCAGCGTTTCAGGGGTGACTTCGCCGCCGACGCGCATGCCATAGTTCCAGCCTGCGAAAAAGAAATCCGCATCTGCGCCGATCAGAACCTCTTTGGAAGGGTATTGCGCGGACAGTTCGGGCAATGCGGCCACGCCTTCGCGCATGGTTTCGTCCAGTTTGTTCCAGCCGGAAATGCCCGTGTAGCCGACCATGCGGTCGGTCAGCCCGAGCACCAGCATCATTTCGGTCAAGTTGATGTCGTTGGAAACAGCAGCCTTTGGCGGCGCTTCAAAGGTGACAGTGCGGTCGCAGCTTTGCACAGTGGTCTGCCCAAAGGCAGAAGAGGCCGCCAGAGCGGTTGCGACAACGGCAGGGATCAGTTTCATAATGTTGTTTCTTTGCTGGGCAGATGGAATGAGAGGTGGTTGGCGTCACTTGGGGCCAGCCGTTCGCGTCGTGCATCTACGCGGAATGTGTTTGAGACAAGCGCTTCGGTCAGCAGCGCATCCGGCGCGCCAAAACCGCGCGGGTGCCCATCTTCTAGAAGCAGGATATCGTCGCAGATATTGGCCGCGATGTTCAGATCGTGGAGTGACACGACGATGGTCAGATCAAGCGATTTGATCAGGGCAAGTACTTCAAGCTGGTGGCGGATATCAAGGTGGTTGGTCGGCTCGTCAAGGATCAGCACCTTGGGTTCCTGTGCCAAGGCGCGGGCGACCATCACCCTTTGGCGTTCGCCGCCAGAGAGTGTACCGAAATCACGCTTGGCAATATCGTGCAGGTCAAGGGTGTCCATCACCCGGTCAACGATGCCGGCATCAAGTGGACCTATCCTTGCAAAGCCTTGCTGGTGCGGTGTGCGGCCCAGCGCAATGATGTCGCGCACGCTTAGCCCAAAGGCTGCGGCCTGTTCTTGCAAAACAGCCGCGACCTGCCGCGCGGCAGAGCGGGGGGGCATCGCCCAGAGGTCTTGTCCGTCGATCATGATCTGCCCGCTGGAAGGTGCCTGATAGCGGTAAAGCAGACGCAGCAGGGTGGACTTACCCGCGCCATTCGGGCCGACGATCCCAAGTACACGTCCAGCGCCGACTTCGAAACTGGTGGGGTGCAGCACCAATGGCGCGCGCTTGGCAGGGCGCCAGCTTGCGTTCTGGACTGATAGATATGCGCCGCTCATGACACGAGCGCCTGTGAGTCTTCCAGTGCGATCATCGCGGCAGGAATTCGGGCCAAGGTGGTTTTACGCAGTTTGCCGGGGCGGTCTATGGACGAACACCAGCCGTCATCCAGCATGGCGTATTGCCGCGCGAATTCCAGCAGGTCGTCGATGTCATCCTCTGGCGTAATGTCGCCAAAGAGATAGGTCGCCTTTTGCGTGCCGTGATAGGCAACGGTGCAGGGGCGATCACAGCCCGCCATGCAGGCCACGCCTGAAATCGCGAAATCTTCGGCAATCGTGTCGCCTGCAGCCTTGATGGCCCGGCGCAGCTTTTCGATCAATTCATATCCGGGGCGGCAATCCGTCCCCTTGTGCCTGCATGATGTGCAGACCGTTATGCGGTGTTGTGTTGTCCGGTCCATATCGCCCTCCGCGATGAAGCGGGGGTCGTCAGGTTGCATGCAGAAATGCGCGGGCCAAGCCGTGATGCCATCATGGTCTCCATTCCGGACACCCCGCCCGGGTTGAGTTTCTTTTGATGCATCGCTGCACCTATGATGGCAGGTCTCCTGACTTGCGGGTCGCCGCTTACCCGATCCTTCCCGAGCAGGTTTGCTCAGTGGTGATCTTCGGGTTCGCTCGCCGCTCACAGTTGCGGGGGCAGTTACGGGTTTGGCGCGCTTTGGCTCTTCCTCACCGTATTCCCTTTTCATCCAATACGCATTTTCGGCGCACTGGAACCATCGCCGACAATGTTTGCGATTCCGAAGCAAGGGTCAAGGGCGATGTTGACAGTTGAGACTGTAAACCCGGGCTCAGATGTCTTCCAAGATCAGATCTGACGCCTTTTCTCCGATCATGATCGCGGGCGCATTCGTATTGCCGGACACGATTTCCGGCATGATCGAACAATCCGCCACCCGCAGCCCCTGGATGCCATGCACCCGCAGTCGCGCGTCAACGACCGCATCTTTGCCATGGCCCATCTTGCAGGTACCTGTCGGGTGATAGATCGAGGCCGAATTGCTGCGCGCCCAATCAAGGGTTGCATCATAATCATCCATATCCAGATCCGCATGGGGCCGGTATTCCTGACTGATCTTTGCTGTCAGGGGCGCATGTCGCGCGATCTTGCGCGCGATATTGACGCCAGCCACAACCGTCCGGCAATCCGTCTCGGTGGACAGATAGTTGGGAATGATCTTGGGATAGGCCTTGGGATCATTGCTTTGCAGCCTGATTTCGCCTTTGCTTTCAGGGCGTAGCTGGCAAACTGACATGGTGAAGGCCGAGAATTTGTCGGCCCCTTTGCCGGGATTTTCGGCCGAGAGTGGCTGCACATGGAACTGGATGTCAGGCGTTTCCACATCTTCGCGGCTTTTCATAAAGCCCGTGGCAAGGCTTGCCGCCATCGTCATAGGGCCGGTCCGCGATGTGATATATTTGAGTCCGATCTTGGCTTGGCCAAAAAGCGAGCCAACCTCGTCGTTCAGCGTTGGTTCATTGCATTTATAGACCAGACGCACCTGCAAATGGTCTTGCATGTTTTTGCCCACGCCCGGCAGGTCATGTAACACCGCGATACCATTGTCCGAGAGTTGCGCGGCTTCGCCTATGCCTGAGAGCATGAGCAGTTGTGGCGAATTGATCGCCCCGCCGGACAGCACGATTTCCTTGCGCGCTTTGACTGTCTGAAGGGTGCCGCTGCGATCCGTGTAGGTCACGCCGATGGCGCGGTTTCCCGCAATGAGCACCTTTTCGACCTGCGCATGTGTGATGATCTGAAGATTAGCCCGGGATTTCACAGGGTTCAGATAGGCGACAGCCGCGCTGCACCGTCTGCCGTTGCGCGAGGTGAGCTGGAAGAACCCGACACCCTCTTGTTCGGCCCCGTTATAATCGGGATTGAATTTATAGCCCGCGGCCTGGGCCGCTGCGACCCATGCATCGGTGATCGGGCGCTGGATGCGCATGTTCGACACCGAGAGCGGGCCTTCGTTGCCGTGGAATTCATCAGCGCCGCGCTCGTTGTTTTCGGACCGCTTGAAGAGGGGCAATACATCGTCCCATCCCCAGCCGGTATTTCCCATCTGCCGCCAGCGGTCATAGTCCTGCGGCTGTCCGCGGACATAAAGAAGGCCGTTCAGCGAAGATGACCCGCCCAAAACCTTGCCGCGCGGCCATTCGATAGAGCGTCCATTCAGGCCCGGATCAGGTTCCGTCTTGTAACACCAGTCGACCTTGGGGTTATGAATCGTCTTAAAGTATCCGACCGGAATGTGAATCCACGGGTTAAGATCGCGGCCACCGGCCTCTAGCAGAATCACTTTATGGGCTGGATTCGCGCTTAAACGATTGGCAAGGACGCATCCGGCAGACCCTGCACCAACGACTATAAAATCCGCTTCCACTGCTTCTTTCTCCATCAATGTGAAAAAACTCTATGCAGAACGCAAAGACTATACTAGGCTTTTTTGGAACTATTAGTCTCAATAATTGACATCATGGGAGGAAGTCATGGGAGTGAGTGATAAACTGAGTCAGATTTCACGACGAGATCTGTTCAAATTGGCAGGCCAATACGGGATGAGTTCGACGCTGATGGCGGCGGGAACTTTCGGTGGGGCAATGAGCCTTGCGAACCTCGCGTCTGCTGCGGAATCGACCTACGAACGTCGTTTTGCCAAAGAAGCAAAGTACAATCTGAAGTTCGGCGCCGCAGGCTTCAACGCCCGCAACCTGCTGATCGAGCGCGCTGGCGCTTTGGAATTTGCGCGCGACCTCGAAGCCCGGACCGATGGTGAGATTCGGATCGAGTTCATCGGTGACAACCAGATCTGTGGCCAGACATCCTGCGTTGAGAA
This sequence comes from Yoonia sp., assembly GCF_030731595.1. Taxonomy (GTDB): domain Bacteria; phylum Pseudomonadota; class Alphaproteobacteria; order Rhodobacterales; family Rhodobacteraceae; genus Yoonia. The sequence goes on from NZ_JANQTS010000104.1 coordinate 14,876, forward strand.
GACACAGCAGGGTATCGTTGATATCTACGCCGCTTCGACACAGAACTCTGCCGGTGGTGCGCCTTATCTGAACGTGCTGGATTATGCCTATATGTTCCGTAACCGTGCGGATCAGTACCACTTCCTGTATTCACCGGCCTCCATGCGCCTGCTGCGCGAGCCTTATGAAAAGCGCCATGGCCTGAAGTTCCTGTTCAGCCACGCCGAATTGCGCGGCATCCAGCTGGGTCTGAACTGGGAAGACAAGCCAACAGTGACATCTGTCGAACAGCTTGCCGGCACCAAGAACCGCGTCACAGGCACGCAGCTTGGCCGTATCGCGATGGAAGCGCTGAACCTCAACCCAGTGCCGATTGCATGGGAAGAAACACTTGATGGTCTCAAGCAGGGCCTGATTGACGGTGCGGAAACATGGGCCTCTGCCGTGGCTTACGCCAACATGGCACCTGTTGTGTCCCAGTCGGTACACCTCAACTTCTTCTGTGGTACAGAGCATACTGCGATGTCCGCTTCGGTCTTTGATGGTCTTGAGGGGTATCTGCAGGACGCGGTGATGGAATCCGCTTACTGGGCGCAGACACACGTGCAGGCCGCCAACGAAGTGGCTCTGATCAACACTGTTGGCCAGTCCGACCCACAACTGCCAAACACGATCTTCGCGCAAAACAACGTCCGCAACGCGTTCTTGTCTGCTGAAGAGATCAAGAAGGCCGAAGAGATGTGTTCGCCCGAGTATCAGCCCGCACTTTGGGAAGAGTGGCGCGAGCGCCTGAACGGCTGGTCCGGTGGTCTGGATACTTATCAGGAAATCTATGACGAAGTGCGCACGATCGATGCGAACACCTTGCCAGAGAACGTGGAGCCACGCCGCTGGTGGAAAGGCTAATCCAGCTTTCTTGATGACCTTGGAATTGGGCCGGCCGAATGGGAGTTCGGTCGGCCCTTTTCATATAAAGAAGACCGCATCATGATGGCGGCAACACGGACAGATGAGGGGGGGAGACCTAGATGTCGATATTGGCTGAAGCAGTGGCAATCATTCCTGCTATTTTCTCGGGAAGTTCCTGGGAAATGCGGAGTGCGTTCGACACTGATGGTATGTGGTTATTCTGTTTCGTCGCGACATTCGTTGGCGGCGTACTAGCGCATCTGTTCTACAAAGCCGTCCCCTTTATGGAGAGACACCTTGAGCGTGGCATCTCTGTCGTCGTCTATCTGATTATCGCTGGGATCATCTGCTGGGGCGTCATTGACCGCTTTGTCTTTTCGCATCAGTGGTCAGGTTCGACCACGGTGCCGCCATTCCTGTTCATGGTCATGGCGTGGTTCGCATGCTCCTATAACGTCAAGCTGCGCACGCACCTGAGTTTTAGCGAATTCCGCTCCAAGATGCCGCCCGCAGGTCAGATGGCAACGCTGACGCTGGATGCTATGCTGTGGTTCGGCTTTTGCTGGATCGCGATCACCACATCGCTGCGGTTTACTGCCTTGTCCGCCGACAACTTCCAATTGGTTGATGGCGTCGATGACGTGATGAAATGGTGGTTCTATATCACCGTTCCGATTGCCTTTACCCTTATGGCCGGTCGTGTGATCGGCAACTGGCTTGAAGAATGGAACAACTTCCGGTCTGGCGAACAGATCATCAAACAAGCAGTTATCGGCGGGGATGTATGATGTCGGACGGTTCTTGGATTACACTTATTTCGCTGGGCGTGACGATCTTTTTCATGCTGGGCACGCCGGTTCTGTTAGTGATCTTCTACTGGGTCATCGGGTGCAGTTTTGTCATTGATCTGCCGCTGGCCAATACCGGCAACGAGTTGATCAACGTGTTCAGTAAAGGCTTTGCGCTGCTGGCGATGCCGCTTTTCATTCTGACGGGGGACTTGATCAACCAATCGGGGATCGCGCGACGATTATCGGATTTCGCCTATTCCTGTCTGGGATGGTTGCGTGGTGGTCTTGCGATGGCCTCGATTGCGGCCTGCGGATTGTTCGCGGCGATTTCGGGCTCCAACTCTGCCACAACGGCGACTATCGGTTCGATGCTGCACCCCGAGATGGTGAAGGGCAATTATGACGAACGCTTTTCCGCAGCAACGGCTGCAGCCGGCGGCACGGTCGGGATCATCATTCCACCATCCATCATCTTTATCGTCTACGGCTTCTTGTTGAACCTGCCGATCTCGGACCTTTTTGTGGCGGGCATCATTCCCGGCTCGCTGATGGTTCTGGGCATGATGACGGCAGCGTTTATCGTCTGTACAATCAATGGCTGGGGCGTGCTGATCGGTCTGTCGGTTACGCGAATGCTCAAGACGGCGATTGGTGCTTGGTTGGGTTTCTTTGCCATCGGTCTGGTGCTCTGGGGCATCTACACCGGTAAGTTCTCGCCGACCGAAGCGGCTGGTGTGACCGTCGGCTTTTGTGTGTTCATCGGATTGCTGTGCTATCCTTTGAACAAGGTCATGGGCGCTGCTGCCGATGTCCCGGTCGAAGACAAGAGCCTTGTTTCGATGTTTGTCGTCCAGGGTTTCACAATTCCGCAGGTGCCCGGGATCGTCTCGCGCTCGGCCCAGATCACCGGTATTCTGGTACCATTGATCGCGGTTTCGGTTGCGATGCAGCAGGTGATGTCGTCACTGGGTGCCAAAGACTTTATCGGTGACTTTGTGACGGGCATGGGCGGCTACTATGCGGTGCTGTTCACGTCGATGGCGATTGTGTTCATCACAGGTATGATCCTGGAGTCGCTGCCGGTCACGATCATTCTGGCCCCGATTCTGGCTCCGATTGCGGCCTCGGTCGGGATTGATCCGATCCACTTTGCGGTGGTCTTCCTTGTGGGTGCGTCGATTGGTTTTGTCACACCACCTTATGGTTTGAATCTTTATGTGGCCTCTGGTGTAACAGGTGTTCCCTACTTCAGGTTGTTGCGTTACATCGTGCCCTACCTGATCGCCCTGATTGCCGTCTGGTTCTTCGTGGCACTTGTTCCAGAAACGGCCTTGGCAATTCTGCCAGATAGATGATGAGCTGATGCCTGATGATGTAATTGAACAAGATACCGGCCAGATCCCGACGAACCTTAGGTTGCTGATGCTGCTTGAGGAAGTCGCGAGGGCCGGTGTCCCGGTTACACCTTCGGTCATAAACGAAAGCATGCGCCTGCCGAAACCAACGATCCATCGGCTTTTTGCGACAGCAGAAGCCGAAGGGTTCTTGCAGCGGGATATTGACGGAAGGTCTTATAGCCCGGGACGCCGCATGCGCCTTTTGGCGACAAACACTCTCTCATCCGAGCGCGTGCGTACCGTCCGACTGGCGGTGCTCAAATCGCTTGCGATCAAGGTTGGCGAGACCTGCAATCTAGCAATCCCCGAGCGTGATGGCATGTTCTACCTGGATCGGGTCGAAACCCACTGGCCTTTGCGGATCCAGCTTCCCGTGGGGACCCAGGTGCCATTCCACTGCACCGCCAGCGGAAAGATGTATCTTTCGACGCTGCGTCCTGATTACCTTGAACGGTTCCTGAAGAATTATGCTTTGGAAAAACAGACAGAGCAGACGATCACCGATCCACGCAAGCTCCAGATCGAATTGGATAAGACCCGCGCGCGGGGCTATGCAACCGACAATGAGGAATTCATGTCGGGAATGACGGCGATTGCGGTTCCGATCCTGGATGATCGCGGGCGTTTGTTGTCGACACTTTCGATCCATGCACCGGAGCAGCGCCGCCATTTGCCGCAACTGGTAGAGTGTCTGGGGCTCCTGCAAGAGGCCGCAGTGGAACTTGCGGCGATCGTCGGCCGCTAGGGTTCGGGACGAGGACAACCGCGCACGAAGGGATTGCCCGGTTTGGCCTTGGTCTTTTGCGGTGGAATGCGCATGCGATCCGCTGCATACTGCTAGTGCCAACAGACGGGGAACACACCGATGACACTTGCTGTGCCAAAGATCAGGTCGTGCGATGACTGCCCGATCCGGTATAACGCAGTCTGCTCCAGATGCGAACCGGACGAGCTTAAAGAACTGGAAGAAATCAAGTATTACAGGTCTTATGCCGCTGGCCAGACGATCTTTTTCGAAAGCGATCCTTTGGAATTCGTCGCATCTGTGGTCGCCGGAGTGACAAGTCTGACCAGAACGCTGCCCGATGGCCGCGTTCAGATGGTCGGCCTTTTGTTGCCAGGTGATTTCATGGGGCGACCGCATCGCGATACGATTGATTGCGATATCGTAGCTGAAACCGACGTCATGCTATGCTGCTTCCGGCGCAAGCCGTTTGAACAGTTGATCGAAAAAACGCCGCATGTTGGCCAGCGGCTGCTTGAGATGACTTTGGACGAACTTGACGCGGCGCGCGAATGGATGCTCGTGCTGGGGCGCAAGACCGCCCGCGAGAAAATTGCATCTCTTCTTTATATGATCGCGCTGCGCATGGCTGCGCTGAAACCGGGCGAAACCGGGCAAGCGACATTTACCTTGCCGATCACGCGCGAGACGATGGCGAATTATCTGGGTCTGACAATCGAGACCGTCAGCCGCCAGATGTCTGCCCTCAAGAAAGACGGATTGATCGCCTTTGACGAACGCCGGGACATCCGTGTGCCGGACCTTGATGCGCTCAAGGCGGAAACGGGCGAAGACGCCTAGTCTTTGACCTTGCCAAAAAAGCGGACCGTGACCGCCGTCGCCGCGACCGCAAGACCCATGCCATAGCCGATCCAGACCCCGTTCGGGCCAAAACCCAAAACGAAACCCAGCAAATACCCGATGGGCAGGGCGATCACCCAATAGCTGAACATTGTAATCGCCACGGGCACAAGATTGTCCATCATGCCACGGCAGGCCCCCAGCATCGTGCCTTGAATGCCATCCGCGATTTGCATGGCCGCAACGACGATCAACATGCTGGTTGCAAGGGAAATGACTTCGGGGTCGGTGGAAAGCGCCTGCGCCAAGGTGCCGCCACCCAAGAGAAGCCCACCCATCACCAGCGCCATCCAGGAAATGATCACGGTCAGCGCCGCCAAGCCGATGGTTTTCAGACGTTTACGCTGATCTGCACCGACCGCTTGGCCAATGCGGATCGACACCGCAATCGATACTCCCAAGGGCACCATGTAAAGCACCCCGGCGACCGCTGACACGATCTGGTTGGCCGCCAGTGCCACCGCGCTGAACCACCCCATCATCAGCCCTGCGAACGCATATGCGCCGCCTTCGCCGATATAACCCAAAGCGATCGTGCCGCCTTGGGTCAGTTGCAGCTTGCGTTCTGATTTGCTGGACGGGGCGGGCAGACGTGCATCCCTGGTCAGTTTGGCCTTGCGCCAGATCACCCAAGCCAAGCTGAGCGACACCAGTTGCGACAGCAGGCTCGCCAACCCCGCACCCACAAGCCCCCAGCCTTCCCAACTGCCGATCCCGTGAATCAGGAGCCAGTTGGCGGGGACATTCACAACGACCCCTAAAAAGGCCAGACCAACCCCGACCCAAGGTGCATCAATCGCATCGAAAAGCCCCTTGAGGGCATAAAATACAGTGAAGGGGATCAAGAACAGGCTCATCGCTGTCCAATAGCCGCCAAGCAGGGCGATTACCTCGGGCGGTTGTCCCAACAGATGCAGGGCAGGCCGCAAGGACAGCATAAGGCCCGCGCCAATCGTCCCGGCAACGAGCGCGATACGGATGCCTGTGCGCGTGGTCGCCGACAGCGCGTCGGGGCTTTGCTTGCCTCTGGCTTCGGCCATACGGACACCAACAGCAGAGACAAAACCATAGAGCCCCGAATAAAAGATGATGATCACAGAGGTCGTCACCGATGCCGCCGCCAAGGACAGTGTCCCTAGCGGCGCGATCATGATGGTATCAACGACACCGATCAGTGTTGCCGCCGCCAGTGAGATCACGATCGGAAAGCCGAGGGTCGCCAACTTGCGGACCTCGCGCCAGATGGAAGGTGGCCCCGCCGGGGTTGGCGAGAAAGTGGCGAAATCAGACGACATAGGCAGGCACTAGAGAATTGCTGATCTAAGTCAACTGCTCACGTTGCCGCCCGCCCTGCCGATCTCTGACTTTAGCGCGCCATCAAGATGGGACGGTCCGCCGTTTCCAACAGGCTGCGTGTTGCACCGCCAAAGACAGCTTCGCGCAGGCGCGAATGGCCATAGGCGCCACTGACGATCATTTGCGCGCCCACCTCCCGTGCGCGACGCAGCAGGATATCGCCCACGTAAGGCTCTGTCTTGGCCAGCACGGCCACTTCGGCCCGCGACCCGTGGCGCATCAAATATTGCGCCATCGCTCCGCCGGGATCAGACCTGTCGGCGGCATGTGCGGGCGGATCGATGATGCAGATATCGGTGACATCGGCCTGTTCGAGAATTGGCAAGGCTGCGCGCGCGGCGGCAAGCGCCTCGGCCCCGTCATTCCAGCCCATCAGAATATGGCCACCCGCATCGGGTGCCTTACAGCCTTTGGGGATCATCAAGACCGGACGCTCTGCGGCAAAAAGGCAGGCTTCCACCAGTACCGCGGCCTCTGCGCTATCCTGATAGGGTCGCGGGAGGACTATGAGATCACAGAACCTGAGCTTTTGCGCCAAGTAACTGGTGAGTGCAGGGCCCTGCACGGTAGCGGCCTGCATGGACCAACGCACGACTTCGCCTTGCATCCGGTCATTCACCCAGATGTCCAGTTTGTCGCGCTCGGCCATTGCGTCGCGGGTCTGTTCGGCGATCATCATGGCCTCTGCGCCCATGAAATAGGTATTTGTCTCTGTGTGGCTGATGGTGACCACGTAGATATCCAGATGCGCATCCATGCGACCGGCGAGTGCGATTGCGGCATCAAGCGCTTCGGTAGCGTCGTCTGCATCCGTTAGAATTGTCGCGATAATCTTATATGACATTGGTTCGGCTTTCCCCAAATCGGCTTTACGGTGGGGGCGATCGTTCGCGCAAACGCTCCATGTGCTTAGTCTGCCGTGTGGGGACGTGCCTTACCTTGATCCAAATCAAATAGGCCATTGATCCACATCAAGGACGATGACCGTCCGCCAACCGCATAAGCGACATCACCAAGTAGCGACGGATCCATTTGTGATCTGCCAAAGGAAGGGGATCTCTTATGGGGAACTACGTAAAGCTCATAGCGCTGGGGTGCGTCGCACTTTTTGCCGCTATCGGCGCGAACTGGGGGCGTGACACGGCCTATATCGTGCATGCCATCATTATTCTGGGTGTGTCTGGTTTCATGTTCGTGCGCGTCTTGCGCAGCATGGAAAGCAAACCGGGACCAACCCCAACAGGCTATATGGACGACGTTGTCCGAGCCGGTGTCATTGCCACCAGTTTCTGGGGTGTCGTGGGCATGCTGGTTGGGGTGGTGATCGCCTTTCAACTTGCTTTCCCGGGCCTGAACTTTGAGGTTTTGCAACCCTACGGGAATTTCGGACGCCTGCGCCCGCTGCACACAAGTGCCGTGATCTTTGCCTTTGGCGGCAATGCTTTGATCATGTCATCGTTCTACATCGTGCAGCGGACCAGCGGCGCACGATTGTGGGGGGGGAATCTGTCATGGTTTGTGTTTTGGGGGTACAATCTTTTCATCGTACTTGCCGCGACAGGTTACCTTTTGGGTGCCACCCAGTCCAAGGAATACGCCGAGCCCGAGTGGTACATCGACCTGTGGCTGACCATCGTCTGGGTCGCCTTTTTGCTGGTCTTTCTGGGGACGCTCTTCAAGCGTACCGAAAAGCACATCTATGTCGCCAACTGGTTCCTTCTGGCCTTTATCGTCACCGTGGCCATGCTGCATCTTGTCAACAACATCAGCATTCCGGTCAGCATCTGGGGCAGCAAATCCGTGCAGGTCTTTTCCGGCGTGCAGGATGCGATGGTCCAGTGGTGGTACGGCCACAACGCGGTAGGCTTCTTCCTGACGGCAGGCTTTCTGGGCATGATGTACTACTTTGTGCCCAAGCAGGCCGGTCGTCCTGTGTTCTCCTACAAGCTGTCGATCATCCACTTCTGGGCGCTGATCTTCCTTTATATCTGGGCGGGTCCACACCACCTGCACTACACGGCGCTGCCTGACTGGGCATCAACTCTTGGCATGGTCTTTTCGATCATCCTGTGGATGCCAAGCTGGGGTGGCATGATCAACGGTCTGATGACCCTGCAAGGGGCATGGGACAAGCTGCGCACCGATCCGATCTTGCGGATGATGGTGATCAGCCTTGCCTTCTACGGGATGTCCACATTCGAAGGGCCGATGATGTCGATCCGCGCGGTCAACAGCCTGTCACACTATACAGACTGGACCATTGGTCACGTCCACTCTGGCGCACTTGGCTGGAACGGGATGATCACATTTGCTGCGCTTTACTTCCTGACACCGAAACTCTGGGGGCGCGCGCAAATGCATTCGATCTCTGCGATCAGCTGGCATTTCTGGTTGGCCACAATCGGCATCATCCTCTACGCGGCCTCGATGTGGGTCACGGGGATCATGGAAGGCCTGATGTGGCGCGAAGTCGACGCAAACGGGTTCCTTGTGAACAGCTTTGCCGACACCGTGTCCGCCAAGTTCCCAATGTATGTGGTCCGGGCTTTGGGTGGGGTTTTGTACCTGACCGGCGCACTGATCATGTCCTGGAACATCTTCATGACCATCCGGGGTGGGGCGAAAGTCGCCGCGCCGGTTGGCGTGCCAGCAGAATAAGGAGGCTGAGATATGTCTGATACACCAAACAGCCCTGCCAAAGGCTTCCTGTCCAAACACGCGATCCTGGAACGTAGCCCGACGCTCCTCCTTGTCTCCTCCCTGTTGGTGGTGGCGGTGGGCGGGATCGTGGAAATCGCACCCCTCTTCTACCTCGAAGGTACCATCGAAGAGGTAGAGGGGGTGCGACCCTACTCCCCGCTCGAACTCGCGGGCCGCGATATCTATGTCCGTGAAGGCTGCTATGTCTGTCACAGCCAGATGATCCGGCCGATGCGCGACGAGGTCGAGCGTTACGGTCACTACTCGCTGGCGGCGGAGTCGATGTATGACCATCCGTTCCAGTGGGGTTCCAAGCGCACCGGGCCGGATCTGGCCCGTGTGGGTGGCAAGTACTCGGATGCTTGGCATGTCGATCACCTGACGGCACCGCGCTCTGTCGTGCCTGAATCGGTCATGCCGGGCTACGCCTACCTTCTCGATGCAGAAGTCAACGCAGAGTACGCGGCCGACGTGGTGGCAACGCACCGGATTGTCGGTGTGCCTTACACTGACGAGATGATCGAGGTGGCCGCGGCGGATGTTATGGCGCAGGCCGATCCGGACACGGATGCCTATGATGCTCTGCTTGAACGGTATCCGGGCGCACAGATCCGCAACTTTGATGGCGCACCGGGTGTGTCCGAAATGGATGCCCTGATCGCCTATCTTCAAATGCTGGGAACGACGGTTGATTTCTCGACCTTTACCCCAGCCGCAAGCCGCTAGGAGGGCTGGATATGCAAGAGACTTCCCTTCTGCGTGAGATCGCAGACAACTGGATGCTTGTGGCGATGTTCACTCTTTTTGTGGGTGCGATTGCATGGGCCTTCCGCCCGGGCAGCCGTTCGGTCCATCAGGATACCGCTAACATCCCTTTCCGAAACGAGGACCACCCCGGTTCTTCCGAGACTGAGGAGCTGCAATCATGAGCAGCAATGACAAAAAAGACATTGATGACGTCACAGGAACCGACACAACTGGTCACTCTTGGGACGGGATCAAGGAACTGAACAACCCTCTGCCGCGCTGGTGGCTCTGGACGTTCTATATCACGATCATCTGGGGCGTCGCCTATTCGATCGCTTATCCCGCTTGGCCCCTGGTCAGTGCAGCAACATCGGGGCTCCTTGGCTATTCCACGCGCGCCGAAGTCGCGCAGGACATCGCGCTGTTTGAAGACGCCAATGCCGAGATTTCGGCGCAACTGGCCTCTGCCGACCTGTCAACACTGGGCGAGAATGAAGAGCTGGCACGCTTTGCGACTTCTGCCGGTGGTGCGGTTTTCCGAAACAACTGTTCACAGTGCCACGGGTCCGGTGCTGCGGGTGCCAAGGGTTATCCCAACCTGCTGGATGACGACTGGCTTTGGGGCGGTGATTTCGAAAACATCGAATACACCATACGCCATGGTATCCGGAACGAAGAGGACTGGGATGCCCGGTACTCTGAAATGACCGCCTTTGACGAGATCCTGAGCAATGAAGAGATCGACGCGGTCGTGCAGCATGTGCGTGCGATTTCGGGTCAAGAGCATGACGCCGGACTGGCTGAAGCAGGTACAGAGGTGTTCCTGAACAACTGTGCGGCCTGTCATGGCGACAACGGTATGGGCAACCGCGATCTGGGCGCACCCAATCTGACGGATGCGATCTGGCTTTATGGCGGCAGTGTCGCAACTTTGGAAGAAACCGTGCGCTATGCCCGCTTTGGTGTGATGCCCCCTTGGGGCGAGCGCCTGACCGATGCGGAGATCAAGGCAGTCACGGCCTATGTTCACCAGCTTGGAGGCGGCGAATAGGCTCACCGGCTTTGGACCACCTGTTCGCGCATGGGTCCAGATGCCAAGTGAAGGGAAGGGCACCTGCTGACGCGGGTGCCCTTTTCTGTTGCGGCATCAGGTCTTTGCATGAACACCCAAAAGCAGAACGCGCATGTCGCCGCCTGTGCGGTTCAGTAAGAAAAGCAGATAGGGCGCAAACACCACCATTCCGAGAATGGACGCCGTCACTCCGAGTGCAATGGAACCGCCTGTAAAGCCACCACGCCACGCGACCCAAAGGCCAGATAGCCAAAGGTAGGTCAGGAAATCGAAGGCGAACTGGCCACGCCATGTCAGCGAAGCAATGTCACCAAAGAAGATCGGCGCGATGTTGATGCCATAGGTCACAATCGTGAAAGCCGTATAGGAAAAGATCGCAACAAAGTTGGTGATTAGAAACGTGCGAAAGAGCGTCATGTCGTCAGTCCTTTGGTGCTGTCTGGTTTTGCAGCGACCCAAAGTGGACCGATGAGAACCAGCAAGACGACGATGTTGAAAAGGGCGTTCGAGGCATTGCCAGAGGTGACCGAGCCTGCACTGTCGAGCACAAACCATGCCAGCACTCCAACCACAACCGACTTGCGGACGGCCTCTGGTGTGGCGTCATAGACCCAGGTCGAAAGGCACCAGACCATAACGCCCCAACCAAACAAGAAGCCCCCCGTCAGTGCGCTGAGAAACAGCGTATCAGGGTGGTCAAAGGTCGTGCCGCCATCAAGCGGCCAGCTTAGCAGGTCCAGCGACCAGCGAATTGGCCCGGAAGTGGCAGGCATTGTGGCCAAAAAGAACAAGGGTCCAAAGCTGCCTATGCCGATTGCCGTGATCTTGAGCCAGAATTTGTGAAATGCATGTGTCATGAGGTACCTCTTTGCAGCGCACCGCTTGCCTAGATGGCTTGACGTCGTTGTCGCAATTACCTCTGAGGTAACTGACAAGACTGCTTGGCCCCTATAAAACGGGCTCCATGGACACTTTTTCGGAATCTCTCAAATCGTGGCGGCAGGCCCGTCGTTTCAGCCAGCTTGATCTCGCGCTGGAGGCCGAGGTGTCATCGCGCCACATCTCGTTTCTGGAAACGGGACGCGCGCGGCCTAGTCGCGAAATGATCGGGAAGCTGGGTGAAGCACTCCAACTGCCGCTTGATGCGCAGAACCAGCTTTTGTATCACGCCGGTTTTGCACCACGTTATACGGCACGTTCTTGGGACAATGTGGCAATGGCCCCGATCCGGCAGGCCATTATGCATACGCTGAGCCAGCACGCACCATACCCCGCCATCGCAGTTGACAGGCTTTGGTCCATCGTGCGCATGAATGATCCGGCACGCATGCTCTATGGCCAGTTTGGTCTCGCGGAAGGCAGCAGCTTGCTGGACCTGATGCTGTCCGATTTCTTGCCCCCGCTCATCGAAAATTGGCCAGCGGTTGCACATCATTCTGCGCGACGTCTGCGCACGGAAAGTGCCGCCCAAGGTGGCGTTCCGGAACTCGAAGCGGCCGCGATGCACCTGTCAAAGGTTCCCGCGCCGCAGGGCTTTGAAACGGGTCCGGTCGTGCCGACGATCCTGAAGACAGGGACCATGCGGCTTTCCATGTTCGCCACGATTGCGCAGTTCGGAACACCCGAGGACATCACGCTGGATGCTCTCAAGATCGAGCTTTTCTTTCCTGCAGACAGTGAAACCGATGCGCTCTTGCGCGCGATGGCCTCGGCGGGCGGCTAGGCCTGCTGCGCCAACCGCGCCTCGAGCACGTCAAAAGGCACGCCCGGTTCATCCTTGGCGCCGCGAATGACCAGAGAGGTCTTTACCGAAGCCACGTTTTCCGCGCTGGTCAGTTCTTCGGTCAGGAAGCGCTGGAAGGTGCGCAGGTCAGGGGCCACGCATTTGAGGATGAAATCCACCTCGCCATTCAGCATGTGGCACTCGCGGACCAGCGACCATCCTTTGCAGCGGTTTTCAAAGGCGGTCAGGTCCACCTCGGCCTGACTGACAAGGCCGACCATGGCAAAGACCTGCACTTCGAAACCCAATTCGCGTGGATCAACCACCGCATGATAGCCCAGGATATAGCCCTGCTCCTCCAAGGTTCGCACGCGGCGCAGGCACGGCGGGGCAGAGATGCCGACGCGTTTGGCAAGTTCAACGTTCGTCATGCGGCCATCCGCCTGAAGCTCGGCCAGAATCATGCGGTCGATTTCGTCTAGTTTGGTGCCCGGCATTGGTTGTTCCCCGTTATTTTTGCAAATACTACGCGTAATGCCCTACCTGCGCAACAATGTTTCGCTGATACGCAAGAAAAGAACATCATGAAAATGGGATGCTTGGCCTTTCATCAGCGCGCTGGCGGGCGTATAGTTTGAACGAATATTTTGCGAGGCTGCCATGACCGAAACACGTCACTCTAAAGTCCTGATTATCGGCTCCGGTCCTGCGGGCTATACTGCGGGAATTTACGCCGCGCGTGCGATGCTGGAACCGGTCCTGGTGCAGGGGATCGAACCGGGTGGACAGCTGACCACCACCACCGAAGTCGAAAACTGGCCCGGTGATACCGAAGTCCAAGGCCCCGATCTGATGATCCGGATGGAAGCACATGCCCGCGCGATGGGCTGCGATATCGTGGGCGATATCATCACCGAACTGGACCTGCAAAACCGGCCCTTCACGGCCAAGTCCGATAGTGGCACCGTATACACAGCCGATGCCATTATTCTGTGCACAGGCGCGCGGGCCAAATGGCTGGGGCTGCCTTCCGAGGACAAATTCAAGGGCTTTGGTGTCAGCGCTTGCGCCACCTGCGACGGTTTCTTCTATCGCGGCCAAGAGATTGTCGTGGTCGGCGGCGGCAATACGGCCGTGGAAGAGGCGCTTTTTCTGACGAACTTCGCATCGAAAGTAACGCTGATCCATCGTCGCGACGAATTGCGGGCAGAAAAGATTTTGCAGAACCGCCTGATGAACAACCCCAAGATTGAAACCCTCTGGTTCCATCAGATCGAAGAAGTCTATGGCGCGGACAGCCCTTTGGGCGTTGAAGGGGTGCGCGTGAAGCACACAAAAACTGGCGTGTTAACTGATATTCCGGCCAAGGGTGTCTTTATCGCCATCGGTCACGCGCCTGCCAGTGAACTGGTCAAGGATCAGTTGGAAACCCATAATGGCGGCTACGTCAAAGTGGCCCCCGGTACGACCAAGACCGCCATTCCGGGTGTTTTCGCGGCAGGGGATTTGACAGATCATGTGTATCGCCAAGCGGTGACCAGTGCAGGCATGGGCTGTATGGCGGCGCTTGATGCGGAAAAATATCTGGCAGAAATGGAAGATAGCGGAGTGGTTGCTGCGGCTGAATAGTCCAGTTGCCACCCGATTGACGAATTCTTGTAACGCCTGTTCTGTTCTGGTTCAGATTGGCCGAACCTGCGTCTTTTTTCTTTCCTCTGCTAGACATTGGATCACGCGCGGGTCTATGGCAGCGTCAACTGAAAATAGAAGTATTTGAGAATATCATGGCAATTGATCTCGCTCCGATCCCGGAACTCTATGTCTCTTACGAGAGCGCGCAAAAGCTGAAACTGGATGCGGCAGAGCTGCAAAGCCACGATCTGTCGCTGCGCCAGATCTGCGATCTGGAGTTGTTGATGAACGGCGGGTTCAACCCGTTGAAGGGATTTTTGTCGCAAGCTGATTACGACAGCGTGGTCGATCACATGCGTCTGGCCAATGGTGCACTGTGGCCGATGCCGATTACTCTGGATGTCTCCGAAGGGTTCGCCGACACGGTCGCGCTGGGTCAGGATATCGCACTGCGTGACCAAGAGGGCGTGATCCTTGCGACAATGACGGTCACCGACAAGTGGGTGCCGAACAAGGCGCATGAGGCCGAAATGGTTTACGGCGCCGATGATCTGGCGCATCCGGCGGTGAACTACCTGCACAATACGGCTGGCAAGGTCTATCTGGGTGGTCCGGTCACAGGCATTCAGCAACCTGTACATTATGATTTTCGCGGGCGGCGTGACACGCCCAACGAATTGCGCGCCTATTTCCGCAAGCTGGGCTGGCGCAAGGTCGTGGCCTTCCAAACCCGCAACCCGCTGCATCGCGCCCATCAGGAACTGACCTTCCGGGCCGCGAAAGAGGCTCAGGCAAACCTGCTTATTCATCCCGTCGTGGGTATGACCAAACCGGGGGATATTGACCATTTCACCCGGGTGCGCTGCTATGAGGCGGTGCTGGACCAGTACCCCTCTGCCACCACCACGATGTCGCTGCTGAACCTTGCCATGCGCATGGCTGGCCCGCGCGAGGCGGTCTGGCACGGGCTGATCCGCAAGAACCACGGTTGCACCCATTTCATCGTGGGCCGCGATCACGCCGGACCGGGCAAGAATTCCGCGGGTCAGGATTTTTATGGTCCTTATGACGCACAAGACCTGTTCCGCACCCATCAGGCGGAAATGGGGATCGAAATGGTCGACTTCAAACAGATGGTCTATGTGCAGGACCGCGCGCAATATGAACCCGCCGACGAGATATTGGATAAGGACAAGGTGACGATCCTTGATATTTCGGGCACGGAATTGCGCCGCCGTCTGGCCGAAGGGCTGGAAATTCCGGAATGGTTTTCCTTTCCCCAAGTGGTCGAAGAGCTGCGCAAGAGCCGGCCAGCACGCGCGAAACAAGGGTTTACCGTCTTTTTCACCGGTTTTTCGGGGTCAGGCAAATCGACTGTGGCCAACGCCCTGATGGTCAAGCTGATGGAGATGGGGGGGCGGCCTGTCACGCTGCTTGATGGGGACATTGTGCGCAAGAACCTGTCGTCCGAACTGGGCTTCAGCAAAGAACACCGCGATCTGAACATTCGACGGATCGGCTATGTTGCCTCTGAGATCACAAAGAACGGCGGCATTGCTATCTGTGCACCCATCGCGCCATACGCCACAACGCGGCGTGCCGTGCGCGAAGATGTCGAGCAGTTCGGTGCCTTTGTCGAGGTCCACGTTGCGACATCGATCGAGGAATGCGAACGGCGGGATCGTAAGGGGCTTTATAAGCTCGCGCGCGCCGGCAAGATCAAGGAATTTACAGGTATTTCAGACCCCTATGATGTGCCTGAGAACCCTGAACTGCGTCTAGAGACAGAGAGTGTACCTGTGGACAACTGTGCGCATCAGGTGATTTTGAAGCTGGAAAGTTTGGGACTGATCAAAGGGTAAGGTGGATCAAGATCCACCTTACTGCCCTTAATGTACTGTCACAGGGCGCATATCGTTTTCGCGTGCCAGATGAAACGCCAGCTTGCGATTGGCCACCAAGGCGAGCTGCTCGCCAGCGGCATTATGCACGGCGAACAGTTCTTCCAGATCGCCAACCTGATCGCGCATGTCGGCAGGCAGATCAGCCGCCAGAATGGGCTTTACGTAAACGATGTCCTGCCCGATTTTTTCGAGGTCGAATTTCGTATCCATTGTCTAGCCTTTCTTGATTTTGATCGTTTGGATGATCCGCTCTGGAACAGCGCGTGTGAGATCGACGTGCAATAGGCCGTTTTCCATTACAGCCTCGCCCACATCGACTCCGTCAGCCAGCACAAATGACCGCTGGAACTGCCGCGCGGCTATTCCGCGATGCAGGAAAATCCGACCTTCGCTGTCGTCGGACTGTCGCCCGCGAATGACAAGCGAGTTGTCCTCGACGGTAATCGCAAGGTCATGTTCGGCAAACCCTGCCACCGCCAATGTAATCCGGTAGGAGTTTTCAGAGGTCTGTTCAATGTTATAGGGAGGATAACCGTCATTCCCGCTTTTCGCGGTCCGCTCGACGAGCCGTTCAAGCTGTTCGAACCCCAAAAGGAACGGATGGGTTCCCAAAGCCAATTTTGTCATAAGACATGCCCTTCTTTAAGCGACTGTCACGTGATGGCCCCGATTGCGGCGGCCGTTGTTAAAAATATGGGGGTGCGGGATGCATTGATCAAGAGGAAGTATTAGCTTCTTGGGCACGAAACGCAGTAGAGTAATCCGATAAGACATGACCCGGACGCCCCGCAAATGAATACTTCTGCCAAAATGGAACAGATCGAAGTCTTGCGCGTCAAGCTCGCCGTTCTCAAGCGCGAGCATCGCGACTTGGACGAGGCGATTGATGCGCTGCAAGTGCGTGGATCGTCGGATATGTTGACGATCAGGCGGCTCAAGAAGCAAAAGCTTTATCTCAAAGATCAGATCGCCGTTCTTGAAGATCGGATTCTCCCTGACATTATCGCCTGACGGGCGTTGCAGCGGACAGCACCTTGGCTATAGTGCCGCTTCCTTTTCTCAGAGAGTCTTTGTCATGACCAAACCACTTGTCGGCATCATCATGGGCAGCCAGTCAGACTGGCCGACACTGCGCGAAGCGGCCGATGTGCTGGACGAACTCGGTGTGGTTTACGAAACCAAGATCGTCTCGGCCCACCGCACACCGGACCGGTTGTGGGACTATGGCAAGACCGCAGTGGATCGCGGCCTTCAGGTGATTATCGCGGGCGCCGGTGGTGCGGCCCATTTGCCCGGCATGATGGCGTCAAAGACGCGGGTGCCGGTGATCGGTGTGCCAGTCCAGACCAATGCCCTGTCCGGTGTCGATAGCCTTTATTCGATCCTGCAAATGCCGCGCGGCTATCCAGTGGCGACAATGGCAATCGGGGCGGCAGGGGCCAAGAATGGCGGGTTGCTGGCGGCCGGTATTCTGGCGCTGCAAGACCCCGCTTTGGCCGCCCGACTGGACCAATGGCGCAGTGATCTGAGCGCCTCGATCCCGGAAGAGCCGACAGATGACTGAGCCGCTGCCAGTCGGGGCGACCATCGGCATTTTGGGCGGTGGCCAGTTGGGGCGTATGCTGGCCGTCGCTGCGGCGCGGCTTGGCCTCAAGACCCACATCTTCGAGCCGGGTGCGGGTGCGCCTGCCGGTGATGTGGCGCATCAGGTCACGACAGCGAGCTATACCGACGCGGCCGCGCTGACCGCATTTGGCAATGCCGTGGACGTCATCACCTATGAGTTTGAAAATATCCCCACCAGCGCACTTGATCTGCTGGAGCAACTCGCCCCGATCCATCCGGGGCGGCAAGCCTTGGCCACCAGTCAGGACCGGTTGACGGAAAAGACCTTTCTGCAAAGTCTCGGGCTGCAAACCGCTCCTTTTGCAGATGTGGCCAATGCGGCGGACCTCGCCGCTGCGATCGCCACGATCGGGACGCCTGCGATTCTCAAAACGCGCCGCTTGGGCTATGACGGCAAAGGGCAGGCGCGGATCATGACGCCTGCGGATGCGGATCAGGCGTTCGCCGATATGGCAGGTGCATCTGCGATCCTTGAAGGTTTCGTTGACTTCACCCATGAAGTCTCTGTGATCGGGGCGCGGTCACCGGATGGTGCCGTGGCGTGCTATGATCCAGGTGAGAACGTCCATGAGGCAGGTATCCTGCGCACAACGACCGTGCCGGCCACACTCAGTCCCAGCCAGCGGACGGATGCGGTCTTGATCGCCGCCCGCGTGCTTAACGCATTGGACTACGTGGGCGTCATGGGAGTTGAGCTGTTTGTGACGCCGCAGGGTCTGATCGTGAACGAAATCGCCCCGCGCGTCCATAATTCAGGCCATTGGACGCAAAACGGATGCACCATCTGCCAGTTCGAACAGCACATCAGGGCCGTAGCGGGTTGGCCTTTGGGCGATGGATCACGGCATTCGGATGTGGTCATGGAGAACCTGATCGGCGATGACATGGACCGTGTGCCACAGCTGGCCAAGACCGATGCTGCGATCCACCTCTATGGCAAAGCCGACGTCAAGGCAGGGCGAAAAATGGGCCATGTCAATCGTGTCATCAAGCCTGCGCAGTAAAGCGGCGGTTCATCTTCTTTTGTTCTTAAATACCTCCGCCGGAGGCGTCCTGTTCTTGCAAAGAACAGGATTTGTTAGTCGGTCCCGAAAATAATCCCCGTCAGGCTTAGGCTGCGATCAAAACGCCCGTCTCTGAGAAAGGCCACCACCTCTTCGATCACAAGCGGGTTGTTCATCATGAACGTGTGGGTCACCGGCAGCACCAAGTGGTCGCTCATCTCGGGCAAACGTGTCGACGCGACCGAGACTTTTCCGTCGTCGGGGCCTTCTATCAGGGCGGAATAGACAGGGTTGAGGGTCCGGTTCCCGGCGATGATGCCAATCTCATAGGGGAGCAGGTCCAGCGAATTGGGCAGGCTGTCGGCATCGGTGCCCAGTTGCAGGCCTGCGGGGCCGTTGACCCATTGAAACGGCTCGAAATCACCAAAAATATCGACAAGCTCTGACCCGCCATTGGGTGGCCCCAACATCACCACGCGCCCCATCTTTTGCGGGCGATTGGAGGTCAGCCAAGCACGGACCAGAATCCCGCCCATCGAATGGGTCACGAAATTCACGCGGGCATCGCCGCAAGCCGCCACATCCTCTGGCAAGTTTTCATTCACCAAGGTCTGAATGTCCGCGCTGGTTGACGGATAGCCGCGATTGACGACTTTGTATCCAGCGTCCTCAAGAACCAGTTGCAGGGGCGCAAAGGAAATCTCGGTGCGGGCCAGACCGTGCAGCATCACGACGCATTCCTGCGCCATCGCGGCGCTGGATGTGAAGATACCAAAAAAGGCAGCCCAAACGACTTTCATTCCCAATAGGTAGCATGTGTGCGGTTACACAAAACCCCCTGTCCTGAAGAAACCTAGCGTCGGGCGGTCAAAGAGATGGCAATGCCGCCCAGCACAAGACCGCCCGCCACCACCAACCGTACTGTCAGCGGCTCGTCCAGAAACACAACACCTGCTGCAACAGCAAGCACTGGCACGCTGAGCTGGGCGATCCCCGCGACAGTCGTCGGCAGTGAAGGCAGCACGCGATACCAAAGCGCATAGCCCAAGCCTGATGTGATCGCGCCTGCGATGATGGCCGTGATCACACCCGGTAGTGGCATCGCGCCAACCCCGACCCAGAGCATCAGCAGAGTGACGAGCGGGAGGCACAACAGAAAATTGCTGGCGGTGGCCCCCAGCGGGTCGGCCTCTGCTTGCCCCAGTATCGTGTAGGCCGCCCAGCTTGCCCCAGCCAGTGCCATTGCAAAGGCGCCACCCAACGGAACCGCCGCCTCGCCCGATGGCCAGAGCAAGACACAAAGCCCTGTCAGTGCCACCCCCGCGCCGATCCAGCGCAGCAGCGGGATTGAACTTTTCTTGAAGACCGCCCAGCCGAAGATGAAGATCTGCAAAACGCCGAAAAGGATCAGCGCCCCCAGACCTGCGTCCAAGGTGATATAGGCCCAGGAAAAGCCGATCATATAAAGCGTCAGGGCAGCAGCCCCGGCCAGTCGTTTGGCCGAGAAAATCGGCGGACGGGGTGCTTTGCGCAGGCTCACCAAAAGCCATAACATGCCTGCCCCGGCCCCTGTCCGCACCGTGGCAAAATTCATCGGGTCCATCCCTTGCAAAGCGACCCCGATCCGGCCCAGCAAAGAGTTTGCGGCAAAGGCGCACATAATCAGCACCACAAGGCCGAAAAGCTTCATTTCATTGGTCCACCCGGGGCAAAGGTGCAGGTCACTTTCACGTCAATCGCCCTCATAGGCAAAACGCACCAATGCTGCGGGATCAGCTTCTCCCAGACCCGCAGTGATTGCGCTGCGTTGACGGACACCCGATGCCACGAGCATGGGCGATTCCAACCCATAAGACCGGACCACGCGCTGGAAAACCTGATTGTCCTTGTGACCGGCTGAAACGGTAAAGCCCACGGTCGGATCTTCCCCCAGAATTTTGGGCATCCGGTCCTTGAGCATCGGCATCCCCGCTGGACCACCCATCAGGATTTGTATTGCAGTCTCCATCGGCAGTCCGGCACGCTTTGCCAAAGGCATCAGGTCACCAAGCCCGTTGAAATAGCATTGTATCATGCCATTATTGATCGTTTTCATCACAAGGCCGGCCCCCAGTGGGCCTACGTGAAAGATACGGTTTGAAATCGCCCCCAAGGTTGTCTGCGCGCGTGTTGCTGCCGCGTCATCCCCGCCGATGAAAACGCCGCAAGCGCCTGCAAGCACAAGCTCGGGACCGCCAGAGATGGGGGCATCCACAGCCGTTGCGCCTGTTGCTTTGATCTGCCCGATCCGGTCGCGAAGAACAGTGGGAACGACGGTGCTGGTCTCGATGATCTGCTTGCCACCAAGGTCGAGCGTCAAGAGCATGTCCAGCACTTCGGCCACTGCGGTATCATCAAAAAGACTAAGAATAATGGTGTCGCTGTGTGTCACCACACGCGCGATGTCGGGGGCCATTGCAATCCCCTCAACCGGTCGTCCGCTGCGGGTCCAGCCGATGACATTGCGGCCCTCGGCCTGCATGCGTCGGGCGATGGCACTGCCCATGCGGCCCAACCCGACGACCCCGATGTTTTCCATGTCTGCGCTCCTTCGTCTCGCGGGGCAAGTTGATACGGGAATGGCACAAAAGAAAAGGGCGGCTCCGTAAGGAACCGCCCCTGTTTATGTTTGGGACTGGAGGTTCTCGGCATTTGCTAGCAAACGCCGGTCCCTCGCCAAACCGGTCTGGGGCAAGCCCCGGGCCGCGTTTACATCATGCCGCCCATGCCGCCCATGTCGGGCATGCCGCCGCCGCCGCCAGCGCCTTCTTTGGCGGGCCTGTCAGCAACCATAGCTTCGGTTGTGATCAAGAGGCCTGCAACAGAGGCTGCGTCCTGCAGTGCAGTGCGCACAACTTTGGCCGGGTCGATGACGCCGAACTTGAACATGTCGCCATATTCTTCGGTCTGCGC
>NZ_JANQTS010000105.1 GCF_030731595.1 Yoonia sp.
GCTTTTCGAAATGCTGCTTGAGCTTCATTTCACGAAAGACGCCCTCACGCTGAAGTTTTTTCTTCAGAGCACGCAACGCCTGATCGACGTTGTTATCACGAACACTAACCTGCATGTGGTTTTCACCACCTCTCTAAGTTGGATTTGCAAAAATTGCAGGAAGTGGCCAGATAGCAAAGGAACACTAGTTTGTCTAGTGCCAAGCAATTCTAGGAGACCACCATGATGTCAGCACCCATTGACCCTGTTCTGGAAGAACTGGTGACTGCGGCCTTGCCCCATGTCGCCTTTGACGGATGGTCGGAAAGTACGTTTCAGGCGGCGGCCAGTGATGCAGGCATTGATCTGCAGCGTGCAAAATCCATCTGCCCGCGCGGTGCGACAGGCCTCGCGATTGCCTACCATCGCCGTGGCGATGCGGCTATGGTTGCAGCAATCAAAGCGGCCGACATGCAAGGCATGCGCTTTCGCGACAAGGTTGCCCTTGCGATCCGGCTGCGCCTGTCTGTGATTGACGACAAAGAGGCCGTGCGCCGTGGCACCACCCTTTTTGCCTTGCCTCATATGGCCGCCGACGGCGCAAAACTGATCTGGGGTACAGCAGACGCGATCTGGGAGGCGCTGGGCGATACCTCACGCGATGCAAACTGGTACACCAAGCGCCTGACCCTCTCGGGCGTTTACAGCGCGGTTGTGCTTTATTGGCTGGGTGACGATAGCCTTGATGGGCAGGCGACAGATTCCTTTATTGATCGCCGGATCGACAATGTAATGCAGTTCGAGAAGCTAAAAGCGCAGGTCCGGGCAAATGCGCTTTTGAAGCCGCTGACAGGCCCGTTGGGCCGTGCGATGGCGGCTGTCAAAGCCCCGTCATCGACAATTGACCCAGATTTGCCCGGCATTTGGCGCGATCCGACCTAAGAAAAACGCGCGCTCTTGCGGAGCTGGTTTGTCAAAGCGACAATGATGGCGCATAGCTAGGGTTCCACAAAGGAGCGCAGAGCATGAAGGCGATCGCAATTTCCAAACCCGGCGGCCCGGAGGTTCTGATTTTGACGGACCGTCCTATGCCGCAGCCGGCACATGATCAGGTCGTGATCAAAGTCGCCTATGCTGGTGTGAACCGGCCTGATGCGCTGCAACGTGCAGGTCTTTACAATCCGCCAAAGGGGGCGAGCGATCTGCCCGGGCTAGAGGCTGCGGGCGAGGTTGTGGCCTGCGGTGCCGGTGTTACATCGCCCAAAGTGGGAGATCAGGTCTGCGCGCTGCTGCCCGGGGGTGGCTATGCCGAATATGTGGCGACCCCTGCCGCCCATTGCTTGCCTGTTCCAGCCGGGCTGAGCCTGAAACAAGCCGCCTGTTTGCCCGAGACATTCTTTACCGTTTGGTCGAATGTCTTTATGCGTGGCGGATTGACGGCAGGTCAGCGGTTCTTGGTTCACGGTGGCAGTTCGGGGATCGGTACAACCGCCATCCAACTGGCCAAGACCTTCGGTGCGCGTGTCTTTGCGACCGCCGGATCCGATGAAAAATGCGCTGCTTGCGTACAACTGGGCGCAGAGGCGGCCTTCAACTACCTTAAAGACGATTTTGTTGAAAAAATGCAACCTATGGGTGGCGCAGACTTGATCCTTGATATGGTCGGAGGCCCATATATACAGCGAAATCTCAAAGCATTGGCTGACGATGGAAAACTGGTGCAGATCGCATTTCTGCAAGGGCCGAAAGCGGAACTGAACCTTGTGGAGCTTATGACGCGCCGTCTGACAATGACAGGATCGACCTTGCGCCCGCAATCTGATCTGGCCAAGGCCCGGATCGCATCGTCACTGCGAACAAACGTATGGCCGCTCATTGCTGCGGGTAAAATCGCCCCGGTGATGGATCAGGAATTCCCGATGACCGAAGCTGCCGCCGCCCATGCCCGCATGGAAGGCAGCGCACATATCGGCAAGATCGTTCTGAAGGTCGGCTAGGTCCCACTTTCCCGCAGAAAAACTGGCAACACACTTTCCATGAAATTTTGCCTGCCTCAGGTGCGCGCCTTTTCGAATGCCGCCCAAGCCGCGAGCAGTTTATCAAGGTCGAAATCGGGCTGTTTCGCCGGCCCAAGGATAATCTGCTCGCCGGCCCACATCTTTTCGATGGCGTCCTTGAGGTAAGGGATCACCTCGGGCGGGATCACCAGCCCGCCGTGCCGGTCGGCATGCACCAGATCGCCTTGGTTCACCGTCATGCCCATCACCGTGACAGGTGTGCCCAGTTCGCGCACATGGACAAAAGCATGGCTTGGCCCGATCGAACCTGCGACAACCGGAAAACCTTCGGCCAGATCGCCCAGATCGCGCATGACGCCATTGGTCAGCGCCCCGTTCAACCCAAGCCCCTTGTGCACATTGGTATGGACCTCGCCCCACCAGGCGCTGACGCAATGCGGATAGTCCACATCTTCTAGCACCGCGATAGCCGGACGTGGCCCGCCCGCCATATTGCGGAAATAATCAAGGCGTCGCGCGCGAATGACATCGGGGGCCTCGGTCGGTGCCTCGCGTCCGGCGATTTTGGCTGTGCGCGCAAAGCCGACCATGGGTGGACCATCAGGGGCGGAACAGTGCATCGTGCCTTTGGTAAACGCGTTAAAACCGCGTTTGCCTTGGGCGACTTCGATCGCGTTGCAGACTGTCGGCGTGTCGACCCGCTGCAAAAGTGCAAGAAGGTCCGCGGGGATTACTGGGTCAGCCATTTTGCCAAAGCCTCATTGGTTGCGTCAGGTTGTTCAAGAGTAGGCAAATGCCCAGCCCCTTTAATCACCGTCAGGGTTGAGCCGGGGATCAGTGCTTGCATCAACTCATGACGGTGGATCGGACAAAGGGCATCATCTTCGCCACAAAGGATCAGGGTCGGCACAGCGACCTTGCGCAGCGTTTCTTGCTGATCGGGCCGCGTTTGTAACGCGCGGGACTGTCTGAGGAAAACCTCTGGCCCCAGCGTTTCGGCCATTTCCATGCACAAATCGAGGATCTGGCCCATCCTTGGCCCATCGGTCAGATAGTTGGGCTTCATCTCGTCACGCATCACCGCCCGTAATTGCCCGGCGCGCACTTTTGCGATCTGCGGCTCGCGATTCAGAGCGACAGCGGGCGCTTCGGCTTTGGGATTGGTATCCAGCAAGGCAAGTCGCGTGACCCTTTCAGGGGCTTGGCGGATAACCTCCATCGCGACAATCCCGCCCATAGACAAACCCGCGAGGGCGAATTTGGCGGGGGCCACGGCGAGAACATCAGTCGCAAGGCCCATAACAGTCTCGTGGTCGTTCAGCGGTGCGGTCATCACAGCGCGTTGATACGAGAAGGCGGTAATTTGCGGGCCGTATAGCCGCCCATCGCACATCATGCCGGGCAAGAGGACGAGCGGGTCATTCATCCCTTGAAAGGCGCCATCCCCGCGCGTGCCAATTCATCGGCCCTTTCGTTTTCGGGATGTCCCGCATGCCCTTTGACCCATTCCCATGTCACGTCATGGCGCGCTGCCGCAGCATCAAGCCGTTGCCAAAGATCCACGTTCTTCAGCCCGCCCTTTTTCTTCCAGCCATTGCGTTTCCACCCATGGATCCACTTTGTGATCCCGTCTTTGACATAGGCGCTATCTGTCACAACGGTAAGCTTTGTGGACCGATCAAGCGTTTCCAGTGCTGCAATGGCCGCGAGCAGTTCCATTCGGTTATTGGTGGTCTCGGCCTCGCCGCCTGACAGCGCCCGTTCTTTGACAACGGTATCGCCATTGCGCGCCACAAGCAGCGCGCCCCAACCGCCGGGCCCCGGATTGCCGGAACAGGCTCCGTCTGTGTAGGCAAAAAGCTCAGGCATTCTCGATCTTCTTTCCGCGCATGATCACAAAAGGGTCCAAGGTGCCGGCCAAGCCCTTGTCTTCACCCTCCTTGATATAGGTCACGTGGTAACCGGCAATCGTCAGAAAGTCTTTCAACTCTTCGACGGTCACATAGGTATAAAGCCGGTTGATCGTGTCACGCGCGACTCCTGCTCCGGTCTTCATGCCGACGTGAATGATACCCCCCGGTTTGGTTGCGTCTGACAGGGCGCGAAAGTGGCGCGGCAGGTCTTGTCTGGCGGCGTGCAGCAGGCTGAAGTTGGCCCAGATGCCGTCATAAAGTGCGACGCCAGCGATATCGTCAAAACTGGCCTGTCTCGCGGGCAGGGCAAACTTTTCCCGTGCCAGCGCAATCATCCCCGCAGAGGCGTCGACCGGGTCAGGCACAAGCCCCGCGCTGCGCATATGTGCGGATGCGGCACCCGGACCGCAGCCAAGGTCAAGAACATGGCCGCCTGCGGGCATCAGATCAATAAAGTCTTGCAGCGATTTGTCTGGGACCGCATTCGCGATCAGGTCGGCGTATTCGGCGGCCCTTGCGTCATAGGTGGCGATGGTCAGCGCGTCAGCCATCAGAACACAAGCGGCAGGAAAGTAATGATGACAATGGTCGTCAGCAGTCCCCGCAGGTGCATCCACCACGGCGGCGCGAGCCCAAGTCGCCAGAAATGCCAATCAAGCATGAGCAATCCCAAGAACCCTACGATCAGGTTCACGCCTGCCGTCGTTGGTCCGCCACCCGTCATGAAGAAGGCCCAAAGCGCAGGGATCACTGACAGGATATAACTCGCCGTTGCCGTCTGCCCGGTGGCTTTGGTCGCAAAGCCCCAAAGGACGCCTGACATGAACGACAGGATTACCGCGCCATAAAAGAGCTGGACATAGGGGCCGACGAAACGCCCGCCCAGTGTCATCTGCCCCCATTGGCCCAACTCGGGCCGCAGCAGCGTCAACGCCCCCCAGAAGAAGGGTGCAAGGCCCGCAAGGCCCAAGAACAGTGCTGCGCGAGGAATGTTTTTCATACTCTTTGCGTTCATATCAGGTTCAATGCGCTGGCCGGCGCGCCTTGGTGAATCTTCGACCCTCAGGCCGGTTCGCGCAGGACACGCGGCACTTTGAATTCCACGTTTTCTTCGGCGGTGACAACCATCTCGACAGTCGTGTCATAGCGGTCTTTGAACGCGTCAATCACTTCGGCAATCAGAACCTCGGGTGCGGATGCCCCTGCGGTGATCCCCATAGATTTGATGCCTTCCAGCGCGCGCCAATCAATGTCAGCCGCCCGCTGGACCAGTTGTGCGTAATTGCAGCCTGCACGCGCACCAACCTCGACCAACCGCTTTGAATTGGAGGAATTGGGCGCGCCGACGACGAGCATCGCATCGCATTTCGGGGCCATCGCTTTGACCGCCTCTTGGCGATTGGTTGTGGCGTAGCAGATGTCTTCCTTGTGCGGACCAACGATCATCGGAAAGCGGGCGTGAAGGGCTGCGACAATATCTGCGGTGTCGTCGACCGACAGGGTTGTTTGTGTCACAAAGGCAAGCTTTTCTGGGTCCCGAACTGTGACATTGGCCACGTCTTCGACCGTTTCCACCAGCAGGACCTCGCCCTCGGGGAGTTGTCCCATGGTCCCGACTGTTTCGGGGTGGCCTTCGTGCCCGATCATGATCATTTGCAAGCCATTGTCCGCATGGCGCTGTGCTTCGATATGCACCTTGCTCACCAAGGGGCAGGTCGCATCCACATAGATCATCTCGCGCCTGGCTGCTGCAGCAGGCACAGCTTTCGGGACGCCGTGCGCCGAAAAGATCACCGGGCGATCGTCTGGGCATTCGTCAAGTTCTTCGACAAAGACAGCGCCGAGGTCGCGCAGCGCATCGACCACGTATTTATTGTGCACGATTTCGTGGCGGACATAGACGGGCGCGCCCCATTTGGCCAAAGCCATTTCAACAATCTTGATGGCGCGGTCCACGCCCGCACAGAATCCACGTGGGGCGGCAAGATAGAGTGTCAGGGGTGGTTTGGTCATCGCAAGCTCCGGTTTCAGGACCAGAGGTAAGGGTTTGACGCGGTCAGGTCCAGCACCAGATGCTGTGACGAAATGGAGCGCGGCAACCGCGCTCCGCTATCTAAACCGCATCAAGTCTCTTGCGTGATTTCTTCTTCATGGGATTCAGGGCGTGGTTCGCGGGTCGGGCGACCCACAACATCGCGCAATTCATCGAGTTCGATAAAGTTGTCAGCCTGGCGGCGTAGTTCATCGGCAATCATCGGCGGTTGGCTGCGAATCGTCGACACCACTGACACCCGGACGCCTTTGCGCTGGAGAGCTTCGATCAAGGGCCGGAAATCGCCATCGCCCGAGAAAAGCACAACGTGGTCCACGTAAGGGGCCAGTTCCATCGCATCGACCGCCAGTTCGATGTCCATGTTGCCCTTCACCTTCCGACGGCCCATGCTGTCGGTGTATTCCTTGGCGGGCTTGGTCACCATGGTGAAGCCGTTGTAGTTGAGCCAGTCGACCAAAGGGCGGATGGGCGAATATTCGTCGTTTTCAAGCAACGCGGTGTAATAGAATGCCCGCAGCATCTTGCCGCGCCGCATGAATTCCTGTCGCAAGAGTTTGTAATCTATGTCAAAGCCAAGTGCCTTTGATGCTGCATATAAATTTGATCCGTCAATAAAGAGCGCGAGGCGCTCGTCCCGATAAAACATGTTCGTCCTTCCAAATCACGATCTTGCTCTATTGTTTGTCCCAGAATGCTATGATTTTGAGCAAGAATGCCGACTATGTAATGTATTCAGATTTTGAGGCAAGAGTCCAAAATGACCGAACTAAGCCATTTGGCGCTGATTGCCCTTGGTAGCAACGAAACTTCGCAATGGGGTACCCCTGCGGAAACTGTCCAAAAAGCTATGCTTGCAGTTGCCAAACTCACTCATTTTCGGGCGCGTTCAAGCCAACTTTATACAACACAAGCGTTTCCTGCAGGGTCCGGACCCGATTTTGTCAATGCCGCGATGTCTATCCACACGCGACTAACGCCCTCTGAGCTGTTGCAGCAGTTGCATGCTATCGAATCAGACGCAGGGCGCGAAAGAAATGCACGCTGGGGGCAGCGGACGCTCGATCTTGACCTGATCGCAGTCGGGTCCCAGATTTGCCCAGACCCGACCACACAATCCATGTGGCGGGACCTGTCATTGGAAGACCAGCAGAAGATGGTTCCGCCCGGGCTGATCCTGCCGCATCCACGCATGCAAGAGCGCAGTTTTGTGCTTGTACCGCTCGCAGAGGTGGCGCCAGATTGGGAACACCCGATCTTGCAGAAAACTGTTGCCGCAATGTGCGCGGCATTGCCTCGGGCCGACATTGCGTCTGTGAAGCCTTTTGAGCAATAAAGCTGGCCTTGGAAATCTCGGCCGGCCTGCGCGCGAAGCCCTTGTCAATCTTGCGCGAAGCCACTAAGTAGGCGACTTCCAAAGTCCCACTTTCTTGACTGGAGTATGCCTCATGGCCCGCGTCACCGTAGAAGATTGCGTCGATAAAGTTCCTAACCGTTTCGAGCTTGTGATGCTTGCAGCCCATCGTGCGCGTGAAATTTCCGCTGGTGCACCGATCACAGTCAACCGTGACAACGACAAGAATCCTGTCGTGTCCTTGCGTGAAATCGCGGAAGAGACCCAGCAAGCCGACGATCTGCGCGAGCGTATGATCGAAGCGAACCAGACTCAGATCGAGGTGGACGAGCCTGAAGAGGACAGCATGTCTTTGTTGATGGGCGCTGAGTCTGACAAACCTGTTGAAGACGACATGTCAGAAGAGAAACTGCTGCGGGCGCTGATGGAAGCGCAAGGGCAGCGCTAAGGTCGCCTTGCCGGCCTTACATGGATAGGCGCGGTACCACATGACGACTGCCGATGATCTGATCGCATTGGTCCGCACCTATAACCCGAATTCCAACCAGAATTTGTTGCGTGATGCATTTGCCTTTGGCAAAGACATGCACGAGGGCCAGTTCCGGCATTCCGGTGAACCCTACTTTACCCATCCGGTCGCGGTTGCGTGCATTCTGGCCGAGCAACAGATGGATGATGCAACCATCGTCACTGCCTTGCTCCATGATACGATCGAGGACACCAAGGCCTCTTTCAGCGTCGTCGAGAAAAGGTTCGGCCGCGAGATTGCAGAGCTTGTGGACGGGGTCACGAAACTGACCAATCTGCAACTGACATCGTCACAGACAAAGCAGGCCGAGAATTTCCGTAAACTGTTCATGGCCACCTCGCGCGACCTGCGCGTGACTTTGGTCAAGCTTGCCGATCGTCTTCACAACATGCGGACGATCAAGTCCATGCGCCCAGAAAAGCAGGCCCAGAAGGCCCGCGAAACCATGGATATCTTTGCACCGCTCGCCGGGCGCATGGGTATGCAATGGATGCGGGAAGAGCTAGAGGACCTGTCCTTTCGTGTGTTGAATCCTGAAGGCCGCAACTCAATCATTCGGCGCTTTATTACGTTGCAGCGCGAAACGGGCGATGTGGTCCAGAAGATTACAGCCGATATGCGGGTCGAGTTGGAAAAGGCCAATATACAGGCCGATGTCGTTGGGCGTGCGAAAAAGCCCTATTCCATCTGGCGCAAGATGCAGGAAAAAGACCAGGGCTTTAGCCGCTTGTCGGATATCTACGGGTTTCGCGTGATTGTCGCGACCGAAGTGGATTGCTATCGCGTCTTGGGTGCGATCCACCAGCGCTGGCGCGCTGTTCCGGGCCGATTCAAGGACTATATCAGCCAGCCAAAATCAAATGGCTATCGTTCGATTCATACGACCGTCTCAGGCCGCGATGGCAAACGGGTCGAGGTGCAGATCCGCACCCGCGAAATGCATGAAGTCGCCGAAACGGGGGTTGCAGCACATTGGTCCTACAAGAACGGTGAACGCGTCGAAAACCGTTTCGCAGTAGATCCCGTTCGCTGGATTTCCTCGCTGACAGAACGGCTTGACGAAGATCAGGATCACGATGAATTTCTCGAAGCGGTCAAGCTCGAGATGTACCAGGATCAGGTGTTCTGTTTCACGCCCAAAGGTGATGTGATCAAGCTGCCCCGCGGTGCCACGCCGATCGATTTCGCCTATGCGATTCACACGCGCATAGGGTCTGCCTGCGTCGGGGCCAAGGTCGATGGGTTGCGCGTCCCGCTCTGGACCCGGCTCAAGAACGGACAGTCTGTCGAGGTGATCACTGCCGAAGGGCAAACCCCGCAGGCCACATGGATCGATATCGCTGTAACCGGACGCGCCAAGACAGCGATCCGTCGGTCGTTACGCGAGGAAGACCGCGAAAGGTTTGTCCGCCTTGGTCGCGAACTGGCCCGTGTTGCTTTTGAAAACGTCGGCAAGCGAAGCACGGACAAAGCCTTGCGCACCGCCGCCAAGGCCTTGGCAGTTGAGAGCGTTGATGAACTGTTGTGCCGTTTGGGCAGCGCGGAAATCACGGGCCGTCATGTGGTTGCCGCGATCTATCCCGAGTTGGAGCATCGGCAAGGTGACGAGATTGACCAAAAGCGCGCTGTGGTCGGCCTTTCTCCGGATCAGGTCCAGCATCGCGGGGCCTGTTGTCAGCCTGTACCGGGCGAACGCATCTTGGGTATCACGTTTCGGGGCCATGGCGTTGTCGTGCATGCCATCGATTGCGAGGCGCTTGCCGACTATGAAGAGCAGCCCGACCGCTGGATTGATCTGCACTGGCAGGACGGGACGCATGGCGCAGTAAACACAGTCACTTTTGATGTCACAATCGCGAATGCTTCTGGTGTGCTGGGGCGAATTTGCACATTGATTGGCGAACAGGACGCAAATATTTCTGATCTGAGGTTCATTGACCGCAAGCCGGATTATTTTAAGTTGTTGATCGACGTGGATTTGCGCGATGCAGAGCATTTGCACCGCGTGAAAACAGCGCTTGAGGCAGAAAGTAACGTGTCGTCGATTGCGCGACACCGTGACCCCGGGCTTGCTGCACTTGGTGCGGGAAATCCCCGGCGGGAAGGATGACGAGTATTGGTATTCAAGCGTAGGGATAGACGTGCGGTCTGGCAGATCGTGCTGGACTTCTTCTATCCAAGAGGCGGTTGGAGCCGCGCGTTTGAATACGTCAAGCACCGCGTCCGCCGCTTGCCAGATACACCCACAAAGATCAGCCGCGGCATCTGGGCCGGGGTCTTTGTGTGCTTTACCCCGCTGTTCGGTTTCCATTTTATTGTTGCAGCAATCCTCGCCCGTCTGATCCGGGGCAATATTCTTGCGGCTTTGATGGCCACGTTCTTTGGTAACCCCCTGACATTTCCGGCGATTGGCTATGCTGCGATCAGCCTTGGCTCTTGGTTGCTTGGCCTACCGCAAGGTCGCAACACACATTTGGGCCAGAAATTCGCTGATGCGAGCTATGATGTCTGGAACAACATTGTGGCCATCTTTACGCCTGCGCGGATCAATTGGCAGGGGCTTAGGGTCTTTTATGACGATGTCTTTTTCCCGTATCTGATTGGTGGCATCATCCCCGGACTGATCACGGCAACCTTGGCCTATTATCTCGCTGTGCCGTTGATCAGTGCCTATCAGAAACGGCGCAAGAAGGCGCTGCGGGCAAAGCTTGACCAGCTCAAGAAAAAGGCATCACCTGCTGACGACGCTTCATCCGGCCAACACGGGCCTTGACCTCGAAGGACAAAGTAAATGACGCAAAAATTGCGCCTCGGTGTGAACATTGACCACGTGGCTACCGTGCGGAACGCGCGCGGCGGTGCTGTGCCGGATCCTGTGCGAGCTGCGGTCATGGCCGAGGCAGCGGGGGCAGATGGTATTACCGCACATTTGCGCGAAGACCGCCGCCATATCTCGGACGCTGATATCGAAGGCTTGATGGCTGCACTTAAGGGGCCGCTCAACTTTGAAATGGCCGCAACTGCCGAAATGCAGGCGATCGCGCTGCGTCACAAGCCCCATGCTGTCTGCATTGTCCCCGAAAAGCGCGAAGAACGGACCACAGAAGGCGGGCTTGAAGTGGCGCGCGAGGAAAACGCGCTGGCCCATTATATCGCGCCTCTGCGCGAAGCCGGCTGTCGGGTCTCGATCTTCATTGCTGCCGACCAGCGCCAGATCGAAGCCGCCCACCGGATCGGCGCCGAGGTAATCGAGCTGCATACAGGTGCCTATTGCGATGCACATGCCGAGGGCCGCTATGATGAACGGGATGCAGAGCTGGAAAAACTGACCCGGATGGCCGCATTTGCCCATGAACTTGGTTTGGAGGTCCATGCCGGGCACGGCTTGACCTATGATTGTGTAGCCCCGATCGCGGCGTTGCCCCAAGTGATGGAACTGAACATCGGCCACTTCATCATCGGCGAGGCTATTTTCCGCGGCCTTGGCCCTGCGATCAGCGAGATGCGCCGGATCATGGACGAGGCACGTGCGTGATCAAACATATTGTCCTGCTCGATTTGCCTGCTGGTCATGACAGCGCTGAATTAGGCGCGATCATGACCGGGTTGGATGATTTGCGCGGGAGAATTCCGGGGTTCACAGGCTTTGAGCATGGACCGAACCGTGATTTCGAAGGCATGTCCCCGCGATGCGCCTATAGCTTCCTTTGCCATTTTGAAGATGAGACGACCTCGCGGGCTTATCTGGTTCATCCTACGCACATCGACCTAGGCCAACGCTTGGCGGCTCTTTGCAAAGGCGGTGCAGCGGGGATCACTGTGGTTGATATGGCGGTGTCTGCATGATCCTTGGTATCGGCACTGATCTGGCCAATATCGACCGGATCGCGGCGACGTTGGACCGGTTCGGCGATCGGTTTCGCAACCGTGTTTTTACCGAAGTCGAGCAGATGAAGGCCGAGCGCCGCAAGGATGTGGCCGGAACCTATGCAAAAC
Organism: Yoonia sp.; assembly: GCF_030731595.1. GTDB lineage: Bacteria > Pseudomonadota > Alphaproteobacteria > Rhodobacterales > Rhodobacteraceae > Yoonia. The sequence goes on from NZ_JANQTS010000105.1 coordinate 11,840, forward strand.
GCTGGGCCGCAAAAGAGGCGTGCTCCAAGGCGCTTGGGACAGGTCTGCGCATGGGCATCTCTTGGAAAGATATGGCAGTGTCAAACCTGCGCACAGGACAGCCTGTCATGGCTGTGACCGGCTGGGCCAAAGAGCGGCTGGATCAGATGACACCGGATGGTCACGAGGCCATTATTCACGTGACTTTGACCGATGATCACCCTTGGGCTCAGGCCTTTGTGGTGATCGAGGCCCGCCCCATCGCTTGACAGGGCCAGCGCACAGGCTCATGTAGCGACAAACCATCGAAGGATCAGATAATGGCTGAAAACAAAGGGATTATTGCCTGGCTCTCTGAAACGGCGAAGACCGTATTCTGGGCGCTCCTTATCGCGGGCATATTCCGGACCATCTTTTTTCAGCCTTTCTGGATTCCCTCTGGCTCGATGAAGGATACTTTGCTGATCGGGGATTTCCTCTTCGTGAACAAGATGGCCTATGGGTATTCCTATGCCTCTTGCCCCTCGATCCGCATTCCACAGGTCGGCATTGATATCGGAGCCGAAGATTTTTGCGGATTCCTTGAAGACCGGGAAGAGCGCATTTTCGGCTCTGACCCAGAGCGTGGGGACATTGTGGTGTTCCGCCATCCTGTTGACGGACGGGATTTCATCAAGCGGCTGATCGGCGTCCCGGGTGATCGCATCCAGATGATTGACGGTGTCTTGCAGATCAATGATGTGGCCGTAACGATCGAAGACGCTGGAACCTTTACTGAAATCATGGAGCCACAAGGCCCGCTTGGTCTGCGTCCGCAATGTGCGAATGGTGCCGTCGGTCTTGGTGCCGTCTGCGAGAAATCCCGCGCTATTGAAACGCTGCCGAATGGTGTCACTCATGCCATTCTGGATATTGGACCGCGTGCGACCGACAACACCGGGGTCTTTACCGTGCCTGAGGGGCAGTACTTTTTCATGGGCGACAACCGCGATAACTCAACCGACAGCCGTATTGCCCAAGCGGCCCGCGGCGTCGGCTTTGTCGAGCGCAAGGATTTGGTCGGGCGCGCGGATCGGGTGATATTCTCATCGGCTGGCCGTTCAATGCTGGCGTTCTGGACCTGGCGCTCTGACCGTTTCTTCAAGGCGCTCGATTGAAGCTCTCGGCGGAACTCGTCGCCTTGACAGGCAGGCTTGGCTACAGCTTCGCCAATCCAGAGACGCTGATCCGCGCGGTGACGCATTCTTCAATGGTGAGCGCGCACCGGGACGATAATCAGAGGTTGGAGTTTCTGGGGGACCGCGTGCTTGGCCTTGTCATGGCCGAAGCATTGCTGAAGGCAGATCCATCAGCACCAGAGGGCCTTCTCGCGCCACGCTATAACGCGCTGGTGCGCCGCGAAGCCTGTGCCGAAGTGGCGCGTCAGCTTGATCTTGGCGCAGTGCTGAAGCTTGGGCGCTCTGAGATGAAATCAGGCGGGCGGCGCAAAGAGGCCCTTTTGGCAGATGCGATGGAGGCAGTGATTGCTGCTATCTATCTGGATGGCGGCTTCGAGGTGGCGCGTGATGTGGTGCTGCGCCTTTGGGGGGACCAGATAAAGAATGTGGCCGTGGATGCACGCGATGCAAAGACCGCTTTGCAGGAATGGGCACAGGCCCGAGGCGAGGTGCCGCCGCAATATATCGAAGTGGCCCGCACTGGACCTGACCATCAACCGGTGTTTACCATAGAGGTCCGTTTGGCCTCTGGCTTGTCTGAACAAGCAACCGCCGGATCAAAGCGCCATGCGGAACATGCCGCCGCCGCAGCCCTCCTAGAGAAAGTCGACATATGACTGACGTCCCCACAAAAGCCGGCTTTATCGCCCTGATCGGGGAACCGAATGCCGGCAAGTCGACTTTGCTGAACCGCATGGTCGGTGCAAAGGTGTCGATCGTGACCCACAAGGTCCAGACGACCCGCGCCCGTATTCGCGGTGTGGCGATGGCTGAGAATGCGCAGCTGATCTTTATCGACACGCCTGGCCTTTTCAAGCCGCGCCGCCGCCTCGATCGGGCGATGGTCGCGGCAGCCTGGGGCGGGGCGGCTGATGCTGATGTGGTCGTTCTGATGATCGAGGCGCATCGCGGCATGACGGATGGGGTCAAAGCCATCCTTGAAACGCTGACGGACCGTGCCGGCACATCACCGGTCGCCTTGGCCATCAACAAGATCGATAGGGTGAAGTCGGAGGTCTTGCTGGCGCTGACCAAGGACATGAATGATGCCTTCCCCTTTGCAGAGACATTCATGATTTCGGCGGAACGCGGGCATGGCTGTGACAATCTGCGCGACTGGCTGGTCACGCAGTTACCAGAAGGCCCCTATCTTTACCCCGAAGACCAGATCGCCGATCTGCCAATGCGCATGATTGCCGCCGAGATGACCCGCGAAAAGCTGACCCTGCGTCTGCATCAGGAGCTTCCTTACGAATTGACCGTCGAAACCGAGAATTGGGAAGAACGCCCTGACGGATCGGCGCGCATTGATCAGTTGATCTATGTGGCGCGCGATGGTCACAAGGGCATCGTCCTTGGCAAAGGTGGTGAAACCGTCAAGTCCGTAAGCAAAGCCGCGCGTCTGGAGTTGGAAGAATTCCTTGGCCGCCGGGTCCATCTGTTCTTGCAGGTGAAAGTGCGACCAAACTGGTTGGAAGAATCAGAGCGCTATTCAGAGATGGGTCTCGATTTCAAAGACGGCAACACCTGAGCCGCCCATGAGGCTGACCGCAGACATATGGGTGTCGGCCTATCTGACCCGCCTGCGCCTGCTCGAAATTCCCGCTTTTGTGGTCCAACGTGGCGACAGCACGGCCGGCGCTGTCCTGATCAAACTCAATACGCTGGATGGTCAGGCCTGCTGCTATCAGCGCAGCTTTGATTTGATGACCGGGGAACGCAAGTGGATGGTGCTGGTCGCGGGTAACGAGGCGGATGTCGATGCCTCGATTGCCAAACAACGCGGGTTTGACCCCGACCTTTGGGTTATCGAGGTCGAAGATCGTCACGGGCGTCATCTTCTGGATGAACCCGGGCTGGACTAACGCCCCTTGTGCCACCAACACGGCCCTTGCAACTGCGTACAACCCGGTCTGTTATGCACAGATGAAGTGGACCCCTTCCCATGATTGAATGGCGCGACGAGGCAGCCTTGCTGGCGACCCGCCCGTTTGGCGAAACGTCCGTGATCATTGAGGTGTTCAGCGCGGCACATGGCCGTCATGCAGGCGTTGTCCGCGGCGGGACCAGTCGCAAAGTGGCGCCTATCTTGCAGCCCGGTGCGCAGCTGTCGGTGACATGGAAAGCACGGCTTGAAAGCCATTTGGGCAGTTTCACGGTCGAACCGATCCGCAGTCGCGCGGCTGTTGCAATGGGGGACAGATTGGCGCTGGCTGGGTTGAACGCCGTTTGCAGTCTGCTTGCCATGGTCCTGCCAGAGCGCGAGGCGCATATCCCGCTTTACGACCGGACGATTGCGCTTCTTGATCTTCTGGGCCAGTCCGATGTCTGGCCCTTGGCCTATCTGCGCTGGGAACAGGCCTTGTTGGAAGAGATGGGGTTCGGGCTGGATTTGTCGGCCTGTGCGGTGCGCGGCGTGAACGAAGACCTTGCGTTTGTCTCGCCCAAATCCGGGCGCGCGGTCAGCCGAGAGGCAGCCGGTGAATGGGTGGACCGCATGTTGCCACTTCCTCCGGTTTTGGCGGGCAAAGGTGAAGCCTCGAACGCAGAGATTGTGACAGCGCTTGGGACGACCGGCTACTTTGTCGAAAACCGTCTGATCAAAAGTCTGGGCGAACGCCCGATGCCAAAAGCGCGCGCCCGCCTTATCGAGGCTATTGCGCGTCTTGCGTAACCTTAGACCAGCTTGTGATCGATCAGATAAGCTGCAGATGACACGGCAGCCTTGTGGGCCTGCCGCATACCGCGCCCCAGCGTTTGACGGGCGCGGGTATTGTCGATCCGGTCAACGCGCCCGAGGCTTGGAATGATTGATTTGATGGTGGGGTCAAAGAGCCCAAGAAAACGTATCATGACATCCGGCGCCACACGGGTGACAACCTTGCGGTTGGGGTAAGCGGCCTTGATGGATTGCGCTATGTCTGTGAATGTCATGAACTTGTCTACGGTCATGATCCTCTGACCAAAGGTCTGCGGTGCATCAATCACGGCAACGTGCATATCCGCCACGTCCTGCACATCGACCGTGGCAAATCCGATATCCGGCAGCATCGGATCTTTGCCGCGCAGCAGTCTTTTGATCACGGCAATGGACGTGCCGAAATTGGCATCAAGCGGCGCACCAAGCACAAAGCCCGGATTGATCGCGGTCAGGTTCATCTGTGGTGCATGGTCACGCACGAAATCCCAAGCGGCACGTTCCGCCAATGTTTTGGAGCGAACATAGGCCGTTGTTTCAGGGTCGGTTGGATCGGTCCAGTTCGTCTCGTCAAAGGAACGATCACCTGCAGGCAGAGCCGAGCCACTGATGGCGGCTGTTGAAGATGTCAGAACGACGCGGTTGATGCCCGCGTTGTGTGCCGCGCGCAACGCCCGCAATGCGCCATCGACCGCCGGGCGGATGAGATCGTCTTCCTTCTTGGGCTGTGCGAGCGGGAAAGGGGATGCGGTGTGCATCACGACATCAATGCCTACCATTGCCGCGTCCCAGCCCGCGTCTGCGGTCAAGTCAAGTTCAGTGAAAGTCAGTCTGCTCTCAAGATCGCTTGGATCGCTCAAGTGAGGGCGTACGGCCTGTATGACCTCATCGCTGCGTGCCAGGTTTCGGACGGTGCCGCGCACCTGATAGCCTGCCTCAAGCAGTTGGAGCGCGATATGCTTGCCAATATAGCCGGTCGCACCGGTCAGAAGTACTGTTGTGGTCACCGGTCGGCCCCTGCTTTGATCTTCTTAGGGATGTAGCAGAGCGCGCACTGAAGGCAACTTAATCCAACAGTCGCCGCGCGATGACCTGTGCCTGAATTTCGGCCGCACCTTCAAAGATATTCAGGATGCGCGCATCGCAAAGAATGCGGCTGACCTTGTATTCCAGCGCAAAGCCGTTCCCGCCGTGGATTTGCAGCGCATTGTCGGCGCAGGCCCAAGCGATGCGCGCACCCAGTAGCTTGGCCATTCCGGCCTCAAGGTCGCAGCGGCGGTCGTTGTCTTTTTCATGGGCGCTGAAATAGGTCAGTTGCCGTGCAATCATGATCTCAACGGCCATCATTGCCAGTTTGCCCCCCACACGGGGGAAGTTGATCAGCGATTGCCCGAATTGCTTGCGGTCTTGGGCATATTGCATGCCAACATCCAGCGCCGATTGGGCCACTCCGACGGCGCGGGCGGCTGTCTGGATGCGGGCACTTTCGAAGGTCTGCATCAGCTGTTTGAAACCTTTCCCGGTTTCGCCGCCCAACAGGTTCTCGCCCTTGACCGCAAAGCCGTCAAAGGCCAGCTCGTATTCCTTCATCCCGCGATACCCAAGCACTTCGATCTCGCCACCGGTCATACCGGGGGTAGGGAAGGGGTTTGCATCATCACCGGGGGTCTTTTCGGCAAGGAACATGGACAGGCCGCGATAGTCGGTTGTGTCCGGTTCGGTGCGGGCGAGCAAGGTCATGACATGGGTACGGCTGGCGTGGGTGATCCATGTTTTGTTGCCTGTAACCTCCCAGTCATCGCCTTTCCTGACCGCGCGTGTGCGCAAACTACCAAGGTCGGACCCTGTGTTGGGTTCGGTGAACACAGCCGTGGGCAGAATCTCGGCTGAGGCGATGCCGGGCAGCCAGTGCTGTTTTTGCGCCTCTGTGCCACCGCAGAGGATCAGTTCGGCGGCAATCTCGGACCTTGTGCCAAGCGAGCCGACACCGATATAGCCGCGCGAGAGTTCTTCGGAGACCACGCACATCGATGCTTTGGACAGGCCAAAGCCGCCGTATTCTTCGGGGATGGTCAGGCCGAAGACACCGAGTTCGGCCATCTCTTCGATGATTTCGATCGGGATGAGTTCGTCCTTGAGATGCCAGTCATGGGCATGCGGCTCGACCCGCTCGATACTGAAGCGGCGGAATTGTTCGCGGATCATCTCGAGTTCGTCATCAAGACCAGAGGCGCCGACAGTGATATTGGCGGACTGTTCCTGCATCAGTGTGACAAGGCGCATGCGGGCGGCTTGGGTGTTACCCGTTTGGGTCAGGGTCATGACGGCGGGCTGCATCAAGGCGCGCATGTCGTCCTGGGTCAGACCGATGTCCTGCAAGCGCAGGATTTCGCCCTGGCTCATCGGGATGCCGCCATAGATCTGCCAGAGGTATTCACCAAAGGCGATCTGGTGGATCAGTTGTTCCACTTCGCCAAACCGTCCGTCCGCGTCCAAACGGGCGGCCCAGTTTTGCATCTGAGTCAATGACTGCGCGTAGGTCGCGAGCCAGGCAAGGCCGTGAGCCGCTGTCTGGTTTTCTTCGATCAATTTCCCAGACACGCGGCCACCGTCTTCGACGACGGCGCGGACGGCAGACTTGGCGCGCATCAAGACATCATCGACAGCAGGAAGGGCAGCAGCCGTGAGGGCCAGCAGATCGGCCAGTACAGGTGATTGTTTCAACGTCATATCCTGACCATCATGCGGCATTTTGCGACTCCGTTCAATTTGCAGGCGCAGAGATAATCCCTTTGCACCTGCAGCGCAATAAATATTCGTTCAGATATCCATTTGCGCACAAAAGTGTCGCGGTAAATTTCGATCTGGTATGTCCTGTGCAATGTCGTAAGAGAGATTATGCCCGAATTTTTGAACATCATGCCCCTAGAAGTCCTTGTCTTTGCCTTTGCTGTGACGCTGCTGGCAGGCTTTGTCAAAGGTGCCGTGGGGTTTGCTATGCCGTTGGTCATGATTTCCGGCATGGGGATCTTGATTGAACCCGAACTGGTCATTGCAGCCATCGTTTTCCCAATCGTGTTCAGCAATGCATTGCAGGTTGCGCGGGCAGGGTTTGGTCCTGCGGGTGTCGCTGCGAAAGAGCATTGGCGCTATATTCTCGTGGTTTGCGTGATGATTCTGGTGTCAGCGCAATTTGTCCGCAGCATACCCTCGGACACGATGTTTATCGTGCTGGGTATTCCTGTGATTGGTCTGAGTGTCATTCAGTTGATTGGATGGCGCCCACAGATCATGCCGCGCTGGCGCAGGCCCTTTGAATGGACCGCCGGCGGACTTGCCGGCACATTGGGTGGTTTGGCAGGCACATGGGGGCCGCCGACCGTCCTTTATCTTCTTGCGCTCAATACACCCCGCGACAGGCAGATGGCTGTGCAGGGCGTCATTTTCGGGCTGGGGTCCATCATGCTGCTCTTGGGGCATTTGAAGTCAGGTATTCTGAATGCTGACACTTGGGGGCTATCCGCATTCTTGGTTCTGCCGGCGATGGTGGGGATGTGGCTGGGCTTTTGGTTGGGCGATCGGTTTGATCAGGAACGGTTTCGGCGTGCCACGCTTCTGGTGCTGGTGATTGCGGGGGTCAATCTGATCCGCCGTGGTGTGATGGGCTAGGACAGCAGGTCCAAGTAGCCACATAGGCCAGCAAGCTCTGGCACCCTGCGCGGATCAACAACCTCAAATGACGCAGAAAAGAGCGCTTCATCCCCCGACATGGCGGTGAAGACCCATGTGCCGATAACCAATTCATAGACGTAATCGAACTGGTAAAAGGTCAGGGAAGGATTGTCGCCGTTGATCCTTGTTTGAAAGCTTTGCAGCGTGACCGCATCAGGGCCCATCGGTGGATGGGTGACGACCATCGTCACTTCAGAGATGCCATCAACGGCGCGCGCTTGTGCCTTAACCCCAAAGCCGACGCCGAGGCTTGCGGGGACTGTTGTGATGGTCGCGACAAATTCCGGTTCGGCTTCGATAATGTGGGTTGTGCCCGCCACTGTGTTCGGCGCGGGGACAGAGCCGATGGGATCGGGAGCGCAGAGGATACCGGCCTGCACCGAGTTGATGACCGAAGATGTGACGACGTCAGCCACGGCGACTGTGGTCGTCATGCAGAAAAGGGAAAGTGAAACAACAAATGCTTTCATGCCTCGAGATATAGGCATCAAATGACAATTGTCGATCCTATGTAGAAGCGGGGGTCAGTAAGGTGGATTTCAATCCACCTTACCTTTCATATCACCCGATTGCAGCGGCCTTAACGTCATCGTCAATATAAGGCACATACTTCTCAAAGTTGTCGCTGAACATCGCCACCAGCTTTTCCGCCTGCGCATCATAGGCCGCCTTGTCCGGCCAAGTATCGCGCGGGTTCAACAAGCCGTCATCGACCCCCTCCACCGAGACGGGCACTTCAAAACCAAAATGCGGGTCCTTGCGGAACGTGCTTTCGATCAGTGTACCGTCAAGCGCCGCTGACAAAAGTGCTCTGGTCGCCTTGATCGGCATCCGTGACCCTGTCCCATAGGCCCCGCCGGTCCAGCCGGTATTCACCAGCCAGCAGGTCGCGCCGTGGCTTGCGATCTTGCTGCGCAGGAGGTTGCCGTAAACCTCGGGGCGGCGCGGCATGAACGGCGCACCAAAGCAGGTGCTGAATGTGGGTTCCGGTTCGGTCACGCCCCGTTCGGTGCCAGCCACTTTGGAGGTGAAACCAGACAGGAAGTGGTACATCGCCTGCGCTGGTGTCAGCCGCGCGATCGGAGGCAGTACGCCGAAGGCATCGCAGGTCAACATGATGATATTCTTGGGATGCCCGCCCAACGCGCTCTCGGACGCATTCGAGATGTAGTTCAACGGATATGCGCAGCGCATGTTTGCCGTCAGACTGTCATCGTTAAAATCAAGCTCGAAGGTTTCCGGATCGTAGACCATGTTTTCGATGACCGTGTGCGGCATGGAACAAGTCGCGTAGATCTCTGGTTCTGCCTCTGGATCAAGACCGATTGTCTTGGCATAGCAGCCTCCTTCAAAGTTGAAGGTTCCCCGCTCTGACCAGCCATGCTCATCGTCCCCTATCAAGACACGGGTCGGATCGGCAGAGAGTGTTGTTTTCCCCGTCCCGGACAGTCCAAAGAATACGGCCGTATCAACCGGATTGCCCGGCGCGTGGTTGGCCGAACAATGCATCGGCATGATGCCTTTTTCCGGCAAGAGATAGTTGAGCAGCGTAAAGACAGATTTCTTGTTCTCGCCCGCATATTCGGACCCGCCGATCAAAATAAGCTTCTTCTCAAAGTTCAGCGCAATCACGGTCTCTGACCGGCAGCCGTGTTTCGCAGGGTCGGCTTTGAATGTCGGGCAATTGATGACGGTAAAATCTGGCACGAATGTTGCCAGTTCCGACGCCGCTGGGCGGCGCAGCATGTGGCGGATGAAAAGCGCGTGCCATGCGAGTTCTGTCACCAAACGGACATCAAGACGGTGTGCCGGGTCTGCGCCACCGTAAAGGTCCTGCACGTTATAGGTGCCGCCTTTCATATGTTCCAGCATGTCGGCATAAAGCACATCAAAGTTTGCAGGGTCCATCGGCGGGTTGTTTTCCCACCAGATCGTATCGACCACCGCAGGCGTCTTTACGACGAACTTGTCCTTCGGAGACCGGCCTGTGTGCTTGCCCGTTGTAACAAGCAAAGCCCCACCCTTGCCCGTCACCCCTTCGCCAGCCGCGACAGCAGCCTCCTGCAGTTCGGCCTCGGAACGGTTGTAATACACGTAACCCAGCCCTGTGATGCCTTGATCTTCAAGTCTCATCGATGGGTTGACCGTACCTTGGTCCATGGGTTTACTCCTTTTGAATGGCCGGAATGGCCGACAACAATCCTCCATAACACCAAGTTTTCAAGGGCCGATACCCTCTACGTGTATCGTTAGCGCAACCAAATTCATGTTAGCGCAATCATTCTGATTCTGAGTGTGCCGAAGCGCGGGTGTAAGGTGGAAATCTGGCAAATTTGAAGCAATTAAGGCAAATCTATGGCGGGCTTTGAGTTAAGTGTTGATTCGTCTAGACAAAAAGATGAAAAGTCTCTGAAATGCTTAGCAGAGCGCAAAAATAATTGAGGGGGCAATCCAATGTCCAGAATTGCACTTGTCGATGACGACAGGAACATTCTTACGTCAGTCGCAATGACCTTGGAGGCAGAGGGCTTTGAGGTGGAGACTTACAACGACGGTCAGTCGGCCTTGGAAGCGTTCAACAAACGCATGCCGGATATGGCTGTTTTGGACATCAAAATGCCACGGATGGACGGGATGGACCTCTTGCAGAGGTTACGTCAAAAGACCTCGATGCCCGTTATTTTCTTGACGTCCAAAGACGATGAGATCGATGAGGTGCTGGGTCTGCGGATGGGCGCTGACGATTACGTAAAAAAGCCATTTTCCCAGCGTTTACTTGTCGAACGGATTCGCGCCTTGTTGCGCCGCCAAGATGCGATTGCAGGCGAAGAGATTGAAGAGACCGAAGAGACCAAGGTTATGGTTCGCGGTGAATTGGTAATGGACCCGCTGCGTCATGCGGTGAAGTGGAAGGGGAGAGACGTATCCCTTACGGTGACCGAATTCTTGTTGTTGCAGGCGCTTGCCCAGCGACCCGGCTTTGTCAAAAGCCGCGATCAGCTGATGGACGTGGCCTATGATGACCAAGTTTACGTGGACGATCGCACGATCGACAGCCACATCAAGCGGCTGCGCAAAAAGATGCGGAACACAGATAGCGAGTTTTCAGCGATCGAGACCCTTTATGGTATCGGGTACCGCTACAACGAAGAGTAAGGCATGACCGCCGCGCCTAAAATCGACGTACGCGATCTTAAGTCGGTGCGCGCCGCTGCACGCGAGCCCGATCTTGTTTTGGGCGATGACTGGGTTGATCCGAATCTTGTCGCCGATGATCTTACGACCGATGAAGTGCCAGGGAGCCGCCTTTTCGCCCTGCGCAAATCTCCTATTGCCCGCAAGATCATCACCTTCAATCTGATCGCGCTGATGTTGATGATTTCCGGCGTGCTGTACCTCAGCCCATCACGCGACAGCCTTGCCTTTCAGCGTGCAAATGGATTGGTGAACGAGGCACAGTTGATTGCCGATGTTTTCGAGGCACAACTTCCGACGCTGGCACCGATCAATCTTGTGACAGCCGACGGGATAAACCCGACGGCGACCCTTGCGGGTATGAACCTGCGCGGTGGCGTCGAGGTTTCGGTTTTCGCCCCTGACACAACATTGGTCGCGCGCGCCACCGGTAGTTTGAATTTGTCCCAGATCGCAGAACTGGAAGCACAAACCGGAGGCACGTTTGTCTTGGATCTTCTGGTCTCTGTCTGGGAGAGTTTGGTCAGTCTTGGATCGTTTGGCGAAGAGAACTTGACCGAAGAACAGGCCCTTGTTCAGCTGACGCAAGAGAATGTACGCCAGGCGATGGCGAACGGCACGCAGCTTCAAGTTTCAGAACTCGGGGGCGGGACAAGCTTTGTTGTGACGACACCTATCATGCGCAACAATGTCGCCGTCGGCGTGATTGCAGTCACAACCGCTGCAGGTGAGGTGGACAATCTTGTCCGGCGTGAACGTGAACAGTTCCTGCGCCTGTTCTTTGTCGGAATCTTTGTCAGCATTGGCTTGAGTCTTGTTCTTGCATCGACAATTGCAAATCCGTTGGCACAATTGGCGACAGCCGCGGAAGCCAGTCAGGAAAAGAACGCGCGGAAAATGTCTCCCGTCAGGGTGCGGATCCCTGATCTGACCGGACGTCCCGATGAAATCGGCCGTTTGTCAGGCGCTTTGCGCGGCATGGTCGCCGCCCTTTACGAACGTATCGAGGGCAATGAACAGTTTGCTGCGGATGTGGCACATGAGATCAAGAATCCGCTGGCTTCGCTGCGTTCCGCGGTGGGCACGATGCGTGTTGCCAAACGCGATGATCAGCGCGCACGCCTGCTCGAAGTGATCGAACATGATGTGAAGCGACTTGACCGTCTGGTCAGCGATATTTCGAATGCATCGCGTTTGGACAGCGAGTTGGTGAAGGAAGAAGAAGAAACCTTTGATCTGGTCAAGATGCTTGGCAACATCGCAGAGTTTCTTGGCAAGGATGCGAAATTGCGCGGCGTGGACTTTGTGTCCGATATGCCGCCGAATCCGATCATGGTGCAGGGGCTCGAAGGGCGGATGGCCCAAGTTTTCGTCAACCTGATTACGAATGCTGTGTCTTTCTGCGAAAAAGGTGACGCGATCCGGGTCTGGGCACGGACACGTCAGAATCGTGTTTTGATCGTCGTTGAAGATACTGGTCCGGGTATTCCTGACGATGCGCTGACAAAAGTCTTCCAACGCTTCTATTCCGAACGCCCAGAGGGGCAGTTTGGTAACAACTCCGGCCTTGGCCTCGCCATTTCCAAGCAGATCGTCGAAGCCCACGGGGGCGTGATCTGGGCCGAGAATATCCGTCCTACAGATGCTGATCCGACCTCCGAGCCGCTTGGTGCGCGTTTTGTGGTTGGCTTGCCTCTCTAAGCGAACCTAAATGACAGGCACCCAATCCCTGCATGCAACCTGTGTTGCCTGGGATGGTCTCGGGGTTATGGTCACGGGCGCGTCGGGGTCCGGAAAATCCGCATTAGGCCTTACGCTAATGGGTTTCGGCTGCACGCTTGTTGCAGATGATCGTGTGCGCCTTTCGGTGGCTGAAGGTAGCGTGATCGCGCAGTGTCCAGCAACGATATCGGGTTTGATCGAAGCGCGTGGCGTCGGTATTCTTAATGCAGCCCATGTGCCACAGGCAAAGGTCGCGCTGGTTGTCGACCTCGACAAGTCAGAGACGGCACGCCTACCACAACCAAGGACAATCACGCTCTTGGGATGTGATCTGCCCTTGATCTACCGCGTCGAAAGCCCACACTTTGCAGCATCAATTCTGCAAATTCTCAAGGGCGGCTGGAGCGATAGATGACTGAACGGGCGCAGGACACTGCCAATTCAGTACCGATGATTGTCTTGGTGACCGGCCCTTCGGGTGCAGGGCGGTCCACAGCGATCAATGCGCTTGAAGACCTTGGTTACGAGGTGATCGACAATCTTCCCCTGTCATTGCTGCCCCGATTGTTGGATGGACCGCCACCTGGTCGTCCGCTGGCGCTTGGTGTGGATGTGCGCAACCGCGACTTTAGCACCAACGCGTTGATCGAGACGATTGACCGGCTTGTCGGGAAGCCGCAGGTGACTGCGCAGGTGCTTTATCTTGATGCGTCCGAAGAAGAACTCGTGCGCCGCTACTCCGAAACCCGCAGACGGCACCCTTTGGCACCGGCCGGCCCCCCCTCTACGGGCATTGCGGCTGAAAAGGACCTGCTGGTTCCAATCCGCGCACGGGCTGATGTCTTGGTCGATACAACGGGGCTTTCACCCCACGACCTTCGGGCCGAGATCGCAAGGTGGTTTGGCACAGGCGACGGTGCCAAGCTTGGCGTGACGTTGCATTCTTTCTCTTACAAACGTGGCCTGCCTCGCGGCATGGATATTGTGATGGACTGTCGTTTTCTGCGGAACCCCCATTGGGACGAAACCCTGCGCAAGCTGGATGGGCGCGATGAGGCGGTCGCGACCTATGTTGCCGCTGATCCAAGGTTCAGAGCGTTCTTTGATCAGGTAAAGGGGCTGATCGATCTGGTGTTGCCCGCACATCGAGATGAGGGGAAAACACATCTTTCCATCGGCTTTGGATGTACCGGCGGGCAACACCGGTCTGTCGCAATGACAGAACTGATGTCACAGGCCCTTGCGCTAGATGGCTGGCATGTGTCTAAACGACACCGCGAGCTGGAGCGGCGCGACGCGCAGGCAGGTAAAGGACATGCAGAGTGATCGGGATTGTCATTGTGGCACATGGTGGATTGGCGCAGGAATATCTTGCCGCCGTCGAACATGTTGTCGGCCCGCAACCCGGCATGGTGAGTATCGCCATCGCGCCTGACGATGACCGTGCCGCCAAGCAGGACGAAATCTGTGATGCTGCCGATCAGGTCGATACCGGCGACGGTGTGGTGATTGTGACCGATATGTTCGGAGGGTCACCGACGAACCTGTCATTGCGTGCCTGTAGCCCGGAGAACCGCAAGATCCTTTATGGGGCGAACCTGCCGATGCTGATCAAACTGGCGAAGTCGCGCAGCGCAAGCGTTCCTGATGCTGTCGAAGCTGCGATTGCTGCCGCGCATAAATACATAAACAGCCATAATGGTGGGCAGCCCCAATGACCCAGATGCGTTTGAAAATCGAAAACATCAAAGGTCTGCACGCCCGTGCCTCGGCCAAATTGGTCGAGGTTGTGGAAAGCTTTGATGCGGATGCAAGGGTGAGTAAAGACGGCGAGAGTACGAGTGGAGATAGCATCATGGGCCTTTTGATGTTGGCAGCTTCCATCGGAACCTTTATTGACGTGGAAACACGTGGCCCGCAGGCGGAGGAGTTGGCGGCCGCAATTGCGAATCTCGTCGCTGACAAATTTGGTGAAGGCGACTGACGTTAATTCGGATCGGGTAGGACAAGAAAATTGACCGAAACGACCCAGAAAACCGCCGTGTCACCTGTTGTCGGCGAAGCTGCTCCCCGCGTCTATGACCGGGGCAGCCTGACCTATTCCAACACCTTCGACAGCCCGATCAAGCGCCACATCATCAAGACCATCGAATGGTTTTCCGGCAAAATCCACATCATCCGCATGATCCGCCAGTTCGAGAAGAAGGGCAAATTTCACGGTCAGGCCTTTTGGCGGGGTGCCTTGGATGTCATGGGCATCGATCTGATCACGCCGCAATCGCAGCTTGACCGCATCCCCAAGAAAGGCCCGGTCGTCATCGTCGCCAATCACCCGCACGGCATGGTCGATGGTATGATCATGGCCGATCTGATCGGGCGTGTGCGCACGGACTATCGCATTCTCACCCGCGCATTCCTTACTGATATTGACGAGGACGCGGGCAAATTCCTTATCCCAGTCCCGTTTCCCCACGAGGAAGATGCACAGGCAAAGATGGTCGAAATGCGCAAAAAGGCGATGGCGCATCTGAACAACGATGGGCTGATCGCAATCTTTCCATCGGGTGTTGTGGCTTCGTCTGATTCCATGTTTGGCCCTGCTGTCGAGCGGGAATGGAACCTTTTCACGGCAAAGATGATCCGCTTGTCTGGTGCGCGCGTTGTGCCGTTGTACTTTCCCGGTTCCAATTCGCGCTGGTACCAGATCGCCAACCAGATCTCTCCGACCCTCCGCCAGAGCCTTTTGATCCACGAAATCGTCAATGCCTGTGGCAAACCCCAAAGGCCGATTGTCGGAAAGCCGTTTGATGATGCCGAGGTTCAGGAAAAACTCAAAGACCCGCGCGCCTGCATGGCATGGATGCGCGAAGCGACCCTTAGCTTGAAGGGCTAGCGGGTCGGCACAGGCGTTTCGCCGCGGTAGTCATAGAACCCGCGCTGCGTTTTTCTGCCAAGCCAGCCAGCCTCGACGTATTTGGTCAAAAGCGGGCAGGGCCGGTACTTGGTATCCGCCAACCCGTCGTGCAGCACGTTCATGATGGCAAGGCAGGTATCCAGCCCGATAAAGTCGGCCAGTTCCAGCGGCCCCATCGGGTGGTTTGCCCCAAGCTTAAGCGAAGTATCGATGGATTTGACCGAGCCCACACCTTCGTAAAGCGTATAGATCGCCTCATTGATCATCGGCATCAGAATGCGGTTGACGATAAAGGCGGGGAAATCCTCGGCTGTGGCCGAGGTCTTGCCTAAACGCTCGACGACGCCGTGGCATGCGTTGAACGTGGGTTCGTCCGTGGCGATCCCGCGGATCAATTCGACCAACTGCATGATTGGTACGGGGTTCATAAAGTGGAAACCCATGAACTTTTCAGGCCGGTCCGTGCGCGATGCAAGGCGGGTGATCGAAATCGAGGACGTGTTCGAGGTCAGGATCGTTTCAGGCTTCAGATGCGGCACAAGGTCTTCGAAAATCGCGGTCTTGATGGTTTCACGTTCTGTCGCCGCTTCGATGATCAGGTCGGTCTGGCCCAGCTCCGCGAGCGTTCTTGTGGTGCCGATCCGTGCAAGGGCTTCGGCTTTGTCGCTGGCTGTAATCAGCTCTTTGGCAACCTGCCGTTCAAGATTGCGGTCAATCAAGGCAACCGCGGCCTGCAACGCATCTTCGCTGACATCTGTCATCAAGACGTTGTATCCAGCCAGCGCAAAGACATGGGCAATGCCGTTGCCCATCTGGCCTGCGCCTACGATGCCTACCTGTTCAATTGCCATCTTCGATCCCTTTTCGGTTCCGCTGCACCATAGGCATGTGCGGGGGGCGGCATCAAGGCGCTTGGATCGTTAAAAGTTTTCATGAATGCGCGCATTAGCGATTTGGCAAGCGATTTGATCGAGACTTCCTTTGGTTGATTTGAACAAAAGGGTGGGACCTATGAAACAAGAAGTAATTGAAACGGACGATTTGCCCTATGCGCTTTGCCGTTACGGGACATCGCGCATGCTTTTCCGCGGGCCAAGGAAGCGGCTGGATTCGCCCTACCTTGCCTTCATCGGCGGGACCGAGACATTTGGAAAGTATATCGAGAAGCCATTTCCGACATTGGTGGAAGAAGCCACAGGCCGCACTTGTGTGAACCTTGGCTGCGTCAACGGAGGGATTGATGCCTATGTCAATGACCCGACCGTCCTCGGCATTTGCAAGAAAGCGAAACTCACGGTGATCCAGATTATGGGCGCGAATAATCTGTCGAACAGGTTCTATTCGGTGCATCCCCGACGCAACGACCGCTTTCTGCGGGCCTCGACGGTTCTGCAAACCTATTACTATGATGTCGATTTCTCAGAGTTCACCTTTACCCGCCACATGCTGGGTGCGCTCTACGACAGGTCACACAATCGTTTCGAAGCAATTGTGCAAGAGTTGCAGCAGACATGGATCGTGCAGATGAAAAAAATGATCGAACAGATCGGTCAGCCATGTATCTTGCTGTGGTTTTCTGCTGATCGACTGAGCAACGATCATTGGTCGAAGCACCAGCGCCAGCTTCAGGTTGATCCATTGTTTATTACCGCATCAATGATCGCAGAACTCAAAGATCATGTGGATCACGTGGTGGTGGCCAACCCTTCAGAAACGGCAATCGGTTACGGCACCAAGGGCATGTACTTTCCAAAGTCACAACTCAAGGCCGCGTCTGAAATGCTGGGTGTCGCCTGCCACAAAGAGGGCAGTTCCGTGCTCTTGCCCAAAATTTTTGGCAAACTCCATTCCTGAAAGAGAAAGGGCCCCGCGTTTCGGCAGGGCCCTCTTATTTCAAAAGAAGAAAAGTCAGATTTTGCCCGTCAACTCTGGCACGGCATCGAACAAATCTGCAACAAGACCGAAATCCGCAACCTGGAAAATCGGGGCTTCTTCATCCTTGTTGATCGCCACAATGATCTTGCTGTCTTTCATCCCGGCAAGGTGCTGGATTGCACCGGAAATACCCACTGCGACATAGAGATCAGGGGCAACCACTTTGCCGGTCTGACCAACCTGCCAGTCGTTGGGCGCATAGCCACTGTCAACCGCAGCACGGGATGCACCGACCGCTGCATTCAGCTTATCCGCCAGTTTTTCGATCAGGGCAAAGTCAGCCTCTGAGCCGACACCACGACCACCCGAGACAACGACGCTGGCCGATGTCAGTTCAGGCCGGTCAGAGGCTGCCACCTTGTCTTCGATCCATTCGGACAGCCCTGCGTTGCCAGCCGTGCCGATCGTTTCAACAGCGGCAGATCCGCCCATGCCTGCCGCGTCAAAGCCTGCGGTACGTATGGTCATAACCTTGACAGGGTCGGTGGATTTCACGGTCTGGATCGCGTTACCGGCATAGATCGGACGCTCGAATGTTTCGGCATCGATCACGGCGGTCACTTCCGAGATCACCATGACATCCAAAAGGGCCGCGACCCTTGGCAGGATGTTCTTTGCATCACTCGTGCCTGCCGACGCGATGTGGGAATAGGCTCCGGCAAGGCTGACGATCAGGTCTGCAACCGGTTCGGCAAGCGTGTGGCAATAGCCATGATCGCTTGCAAAAAGCACCTTGGACACGCCAGAAAGCGTTGCGGCTTCTGCTGCTGCGGCATCGCCGCCTTGGCCTGCCACCAACACATGCACCTCGCCCAAAGGTGCGACAGCGGTCAGGGCCTTGGCCACCGCATCCGTGGCCAACTGACCATTGACGACTTCTGCCAGGAGTAGAACAGCCATTATACAGCCCCCGCTTCTTTGAGTTTCTCGACAAGTTCGTCCACGGAACCAACGATGATCCCTGCTTTGCGCGTCTGGGGTTCAGTCGTGCTGACGATGGTCAGTCGTGGTGTGACATCAACGCCGTAATCGGCTGGCGTCTTTTCATCTAGCGGCTTTTTCTTGGCCTTCATGATGTTGGGCAAGGAAGCATAGCGGGGCTCGTTCAAACGCAGATCAACGGTGACGATCGTCGGCATTTTCACTTTGATTGTCTGCAGGCCGCCGTCGACTTCGCGGGTCACTGTGGCGTGATCGCCATCAACGTCCACGTCGGACGCAAAGGTGGCCTGCGACCAGCCCAAAAGCGCTGACACCATTTGGCCGGTTGCGTTCATATCATTGTCGATGGCTTGCTTGCCGCACAACACCAGACCGGGTGCTTCTTCCTTGACGATGGCGGCAAGGATTTTGGCAACGGCAAGTGGTTCAATATCGTTGTGCACGTCATCGGACGCGACAACGAGGATCGCGCGGTCCGCGCCCATCGCCAAGGCTGTCCGCAGGGTTTCCTGGTTTTGCTTCACGCCAATCGAAACGGCGATGACTTCTTCGACTTTACCGGCTTCGCGCAGGCGGATCGCCTCTTCAACAGCGATTTCGTCGAAAGGGTTCATCGACATTTTGACGTTTGCAAGATCGACACCGGAGCCATCCGCTTTGACACGAACTTTCACGTTGTAGTCGATCACGCGTTTGACGGGTACGAGGACCTTCATTTGCGTTTCTCTCCCAAGAATCTGATCAATTGACTTCTCGGGCCGTTGTTAACCTGCGCGGCAAGGTGAAAACAGTGCAAAATCGACGCGGTGCGGTCTGGGGACGCCACGTTCTTGACGTGCGCGTCAGTTTCACCCTGTAAGGTTGATTTAAATCCACCTGCGCTAGCGGTTCGCGCCAGGCACCCACAAGACGTCGTCCTTGCCGTCGTTATTGGCGATCCGCGACGCCTGAAAAAACCAGTCCGACAACCGATTGAGGTATTTGACCGCAGCAGGGTTCACCGATTCCATCGTAGCCAGTTCAACAGTCAGCCGCTCTGCTCGCCGTGATACCGTCCGGCACAGGTGCAAATGCGCGGCGAGCGGCGACCCCCCCGGCAGGATAAAGCTGCGCAGCGGTTCGACCTTCTGGGTCATCGCATCAATCTGCGCCTCGAGCCGCGTAACTTGCGTATCCGACATGCGCAGCACTGGATATCCGGCCTCGCCGTCTTTTTCCATGTCCGGGCGGCAGAGATCTGCACCCAGATCGAACAGATCATTCTGGATCATGGCCAGTTGGGCATCCATCTCACCTGCCGCATGCAGGCGCGCCAGACCAACTGTCGCATTTGTTTCGTCTACGGTGCCATAGGAGGTCACGCGCATGGAGTGCTTTGCCACACGGCTTCCGTTGCCGAGTGCTGTTTCGCCGTCGTCACCGGTTTTGGTGTAGATTTTGTTCAGAACGACCATACCCTCAGCTCCCGTTTCCGCGCAGATAGACAAACAAAAGGATGAGCGCGACCGCCACAGCCTGCGCTCCGATCCGCCAACGCATGATCTTGTTAGCGTTCTTGCGGTTGAACTCACCGCCTTTGCCAAAGCTGCCGATGCCAAGCATCAATATACCAAGCACGGCCAGCACTGCGACGGCCATCAGCCAGAAAAGCGGTTCATCTGCCATGTCGTTTCATCCCTTCGCCTTCGTTTCACGCGATGTAGCAGGTCCGCGGCTGAAGGAAACCCTCAGCCGCGCAGAATCAATGCGTCCAGCAGGCGGGTTGAGAGAAGTCGGCGCAGGAAACCCATCAGATAGGTCGGGGTTGTGACGTAGTATCGTGGCTTGGGTCGCTGAGATGTCAGTGCATGCAACAGTTTTTTGGTCACGGCGCTGGGCGGTAATTCAAATTTGTCCGGCCCACGGTCCTCGTAAAGCCGCGACATGATGTTTTTGTATTCCGCTGCACGCGCCGAGTTTTTCCAGTCGATCCAGGTTTCAAAATGCGGGATCGCGTTTTCCCGGATTCTCGATGTGACCGGACCGGGTTCGATCAGGATCACCTTGATCGGCGTCCCTGCCATTTCCATGCGCAGCACATCCGTCAGCCCTTCAAGCGCGAATTTCGTGGCCACATATGCCCCACGCCATTTGTATCCGACAAGGCCCAGCACCGAAGAGCAATTGATGATCCGCCCATGCCCTTGCGCGCGCATCACAGGGATCACCAGCCGCGTCAGTTCGTGCCAGCCAAAGAGGTTCACCTCGAAGATTTCGCGCAAAGCACCGACCGGCAAGTCCTCGACCGCACCGGGACAGGCGTAGGCGCCGTTGTTGTAAAGCGCATCAAGCGTGCCGCCTGTGGCCTCCAGCGTTTCGGCAAGGCCGTTCACGATTGTGTCGGCATCGGCATAGTCGATCCGCGGGCTTTCGAACCCTTCGCTCCGCAACCGGTCACAGTCCTCGGCTTTGCGGCAACTGGCGAATACCCGCCAGCCTGCTGCACGCAAGCCACGTGCAGCATCAAGCCCGATGCCCGAAGATGCACCCGTGATCAGTATGGATTTCTCGGTCATGTTCTTTCTTTGCACGGCGTGCCGCCTGCAAACAAGCCAGCTTATCCATCAGAGAGCAGCCGCTCTGCCATCCAGCCGATTTTGCCGCTCTCGGTCAGGCGGATTTGCGCCCAACCATTGTCATCGGATGCGATAACCTCTGCGCGGGTCCCGAGTGGCAGGGTTTCGAGGACGGAATGTTCGGTGCCAGGTCCTTCGCGCAGATTCACGCGGCTTGCCGCGATCACCCTTAACGCAAGAACCGGGTCGGCGATGGCTTCTTGCGCCGTTGGAGTATCTTCTACGCTTTCGACCGTGGCAGTATCAGGCGCCGGCACCAAGGCTGGGCGGGCTGATCCCAAAGATACCGTCTCAACCTCGACATAAGTGGCGGCCATCACGGTAGGTGTCGCGGGTGGCCGCAAGAAAGCACTGTTTCGTGGCGCGGGTTTTTCAAAGGGGGCCTGAGACACCACCGTACGCTCGCGGGGTGCAAAATCACTGCCGCCGGACAATTCGTAAAAGACCCAGAACAGCAAGAAACAACTGAATGTGATGAGCTTTGGCATTTGGTGGTCTCCCCGGACGAACAAAAGAATCGTGAACGATGCAGCTGGGTTTTTGAACAATTTATGCGCGGGCAATAAACGGGGAATATTCGCCGCTTTACGCCAGATTCTCAGCCCGCTAAACCAGACGACATGACAGACGAGATCGACAGTGCCCTTGGTCCAAATGATGTAACGGAATCGCTACGCCGCGCGATTGGCGACAGGTATCTGACCTATGCGCTGTCCACGATCATGCACCGTGCTTTGCCGGATGCCCGTGACGGGTTGAAACCTGTGCACCGCCGCATTCTTTATGCGATGTCGCGGCTGCGCCTGTCGCCTACGGGCGGCTTTCTGAAATCTGCCAAGATCAGCGGCGACACGATGGGTGATTTCCACCCCCATGGTGACGCGGCAATCTATGACGCGATGGCGCGTTTGGCCCAAGACTTTAACGTCCGCTACCCGCTGGTGGACGGGCAGGGGAACTTTGGCAACATTGACGGCGATAACCCTGCCGCATCCCGCTATACTGAGGCCCGGATGACGGCCGCAGCCGAGGCGCTGCTGGAAGGGCTGTCCGAGGATGCGGTTGATTTTCGTGATAACTATGATGGGCGCCTGACCGAGCCGACAGTCTTGCCGGCCACTTTCCCGAACCTGCTTGCCAATGGATCAAGCGGGATCGCTGTGGGGATGGCCACGAATATCCCACCACATAACCTGCACGAGTTGATTGATGCCTGCCTTCATCTGATCAAAACGCCCGATGCCCGCGATGATACGCTGCTGAACTACATCCCCGGTCCAGATTTTCCGACCGGCGGCACGATTGTCGAACCGGCCGAGAACATCGCAGAGGCCTACCGCACTGGCCGTGGATCATTCCGTCTGCGCGCAAAATGGGAGGTCGAGGATCTGGGCCGCGGTCAGTGGCAGATTGTCGTCACGGAAATCCCCTATCAGGTGCAGAAATCCAAGCTGATCGAAAAGCTGGCCGAGGTGATTCAAACCAAGAAAGTCCCGCTTTTGGCAGATGTGCGCGACGAAAGCGCCGAGGATATCCGCGTGGTTCTGGAGCCGCGCGCACGGTCAGTTGACCCCGAGGTCTTGATGGGGATGTTGTTCCGCAACTCCGATCTTGAAACACGCTTCAGCCTGAACATGAACGTGCTGATCGACGGTCTGACGCCCAAGGTCTGTTCGCTAAAGGAGGTGCTGCGCGCCTTCCTTGATCACCGCCGCGATGTGCTGGTCCGGCGCAGTAGATACCGGTTGGAAAAGATCGACCACCGGTTGGAAGTGCTGGAAGGCTTTATCATCGCTTTTGTGCATCTGGACCGCGTGATTGACATCATCCGCTACGATGACGACCCCAAACAGGCGCTGATGACAGAGGATTGGGCCAAGGATCATATCCGCGCCACATCGGAGAAAGACTATATCTCTCCTATTGTTCCGGGCGCAGATCCTGAGATTTCCCTGTCAGAAGTACAGGCCGAAGCGATCCTGAACATGCGCCTGCGCAGCTTGCGCCGTTTGGAAGAACTGGAACTTATCGCCGAACGTGACGCCTTGATGCTCGAGCGGGCCGGTATCGAGGATTTGCTCGAAAGCGAAGATCTGCAGTGGGCCAGGATTGCCGAGCAGTTGCGCGAGACCCGCAAGATCTTTGGCCGCGACAGCGAAGGTGGCGCGCGCCGCACCCAGTTTGGCGAAGCGGGTGAAATCGTGGAAGTGCCGCTCGAGGCGATGATCGAACGTGAGCCGATCACGGTTGTTTGTTCGCAGATGGGCTGGGTCCGCGCCATGACCGGCCATATCGACCTGACCCGCGAGTTGAAGTTCAAGGACGGCGACAGCCCGCGCTTTATCTTCCATGCCGAAACCACAGACAAGTTGCTGGTCTTTGGGGCCAACGGGCGATTCTATACGGTCGCTGCCGTCAACCTTCCGGGTGGGCGCGGGATGGGCGAACCCTTGCGCCTGATGATCGACCTGCCGAACGAGGCGGAAATCGTCGATATCCTGATCCATAAACCCGGCGAAAAGCTCTTGGTCGCTTCGGCCGAGGGCAACGGTTTCGTGGTGCCTGAAGAAGAGGTCTTGGCCCAGACCCGCAGCGGGAAACAGGTGCTGAATGTCACGGATACAGTGGCCAAGGTCTGCCGCAGGATTGCGGGGGATCATGTCGCCGTGATCTCGGAAAACGCCAAGCTGTTGGTGTTCGAGGTCAGCGAACTGCCCGAAATGGGCCGTGGCAAAGGTGTCCGCATCCAGAAATACAAGAAAGCCGCCGGGCGGCAAGGGATGCTGGAGCTTGATGGCGGTTTGTCCGATATCACGACGTTCAATTGGGCCGAGGGTCTGTCATGGCAGATGGGCGGCGGCAAGACCCGCACCGAGCCCGACATGACTGACTGGAAAGCCGCGCGCGCCGGTGTCGGCAAACGCCCGCCGCATGGTTTTCCCAAGAACAACCGGTTTTGACGTCTTAGGGGTTGGAACCATTGAAATGGCGGCAAGATATACATTTCTTGCAACCGTCTTGCGTGTCTGGGATCAGACTTCTTTGGAGCCCAAATATCCCCGCCGGAGGCCCAAAAGTTAAAAGGCGTCAAAGCCGGTGCATTACTCTTGATTTCCATCCCAAATCCAAATACATCGCCCGCGATGTTGGACCGGGCCGTTTTGGCCCCTCAGAAATTAAGGGCCCTGAAGAATGGCAAAGGCAAAGTTTGAACGTAACAAGCCGCACGTAAACATTGGCACGATTG
>NZ_JANQTS010000106.1:0-1616 GCF_030731595.1 Yoonia sp.
GGTGTTTTTGGTGACCCCGGCAGGATTCGAACCTGCAACCTGCCCCTTAGGAGGGGGCTGCTCTATCCAGTTGAGCCACGGGACCATGCCGCATGCTGAATGCCTGTCTTTCCCATGCGGGTCAACGGTCATGCGTTCTAGCTTTTGCGCGCAAGCCCCGCTAATAATGGTTTACATCAGAACAGGATACTTCCCTTGACGAACAAGACAAAGCGGCCTTTGACATTACGCGATGTTTCCGAGGCATCAGGCGTCAGCGAAATGACTGTGAGCCGTGTGCTGCGCAACAAGGGTGATGTGAGCGCTGCAACCCGCCAGAAGGTGCAGGATGCGGCCAAGCAGCTAGGTTATGTGCCAAATAAAATTGCAGGTGCTTTGGCATCGCAGCGGGTAAATCTTGTGGCTGTCATTATTCCTTCACTGGGCAATATGGTGTTTCCAGAGGTGCTGGCGGGGATTTCCGAGGTCCTTGAAGGCACCGATCTGCAGCCGGTCGTCGGCGTGACGGACTACCTGCCTGAGAAAGAAGAGAAAGTCCTCTTCGAGATGCTGTCTTGGCGGCCTTCCGGGATTATCATTGCGGGCCTTGAACATTCCGAGGCATCGCAGGCGATGTTGCAGCAGGCAGGTATTCCGGTGGTCGAGATCATGGACACCGATGGCGAGCCGATTGATCACTGCGTCGGCATCTCGCACCGCCGCGCCGGGCGCAAGATGGCAGAAGAAATTATCGCTGCAGGCTACAAGCGCATAGGGTTCATGGGAACCAAAATGCCGCTGGATCACCGGGCGCGGAAGCGGTTTGAGGGGTTTACCCGAACTTTGGCCAAAGCAGGCATCGAGATTGCGGATCAGGAATTCTATTCCGGCGGCTCTGCACTGGCCAAGGGCCGCGAAATGACTGCCAAGATGATTGAACGGACGCCTGACCTTGATTTCCTGTATTATTCCAACGATCTGATTGGTGCAGGCGGGCTTCTTTACCTGCTGGAGCAAGGCATTGACGTGCCTGGAAAAATTGGGTTGGCGGCATTCAATGGTGTAGAGTTGCTGGAGGGCTTGCCGCGGCAGTTGGCAACGATGGATGCCTGTCGCCGCGAAATTGGCGTCAAGGCGGCCCAGATCATCGCGGCGCGCAATCGTGGAGAAGAGCTGCAAGAGGGCGCGACTGTGACGCTCAGTCCCAAGCTGGCGCCAGGTGATACGCTCAGGCGGAATTAGGGCCAGTGCCCATGAGAATAAAAGAGGCGCCAGTTAAGAACCGGCGCCTTTTTCCTTGTCATAAGCGGTAGATTATGTCGGAGATTTGACCCAGACTTCAACGCGGCGATTGATCCGGCGGCCGTCTTCTTCTTCGTTACAGTTGACCGGCGCGATTTCACCAAAACCGATTGATGAGATCGCCACTTTTGCCAAGCGGCTGCCCGCGAAATCTGCGATTTCTTCTGCAACTTGGCCAGCGCGCTGACGCGACAGGTTCAAGTTGCTGTCAAACTCGCCCACAGAGTCGGTGAAGCCGACAATCAGAACTTCGCTGCCGGCAGGTTGATTGGCGAGGTAGTCAACCAGACGCGCTTTGTCGGTCAAGCCGCGCGCATCCAGTTGCGCAGACCCTA
>NZ_JANQTS010000106.1:1716-42247 GCF_030731595.1 Yoonia sp.
TCAACCAGACGCGCTTTGTCGGTCAAGCCGCGCGCATCCAGTTGCGCAGACCCTATGCGGAAGCGGAACGTGGTCGAAAGCCGATCATAGCCCACCATCTGGGCCACCATCTGACACATGAAACTGGCCTCATAAGCGTCGACATTCGCGTTGAGCAAGGCACGAGAGGCGTCCAAGGACTGTGCGCGGCGATCGACGGCGAAGCCGATAAAGCCAGCCTTGCCAATCACGGTATCGCCATCTTCGGATATTGCAAAGTCAAGGAAATCGCGCGCGGCCTGACCTTCTGTATCTTCGCGTGAGTAAAGCAACAGACGGCGTTGCAGCTCGTATTCTTCTGTCCGTGCCGAGAACGCATCCGGAATGGTTGCGATGCCACATTCGTTGATCAGTGTTGCCGGCACCTGCATCGCGCAGTGCGCGTGCTTCTTCTGGACGGATGCGGCGCGAGGCCATGCCGATTTCAATCTCGCCTTTCAGACGCTTGGCAAAACCGTCGCTTGATGTGGTCGAAGACACAAAGATAGAGCGTAATTCATCGCCAAAACCGCCACCGCCGATCATTTCAGCCAGAATGTCATCGCCGTTTTTGGAGATCGTCGGGACGGCGTCCATTGCGCCCGCGTAGCCCTCAAACAGCAAGGGCATCAGGCCCAAGGCGACTGTGAATAATGAAATGATTTTGGAGGGTGGCCAATCGTGGCCAGATCGCAACCTCAGGTTCCCGCGCGCCACCTTGCAGACTGTTCTGGCACATAGTTTGTGATCGCTCTAGATCATCTTGATGACGTCTTTATCGATCGCGAGAATATAGCCTTTGCGCGCGATATTCTTGACCAAAAGCTCGCTCATCATCTGGTTGCCCAGCGTATCGCGCAGGCGCTTGATCCGCGTTGCACCGGCCGCTTCGTCGCAGTCGACAGCGTTGCGGCCTGAAATGACCGCTTCGATCTCGGCCCCGGTCAGCACCTCGTCATCCATCCGCGCTTCTGCCAGAACCGAGAGCGTTTCAATCGCGGCATCCGTCAGTTTGAATTCAAAGTCGTTGAGATAGACCGCCTTTTCATCGCGGCTGATCGTAAGCGAGTTCACTTCGATGCCCTGCCGTTCGATCCGCCCCATGCGGCGGTTCAATGCGATAAGCATCACAAGAAAAGCAACTGCGGCCACCAGCAAGGCGGTCGCAAAAATCAGCAGAACAAAGATGACGAAGCGGTAAGAGGCCAGCGTATCTGAAAACGCAGTACCCGAGCCTGCGAGAATCTCGAGCAGCTTGATCTCTGCATTACTGGTCAGATTGTCGTTTTCCACAAACAGCCGTTCCACCCTCATATTGAAGGCGTTGGCGTCAGGCAGATTGATAAACAGCAACACGGCGGCAATCGCGAGGATCAGAACGATCGCGGCAATCCCGGCGACAACAATCCTGTTCCCGATTTCACGTGATTCAGTAGCGGAGGAAGTACTCACCTGCACTGTCCTTTCTTTCATCCAGCCCTGCGTCATCAAAGACACCAAGCACATTCAATAGCTGCCAGCCATCGCCAGCAAGGCTTTGGCGCAGTTGGCGTTCTGCCGAAGAGACAGAGCAATCGCCGCGCACCTCTGCCACCCCATAGTGGAGCCGCAAGGGATCGTCCTGCTTGGCCTTGTAATCGGCATAACAGGCCGCTTGTGCGAGAGTCGTGCTCAGCATGAGCGCCATGAATGAGAAAGAAATGTGTTTCATGCGCCCACCTGATCCAAAGGCTTCCTGATATTCAATAACGCCGAATGTTATCGCGATGGCAATCGCATAACCATCCCCCGTTATTGTTTTGCAAGCGCGGTCCACTCCATTTTTGGTTCATCGCCATCACGACGGCACATGCACCGAAAGGACAAACCGATGTTCAAGCCAATCATTGCAGGACTTACTGCACTTTCTTTGACGCTCGCAACCGCAACACCCATCTCGGCCCAGGGGTTGGACCGTGAGGATGTTGGAAAGCTGTTGATCGGGCTGGCTGCGGTCGCCGTGATCGGGGCTGCAATCGAGGGAAATCGCGACCGCCGCTCTGGCAACGAAGCTGCCGACACGGGAATACAGGTCCATGACAATGGCCACCGAAACGGTATCAATCGCAGCAACAACTGGGCAGACCTGAACCGCCAAAGTCAAAGCAACAACGCCCGACGCACTGTGCCATTTGAATGCCTGCAGACTGTCGAAACCCGATTTGGTGCGCAACGTCTGTTTGGCCGCCGCTGTCTTGAGCGCAACTATCGTCATGTAAACCAATTGCCAGATCGCTGTGCCGTGCGTCTGTATACGACCAACGGGCCGGTACGTGGGTACGACCCGCTTTGTCTGCGCGAGCAAGGCTTTCAATCAGATCGGCGTCACTAAGGCGCTGTGACCAAGCGCGGTCACTTGCCCCGGTTACCGCGCCAACTTGGGTGTCTGATCATGTAAGCAAGTCGCAGAGTAACGCGTAGCACATCAGACCACCAATACGGGGCAGAGAGTTTGGACATGGCTCTCTGCCCCTTTTTCCTTGAAGTGGCCTGCGCGTTCTGGTCACTGACCTTATGACAAAACCTGATTTTTCATTTGAAATGGCCGCCCGTGCGCGTGGCTTTCTTTGCATTGCCGGCGTCGATGAAGTCGGGCGCGGCCCGCTTGCAGGCCCTGTTTGCGCCGCCGCAGTAATCCTTGATCCGCAAAACATCCCCGCCGGATTAAACGACAGCAAGAAACTGACCGCCAAACGGCGCGATGCGCTCTTTGATGAGATCATGGCAGTAGCAGATGTCTCGCTGGCCGAAGCCACGGTGGAAGAGATCGACACCCACAACATCCTGCGCGCGTCTCACATTGCAATGGTGCGGGCGATCGCCGGGCTGACCCAAAGAGCTGACCATGCGCTGATCGACGGGAACATGACCCCCCGCGATCTGACGATTTCATCGCAAACAATCATCAAGGGTGATGCCCGTAGCCTGTCGATTTCGGCGGCCTCCATCGTCGCCAAAGTGTGGCGTGACAGACACATGGTGGCTCTGGCGCAACAGTTCCCCCACTACGGCTGGGACAAGAACGCCGGATATCCCACAGCCCAACATAAATTGGGGCTGCAGCGCTTTGGCGTGAGCATCCATCATAGACGTTCCTTCAAGCCGATACACAACATCTTGTATCAAGATAAAAACGTAAGTGACTGAATCAATAAAGATTTTGACTTGGATTCGCCTCTGACTCACATTGGGCACAACCAAAGAGCGGGATACCCGCCGGGGCTTAGAGGCAAGTTATGACGATCAAAACCAAAAGTAAGGGTGCGCAAGCGCTCCCGTTGAATACGATTATTGCCGGCGACTGCATCGACGTGATGAACAGCCTGCCTGCAGGTACGATAGACCTTATTTTTGCTGATCCGCCTTATAATCTTCAGTTGAAGGGTGACCTGCATCGTCCCGACAACTCCAAGGTTGATGCGGTTGATGACGCTTGGGACCAGTTCGACAGTTTCAAGGTCTATGACCAGTTCACCAAAGCTTGGCTTGCCGCCGCCCGCCGCCTACTCAAACCAAATGGTGCGATCTGGGTGATCGGCAGCTACCACAATGTCTTTCGGATGGGCGCCGAGTTGCAGAACCAGGGTTTCTGGATTCTCAACGATGTCATCTGGCGCAAGTCCAACCCCATGCCGAATTTCCGTGGCAAGCGTTTGACCAACGCTCACGAGACACTGATTTGGGCTTCGAAAGAAGAAGCCAGCAAGTACACCTTCAATTACGAAGCGCTCAAAGCCCTCAACGAGGGCGTCCAGATGCGGTCTGACTGGGTTCTGCCCATTTGCACCGGACATGAGCGGCTGAAGAATGACGAAGGCGAAAAGGCGCATCCCACGCAAAAACCGCAGTCCCTCTTGCACCGCGTCCTTGTTGCCACCACTCATCCCGGAGACGTGGTCCTTGACCCCTTCTTCGGGACTGGCACCACTGGCGCGGTTGCAAAAATGCTGGGCCGCGATTTCATCGGGATCGAGCGTGAAGAGGCTTACCGGAAGGTGGCAGAGAAGCGCATCAAGAACACACGCAAATTCGACAAAGAGGCTCTTGAAGTGTCAATCTCCAAGCGCTCCGAGCCGCGCGTGGCGTTTGGTGTGCTGGTCGAACGTGGCATGCTGCGCCCCGGTGAAGAGCTATGGAGCATGAATGGTCGTCACAAGGCCAAGGTCCGTGCTGATGGCACGTTGATCGGTGACGATATCAAAGGATCAATCCATCAGGTCGGCGCCTATCTGGAAGGCGCGCCAAGCTGTAACGGCTGGACCTATTGGCAATTTAAACGCGACGGGCAAAAGGTGCCCATTGATCTGCTGCGCCAGCAGATCCGCTCTGAGATGGCGAAGCACTGACACTTCACCAAAGTTGATACCGCCGGTGCCTGCGGCGAACCTCATCATGGTGGTGGGGACCGTAAGCACTAACTTTATCCCCGCCATCACACTGATGGCGGGGTTTTTTTGGTGAAACGGGTTATGCTAAAGAAGCTCATTCGACGAAAAATAGACACAATGCAGTCTCAAAATTCGGTTCTTTCAAAGGTATCCTACGGCCAACCGACCCAGCGACGAGAGTAACCAGAAAGATGGCAGCAACGATCTTCTATGATGGAGAGTGTCCGTTTTGCACGAAGTATGTGAGCCTCTTGAAGCTTCGGGAAACGGTTGGGCCAGTGGCTTTGGTCAATCTGCGCGAAGATGCAGAGATTCGGGCAGAATTGGCCAGTGAGGGCTTCGATCTGGACCAAGGTATGGTGGTAGACCTCGATGGTCGTCGTGTGGGCGGCGCTGCTGCAACCAACTTGCTGGCCGGGATGTCTACGCCATCCGGGGCCTTCAACCGGCTCAACAGACTTGTCTTCGACAAGCCTCTGGTCTCTGCGATAGCCTATCCAGTGCTGCGGTCCGGTCGGTGGTTGACGCTGTTCTTGATGGGGCGCCGCACGATCAATGATGAGGAAGACGGGCGTATTTCGCGGCAAGGCCTTTTCGGGCTTATCTTCGCGATGTTCTCCCTGTTCCATGTTTTCAACTATATCTTTGAATATACACGTGTGCCGGCGCAGTGGGATTTTCTAGCTATTTTTGTGGCTGCACTTGTTTTGCTGTCTCGGCCTGCATCACCGCGTGCATTGTTCTTTTTGATGCTGGTCAGCACAATCAGCACCATCGCGCAGGCTCCGGCAACGTCAAATCATACCATGCTGCGGTCCATGGTTTTGATTGGTTACTGGCTGTCGTTTTTCTACGCTTGTGTGAGGGGGCTGCCGGTCGCAAGTATATTTGCCAACTTTATCCTGGCGGGGCGCGGATCGCTTCTTGTGATGTATGTCTACGGCATCTTTCACAAGATCAATACCGACTTTCTTGATCCGGAAGTCAGCTGCGCAATCTGGTTATGGGATCAGATGCTGCCGCCGTTCAGCTGGATCCAGCATCCCTTGATGGACTACACGGCGATCTATGCCACCTTTATTGTCGAAGGTATTGTGATGCTGGCACTGATCGTGCCGCGTGCCCGCTATTGGGGCATGGCATTGGGCATCAGCTTTCACATGTTCCTCGCACTTAGCAATTATTCTGCCTACATCAGCTTTACGACGCTGACGATTTCCCTGCATGTCCTGTTCCTGAGCGCGGCCCAGATTGACCGGATCAACGCATCTTCGCTGATGGGCTGGCTTAAAGAGCGCGCGCAGAAACCGACCAACAAGCTCGCCTTTCTGATCCTGCTTTTTGTCGGCGGTTTTGCGATGTCTGAAGGGCACTACAACCTCGCCAGCCTCAGCCTTTTGCCGACGGTCATTGTCGTTTGCTTCATGATCATGCGCGAAGGCCGCGACCCGCAAAGCGAGCGAAACCAAACCCATTCCACCGCAGCATACGTGATCGGGACGTTTGTGACCGCTCTTTACTTCGTGAATGGTGCCTTGCCCTATGCTGGGCTCAAGACAGCGCAAACGGTCAATATGTTTTCAAACCTTCGGCTTGAGGGCGGCGTCAGCAATCATCTGCTGTTTACCCAGACCCCAAGTGCTTTTGGTTACCTGGAAGATGTCGCCATCTTTACAGGCCAGAACGATGATCCTGTTTTTGGCCGCTATCAGCAGACGGGATTCGGGATGGTCTATTACGAACTGTTGGGTCGTCTGGCCGATCATCCCGAGGCAAGGGTCAGCTTTACCATGAATGGGCAAACATACGTTGATGTCGGCGGCGCCGATTTACAGGATGACATCGAAAAAACCTTGCATCCAGCCTTTGTCAGAAAATGGTTTCACTTCCGACCGGTTCAATTGGATCGGACAGCCGCATGCCAATAGTGTCCATGCAATAAACCTTTTGAGCCATCACCGCGGCATCGGATTCGTCGCCCGCTTGTAGGGCTCCCAATTCTTGATCTCTGGATAGTATTGCTTGCGCCAGGCTTTCACCCGTGGGTTCATCACTTTGCGCCATGCCCGTGGCACCAATGCGATCATTGTCATCATTGCATAGCCATAGGGCAATTGCGGGGCTTCGTCCTCGCTATAGGTCTGCAAGAGGGGGAAACGCCTGCCCGGTTTGTAGTGGTGGTCGGAATGGCGCTGCAGGTTGATCAGCAGCCAGTTCGATGCGCGCTCTGTCGCGTTCCAAGAATGCCGGGGCAGGACGTGTTCGTATTTGCCGTTCCCAAGGTGTTTACGTGTCAGCCCGTAATGTTCGACATAATCCACCAGTTCCAGTTGGAAAACCGCCCAGAACGCCTGCACCGAAAACAGGAAAACACCCCACCACCCGCCGATGACCCATGACAGCACGACGAATCCTGCTTGTAGACCCCAATAAATCCAGAAGGGGTTGGACCGGTGATACCAAGGCAGGTCTTTTCGGGCGAGCATCCCCTTTTCGGCTTTGAAGGCAGAGACAAGCGACTGATACAGGACGCGCGGGAAGAAGTGGTAAAAGCTCTCACCATAGCGCGCACTGACCGGATCGCGCGGCGTTCCGACATAGCGGTGATGCACCAGA
Source organism: Yoonia sp. (assembly GCF_030731595.1). Taxonomy (GTDB): domain Bacteria; phylum Pseudomonadota; class Alphaproteobacteria; order Rhodobacterales; family Rhodobacteraceae; genus Yoonia. Next base: position 8,778 of record NZ_JANQTS010000106.1, read on the forward strand.
AGATGCTCGGACCGGAAATGCGAGTAGAGCACCGACGCCAGCAGAATGTCGGCCAGCCAGCGTTCGGTCCTGGGCTTTTGGTGCATCAACTCGTGGCTGTAGTTGATCCCGATGGTGCCCGACAGGATACCAAGCGCTGCGAAAAGCGCCCATTGCTCCCAGCGGTTCAGATGGTCGGTTTGCATGACATAGGCCATGATCCCGAAGATCGTCACCAGTTGCAAAGGGGTCCAGAGCAAGGTGATCAGCCGGTGCCAATACAATTGCTTTTCGGGCGTTTCGGGATCGGGGTTTGCAGTATTCTGCCCCAGGACGAAATCGAGGCTGGTAAAGAGATACCAGGTCGATAGTGGCAAAAGTGCTATGAACCACCCGCCTTGAACGGCGGCCAGAACAGCGATCGGGATTAGTCCCAAGGACAGCCAGAATGGCAGCGCTGCGCCAAGACCTGCGATTTTTGGTGTGTCAGGTGCGACAGTCACGCATCGGCTCCGCTTGAGTGGTGTTGCGTGGATGATAGCTTCCCTTGCTCCCGATCTCAATCATCGCGCAGCGTCACAATGACAAGGTCAAAGACCTTGCGCATGGCCGTTGGCAGGGCTGCGGGGCTGAAGTCCGCCGCCGGAATGAACCGCCCGCGTTGCGGCATCGCATCATGTGGCACGCGCGCTGTCATGATTTGCAAGCGCAGGTGGAAATGGGTGAAGGTATGGCGCGCCTCTTCACCCAAGCCCTCCCAATCCGCATCTAGCGGTGGTGCGGGTTCGGGGGCGTCGGACCAATCCGATCCGGGCCAGCCCAGCATCCCCCCCAAAAGCCCGCTTTCGGGCCGCGTTTCCAAGAGCCATGCCCCGTCAGCGCGGCGCGCCACGTAGACGATTCCGCGCCTTATGGGTGTGGCTTTCTTTGGGGTCTTCTTGGGCAATTGGGGCGCGGACCCTGCTATCCGTGCGGCGCAGGGATCGCGCCATGGGCATATCCCGCAGGCGGGGCTACGCGGCGTGCAGATCGTGGCACCCAGATCCATCACCGCTTGCGCATAATCGCCGGGGCGCTGTGTCGGGGTAAGATTGCGTGCAAGTGCTGTCAATTCACCCTTTGATCCGGGCAAGGGCGCGTGAATGTCGTACAAACGCGCCATCACTCTTTCGACATTGCCATCCACGACGGTTTCGGGCCTGTCAAAAGCGATCGCTGATATCGCAGCGGCAGTATAAGGCCCGATCCCCGGCAATGTCAGCAAGGCCTCATAAGTGTCCGGAAACACCCCGTCATGCTTTGCCACGATCGCGCGCGCGCATTTGAGCAGGTTTCGGGCGCGTGCATAGTACCCCAGCCCCGCCCAAGCGGCCATGACATCGGCATCCTCTGCCGCCGCCAAATCGCGAACCGTGGGCCAGAGCCCAAGGAATTTGCGATGATAATCGCGCACAGCGGCCACCGTTGTTTGCTGCAACATGACCTCGGACATCCAGACGGCATAAGGGTCCGGCAGAACGCCCGCTTTGCGATCCGCAGGAGGGACGCGCCACGGCATGTCCCGCGCGTTGCGGTCATACCATGCCAAAAGCTCTGAACTGAGGTCACGCAATGTTTATTATCCGTCGCATTGTGGTGCGCAGACTTGGCGCATCATTCGTCATAGAGTAGGGCTTAGATATGAAAGCGCCACGCCACACCAGCACCACGCGCGGATTTTCCCGTGCGGCGACGTTGATGCAGACCAGCATTCGCAAAGCCAGCGAAGAGCGGGGCTTTGCCGTGACCCGCCTTTTGACCCATTGGGCCGAGGTGGTGGGCGAAGGGACAGCACGGATCGCGACGCCTGTGAACGTGAGCTATTCCAAAGGCGGCATGGGTGCGACGCTGACCCTGCTGACCACCGGGGCGCAGGCTCCCATGCTTGAAATGCAAAAAGAACAGATCCGCGAAAAGGTGAACGCCTGCTATGGCTACCGCGCGATTTCGCGGGTGCGGATCACGCAGACAGCACCCACTGGCTTTGCCGAGGGGCGCGTGGCCTTTGCCCCTGCACCATCAGTGCAGAAAACGCCCGATCCAGCCGTGCAATCGGCGGCATTTGCCCTATCTGATGGAATAGAAAACGATGGCCTACGTGCTGCACTGGCGGCGCTGGGCGCAAATGTGTTAACGAAGCAGAAAAGCTGATCAGAGGTAGATATGGAACGCAGAACTCTTTTGGCCGCAGGCGGCGGCGCACTTGTTGCTTTGGGCGCAGGCTGGACACTCACACGGCCAGACGCGCAGACAGGTTTGCTGCCCGGTGCGGCTTTTGCACAAAGCACAGATGGCGCATCGGCTGAAGTGATTGAAATGGTGCAGGGGGATCCCGATGCGGCAGTCGAGGTGATCGAATATGCCTCATACACCTGCCCGCATTGTGCGTCGTTTCATGCGAACCAATACCCATTGTTGAAAGCCAACTACATCGAAACGGGCCGCATCCGTTTCGTTTACCGTGAGGTCTATTTCGACCGTCCCGGACTTTGGGCGTCGATGATCGCGCGCACCAACAACAACCCAGAGTTTTTCTTCAACTTCTCAAGCCTGCTTTACGAACAGCAGCGCAATTGGCTGGCAAGCGGCGATCCGGTCACGATCGTGCAGGATCTGCGCACCTTGGCTAAGACGGCTGGGCTGACGGACGCCGATCTGGATGCGACACTGACGAATGCTGCGAAGGCCGAAGCTTTGTTCACTTGGTACCAAGAGAACGCCGAGCGCGACAGCATTACCGGCACGCCGAGTTTCATGATAGATGGCACCAAGTATTCAAACATGGCCTATGATGAATTCGCTGGTATCCTTGACGGGAAGCTGGGCTAAGTCAGCCTTCGCATGAACTGAAAGACGTCATATGCAGCCTCTTGCGGGCCTGAAAGTTATCGAACTGGCCCGCATTCTTGCGGGCCCGATGGCGGGGCAGACCTTGGCCGACCTCGGGGCCGAGGTTATCAAAGTCGAAAGCCCGCAAGGTGATGACACCCGCCAATGGGGGCCGCCATTCATAGATCATGCCGGCGAGACGAGTGCCGCCTATTTCCATTGCTGCAATCGCGGCAAGAAATCCGTCGTGATTGATTTTCGTACGCCCGAAGGGCAGGCGCAGGTCAAACGGCTGGTCGCTGATGCCGATATCCTGATCGAGAATTTCAAGGTGGGTGGGCTGGCCAAATACGGGTTGGACTACGCAAGCCTTGCCTCGTTGAACCCCCGCCTGATCTATTGTTCGATCACTGGCTTTGGGCAGGATGGCCCATATGCCCAACGCGCGGGCTATGACTATATCATCCAAGGTATGTCGGGGCTGATGTCGGTGACAGGTGAACCAGAGGGGCAGCCACAAAAGGTCGGTGTCGCTGTGACGGATATCTTTACCGGCATCTACGCCTGCACCGGCATCTTGGCGGCGATCCACCAGCGCCAAACGACCGGCAAGGGCCAGCATATCGACATGGCCTTGATGGATGTGGCCACCGCCGTGATGACCAATCAGGCCATGAATTATCTGGTGACGGACAAAGCGCCCAAGCGTTTGGGCAATGCGCACCCCAATATCGTGCCGTATCAGGTGTTTGACTGTGCGGACGGACATATCATCGTGGCGAGCGGCAATGACGGGCAATACCGCCAGTTTTGCGCATTGCTTGGATTGGCCGCGTTGGGAAATGATCCCGACTATGCGACCAATGCCTTGCGCCTCGAAAACCGCGTCATACTTTCAGAACGCCTGACCGAAAAGACTCTAACATGGGCAAAAGCCGACCTTTTGGCCGCTTGCGAGACACATGGCGTGCCTGCGGGGCCGATCAACGACATGGCGGAAACGTTTGCCGATCCGCAGGTCGTTTCCCGCGGGATGCGGGTTGATCTGGATGGCGTGCCGACCGTGCGCCTGCCGATCCGCTTTTCGGATGCGGATGTGGCGCCAAAGAAGGCCTCGCCCAAGCTGGGCGAAGATCAGGATTTGCTAGGCTAAAGCCCCAAGCGGTCAAAAGCTTGGTCGATCGGCCCCCAATCCACCAATTGCAACCGCACGGGCAAGGTAAGCACCTTCATCCGAAAGCTGTCAGGCAGGCGGACCGCGTCTTTTTCAGTTGTGACAAGCTGCGCTTTGCGTGCTGATGCCTCGATCTCTAGCCGCTTCATCAGGGCATCGGTCAGTGGCTGGTGGTCGCCCAAAGCCTCGGCGCGCACGAGGTTTGCACCCATGTCGCGCAGAGTAACAAAGAACTTCTCCGGGTGTCCAATACCTGCAAAAGCCAACAACTTCAGATCGCGCCAGGGCATCCCTGTCGGCAAGGGGGCGAGGTGTCCCACAAGGTGAGGGATATCCAATGGCCACTGGCTGGCAAACCTGTCTTGCGCATCAGGTGGGCCGATTGAAAGCACGAGATCGGCCCTTTTGAGTCCCGATTTCACCGTTTCGCGCAATGGCCCTGCGGGCATGACCCGCCCGTTGCCGAAACCGCGCATCGCATCGACCACAATGATGGAAAGATCCTTGGCGACATCGGGGTTTTGAAAACCGTCATCCAAGAGGATCACATCGGCACCCGCCTCTTGGGCGCATTTGACCCCTGCGGCGCGATCCTTGGCAACCCAGGTGGGGGCAAAGGCAGCCAACAGGAGTGGTTCATCGCCGGTCTGGTCTGCCTTGTGCTGGCGTTCATCGACCCGCACAGGGCCGTTCAGACTGCCGCCATAGCCCCGAGAGACAACATGCGGGCTATGTCCGCGTGCCTTTAGCCGCTCGATCAGCGCAATCGTTGTGGGTGTCTTGCCGGTTCCGCCTGCATTGATATTGCCGATGCAGATGACAGGAACCAGAGCTTTGATCTTGGCCGGCTGGCGGATACGGCGCGCGGTGCCTGCGGCATAGAGAGCGGCCAAGGGGGCAAGGCTGCGTGCCAGAAGCGTCGGCTGATCGGGCGGGGTGAACCAGAAGAATGGCGCGCGCATGTTACTGCACCAACTCTTCCAGACGCAGCAGAATAAAGGCCGCTATCCGATTTGTCACACTGGCACCGCGCGATGTGACGTCCCATGCAGCATGGGCAATTTCAGCGGTTTTATCTGCGGACAAAAGTGTTTCTACAGTCGGCCCAAGGTCGGCCGCGGAGCGGATCAAACGTGAAGCACCGGCTGCGTTCAATCGGGCTGCATGGCGCTGGAACGGGGCAACTTGTGGGCCATAAAGCACAGCAGAACCGAGAGCAGTTGCTTCGAATGGGTCGCGGCAGCCGCCCCCATGCAGCGTGCCACCCATGTAGGTGATCGGAGCGATGCGGTACCATAGCCCAAGCTCTTCTTCGGTATCCACAACATAGATTTGCGTTATGTCGGATGGCTTTGGCTCTTGAGAGCGCAGCGCCACATTGAGCCCGCGAAGCTGCATTTCTTCCGCAATGGCAATCGCCATGACCTGATGTTTCGGCACAACGATCAAAAGAAGGCGGTGCGCCCGTCTGCTGGCAAACTGGTGGGCTTTGCACAGGTCATCGGATTCCTCCAATTGCGTCGCGGCCGCAAGCCAGACAGGGCGCGTCCCGATGGCTCTGGCGACATCATTGCGCTCGGCCTCATTGCAGGGAAGTGTTGGTGCGCAGTCTTCCATAGGTCCCGTAATCAAGACCGCATCTTCGGGCGTGCCCGCACGGATCAGGCGTTCAGCGGCATGGCTATCAAGTGCGAGGACAGCTTCAAATTCTGACAAAAGTGACCGCATTGCTCCGGGCACCCAGGTCCCTGCGACGTGATCAAGCCCATCTGATGTGGCATCGACAAGAATGGCAGGAATATCAACCGAGCGCATTTCGGCGAGCAGGATCGGATCAAGATCACCTTTGATCCACACTGCCATAGCGGGACGCCAGTGCGCGATGAACGCGCGAATGTTTTCCTTGCCTTGTGGTTCGGGCAAGGCGCTTCCGGCGAGCTCTTGGTCCCAGTCCCGCATCGTCGCGATCACATGGATGGGGTCACCATCTTCCGATAGCTTGCGTCGCAATGTATCGACAGCGGTCAGCTGATCAGCTTGACTACAGCGCGCCCAAATGATCGTCCCTGTAGGACGCGGCGGTTGTTTCGCGGGATTGAGCGGGCGTTCGGGCGCTCCCAAACCTGCCAGATAGGCCGCAATTGCGAGGGATCTTGCCATTCAGTTGTCCTAAAGACAGCCCTTAAGGATCGAGCTCTTCGGTCTTTGATGTTTCGACTTCTTCATCACGCAACCTGTGAATATGTGCAATGAAATAACGCATATGCGCATTGTCGACGGTGCGCTGGGCGGCAGCTTTCCAGGCATTGTAGGCGGTCTCATAGTTGGGAAACATCCCCACGATATCGATCGCGTCGACATCCTTGAATGCGTTCTTGGTCGGGTCGATGAGCTCACCGCCAAAGACGAGGTGAAGACGCTGTATCATGTAAAAAACCTTTGTGTGTAGACGACTTGCCGCCACTCTAGGGGCTAGACCGCAGCGGCTCAAGTCGTGCAGAGAGTGCGGCATGTAATTCGGGGCCTGCGGTTAAGACGCCAGGCACCTGTGGGTGCGCATTGTTGAAGCGAAGTGGCGCGCCATGCTGGTCGGTAATGGTTGCGCCGGCCTCTTGTGCGATCAGCGCGCCTGCGGCGATGTCCCATTCCCAACTGGGCCGAAACGTAATCATCCCGTCAAACTGTCCTTGTGCCACCAGACACAGCCTGTAAGCGAGAGAGGACCGAAACGCGCGTTTGATCGGCGGCAGTTGCCCATCTTTCCAAAAACGCCCGTCAAAGTTTGGCTTTGCGCCAAGGATGATCGCGCCATCCAGTGCAGCACGGCTCACCTTTGCCGGTTTGTTATTCAACGTCGCACCCTGGCCGATTGCCGCTGCAAACATCATTTCTCGCATCGGCAAAAAGACAGCCGCTGCGATGGGCGCGCCATTTTCAACGATCGCAAGTGAGTGGGCCCAGTCTTTGTTACCATCGATGAAGGCGCGCGTGCCATCAATCGGATCGACAATGAACTGGCGGGCAGTCTGGAGGCGGGCAGCATTGTCTTCGGTTTCTTCGGATAGCCACCCGTAGTCAGGCCGTCCGGCCTGGAGGAAGCCTTCCAGCATAGCATTCACGGCAAGATCTGCGGCGGTCACAGGACCAGCGCCGTCTGGTTTGTCTTTCACATCGGGGTTTTGCTGAAAGTACTGTTTTGCGATGTCGCCAGCACGTCGCGCGGCTGTAACGAGCAAATCAAGATCAGTCTCCGGCAAGGGTCAGACCTTCGACGAGTAAAGATGGCACCACCCGCGACAAATGCATACGCCCGTCATTGGCGGGGACAATTGTTTTAAGCATATCACGCAGATTTCCAGCGACGGTACATTCGTTGACAGGGTATGTGATCTCTCCGTTCTCGACCCAGAAACCGGCGGCCCCGCGGGAATAGTCCCCCGTATTGGGATTGATGGTGGACCCGATCATCGATGTGACCAACAGGCCTGTTCCCATCTCTTTGACCAGATCGGCGCGGCTCTTGTCGCCTTGGCTCAGGGCGATATTGGTCAGGCTGGGTGACGGGGGCGATCCGGTTCCGCGGGAGGCATTGGCCGTGCTTGGCAAGCCCAGCTTACGCCCTGTCGCAAGGTCCAGCGTCCACCCCATCAGGATACCGTCATCAACAATCGCGCGTTGCGCGGTTGCGAGGCCCTCGGCGTCAAAAAGACGCGAGCCCGTCACCCGCGCGCGATGCGGGTTTTCGATGATCGACATCCCCTTGGGCAGTACCTGTTCGCCCATCGCATCGCGAAGCCAGCTGGACCCGCGTGCGATCATCATCCCGTTGGTCGCCTGCAAGAGGCTCCCGATCAGGGCGCTGGCGACACGTTCGTCGAAAAGGACGGGATAGGCACCTGTCCGCGGCTTTTTCGCACCGATGCGTTCTACGGCGCGTTCGGCAGCGATGCGCCCGATTTCTTCGGCATCGCGCAAATCAGCCTGAAACACCCGGCTGTCATAGTCATAGTCGCGTTCCATCCCCGACCCTGTGCCGCTGATGGCCACACAGGAAAGGCCACGGTCGCTGCGGGCATAGCCGGCGGAAAAACCGTTGCTGGCCGCCAGATGGATCCGGCGGCGGCCATAGCCTGCCGAGGCGGACTGCACCTGGCTGACACCGGGATTGCGCAATGCGGCGGCCTCTGCGCGGGCAGCATCGTCTTGCAGGGCGGCTGGGTCCGGTTCATCGCTGGGATCAAAGAGTTCCAGCGCTTCGGTGGCGATATTGGTGGTCAGCTGCGATGGATCGGCGAGCCCCGCATGGGGATCTTCGGGGGCTTCCTTGGCCATTGCGACAGCACGTTCTGCCATCTGCACAAGTGTCTGAGGCTTGGTGTCGGAGGACGACACGCAAGCCTGTCGTTTGCCGACAAAAACCCGCAACCCAATGTCAATTCCTTCGGACCGTTCCGCCTGTTCCAGCGCGCCTTCGCGTACGGTGATGGAAATTGATGTCCCATCGACGGCAATCGCATCAGCGGCATCGGCACCCGCGTTCTTGGCGGCTTGCAAAATCTGGTCGGAAAGAGCGGAGAGTGATTGGGTCATCATTTGTCCTTTGTTTGATCCTTGACCTAGTGCGCAGGCGTCTGCCCTGCAAGGCTGCTGGCAAGGACAAAAGAAAAGGGCGCAGATGTTGCCATCTGCGCCCCCGGTTCTTGAACGGGTTCAACGTACCCGATTGCCGTTCACACGGACCTGACCGCCGGCATCGATCTCGACTGAGGTTTCCATCTGGTCATCACCGGTCGCACGGGCAAACATGCCCACCATCATCCGTGCGCCCATCACGTCTTGCTCTGGTACCAGCCCCATCGCCACTAGATTGTCGAGCAGGCCGTTAAAGCCTGTGATCTCGACTCTTGCTTCGCCTTCTGGGCGCGGCAAGGGCGCAAAGCTCTGCATGTCTGTGTTGTCGAATGTAAATGCCCCGCTGCCAGAGACCTGCGCACCCGCCGCATCAATGTTGAGTGTTTCGAGGGTCACCTCTGAAAGCTCGAAAGGCATTTCGGCGTTCTCGAAGGCGTCTTGCTGTGCCGGATCGAACATATCGTAGAGCGATTTGGCTTTACCAGCGAGTGCGATCTGGATCGTTGCTGGATCGCGCGGCAAGACATTGCCGGCATCGAACAGATCCCAGATAGCGTCGCTGATTGACAGATCGACCATGTCAAGGTTGAACGCAAAGTCAGAGGGTTCGTCTGAAGCCCCTGTAGGCATTTGGAAACCTGCACCGTACTCGGCAAGATTGATCTCGATCGGGAGAGGAAAACCACTGGAAAGGAAACTGAGCGCAACATCAACTGTGTTGCTGCTGTAGCCGAGCGCCGTGCTGTTCATTTCACCGGTAAAGGTCGAAGTCCCCGTGCTCATCGAACCAGAGGTCTGATCCCCATCGGCGTTGATGTCGAACACAAAGTCGCCGCTGTCGATCGTATAACCGCCCGCAAAGGCAAAGCCCGCATTGATCATGGTGTCAGGGTCTTCGAAATTGGCATCCAGCGGCAATGTCATTGCGGCTTGGGTTTGCATGTCGACCATTCGGCCGCCAGCAGTGACATATTCGCCGTCGCCACCCGGAATCTGAAAATCAACCAAAAGATCAATCGATGCAACCGTGCCGCTGTAGGTGATATCGCGCATCTCGCCAACTGCGGTCTGGTATGACAGCTTAAGATCGTTGGCTGCGACCTCTACATCGCCGGTAAAGGTCACATCGGCGTCGACGACGTCGCGCAGCGCAACCTTGTACTGACTTGCCGTAATGTCGTAATCCAAAGCATCCGCATCACCGCTGACGATCATTTCCATATTCTGCTGGCTGATGTCGATCGTGATGACGACGCCATCTTCGCCTGTGACCGTGACGGGATAGCTTTCGTCCATCGTGACACGGACCGTACCGTCCGACTGCTCGTTAAAGGTAATCGCGCTCATCAGTGTTTCAGCGACGATGTCATCATCCGAGAATCTGATGCCAAGATTGCGCACGGTAAGGGTACCGCTTGACGTTTCCTCTGCGCCGATGGTCACGCTGCCTTCGCCGTATTGGGCAAGCTGAGACTGCCAGTCTGCCCAAACCTGCGCCGCCGTCACTTCGGCATGCGCCGCGCCGCCAGCGATCAACGCAGCGAGGCAAACAGCGCTGCGCATTCCTGTTGAGTTGGTCATTCAAATTCCCTTTCGTTATGCATCTTTCGGATCGGACCGTGGTTTCCTACTGTGAGGTTCAAGGTCGATAGTTTCGATTCACTTAGTATCTATCCCAAACATAGTCTGAAAGGGACCAGAGTGGAAAATATCAATATGAACGGTAAGACGGTTCTTATCACGGGTGCAAGCCGTGGCATTGGTGCGGCAGCGGCCTATGCTTTTGCCAAAGCTGGGGCCAACGTTGCTTTGGTTGCGCGCAGCACCGATGACATCGCCGAAATTGCTGGCGAAATTGGTGAAAAAGCGCTCGCGATTCCGTGTGATGTGGCGCGCTATTCTGACGTGGCCTCTGCGGTTGCCGCGACAGCGCAGACATTCGGCGGTTTGGATGTGTTGATCAATAATGCCGGTGTCGTTGATCCGATCGGGCACTTGCAGGACACGGACCCGCAAGTGTGGTCACGCACGATCGACATCAACGTCAAAGGGGTGATGCACGGGATGCATGCCACGATGCCGGGCATGATTGCACAAGGCCACGGGACAATCATCAATATCTCGTCAGGTGCGGCCCATGGGCCGGTAGAGGGCTGGTCGGCCTACTGTAGCTCCAAAGCGGCGGTCTATATGCTGACCCGCGCTGCCGACAAAGAATCGCGCGACAAGGGACTGCGCATCATGGGGCTTTCGCCCGGGACGGTGGCGACCCAGATGCAGCGCGATATCAAGGCGTCGGGAATGAACCCTATTAGCCAATTGGACTGGTCTGTGCATATCCCACCAGAGTGGCCTGCGCAGGCCTTGGTCTGGATGTGCACGCCAGAGGCAGACGCTTTCTTGGGTGATGACATCAGTTTGCGCGAAGACGACATTCGCAGGAAGGTCGGCCTGATATGATCCGTTGCGCCCAAGAGGGCGATACCTGGGTCGTCACCATTGATCGCCCAGAAAAAGCCGGGGCGCTGACACGTGAAATGCTGGTTGAACTGGCCGAGATTGCGACAAACGCGCAAACGGCCAAACTCTTTGTGCTGACAGGCACTGGCCGTGTTTTCAGTGCTGGCGCCGATCTGGATGCCGCCCGGGCTGGGTTGGCAACCGATCCGGTCTGGGAGCGGCTCTCTGGGGCGATTGCAGCACTGCCTGGCTTGAGCATTGCGGCGCTGAACGGGACTGTAGCCGGAGGTGCCTTCGGGATGGTACTGGCCTGCGACATGCGGATCGCGGTCCCTGAAGCCAAATTCTTTTATCCTGTCATGAAGCTCGGCTTTCTGCCGCAACCTTCCGATCCGGGGCGTCTGGTGGCTTTGATCGGTCCGGCGCGGGCCAAATATATCTTGATGGCCGGTCAAAAAATAGCGGCGGTTCAGGCAGAGACATGGGGTCTTGTGGATCAGATTGTTGATGCCGACGATCTGATTGCCACTGCCAAGATGCTTGGCAGTGACACGCTCGCGGCTGATCTGTCACATATTGCAGCGATCAAGGGCATGACGGCTTAGGCTTGTTTCTTGCAGAGGTGCACGGCAAAAGAAATCAAACTGTAAGGGTAAGACGTGCATGGAGCCGAACACACTGATGGATCAGGCGCAAAGGGCTTTTGATCAGGCCTTGGAGCTGGCGCAGGATTGGCTCTTGTCTCCTGCTGCTTGGTCTCAATTTGCATTGCTGATCGGGGCCTATCTGCTGGCACGTCTGGCAAACCGGATCCTTGCTCCGCGCCTCACAAGGTTACTGACGCCAGATACCGCAAATCAGACTTTGCTTGCAAAATCGCGCCGGTTTGCGCTGATCTTCTTGCCTTTGCTGCTGCCTTTGCTGGCCTACGGTTTCACAGCGATCGGCGAGGCAGTGACACGGTCGCTGTTTGGGTCGGGTGCTGTCATTGCCTTTGGCAAACGGGTGTTCTTGTTCCTTGCGGCGCGGGCGTTGGCCAAACATATCGTCACCGACCCCTTCTTGCGGGTTCTGGCGAGGTTTGTCTTGGTTCCGGTCGCCGCGCTTTACGCGGTTGGGTTTCTCGATGAGGTGACCACTGCACTGGATCAGGCGGTGGTGAGCCTTGGGAATATCAGTTTCTCCGCGCTAAGCATTGTCCGTGGCGTTATCGCGGGGAGTATCCTGTTCTGGTTCGGGCAATGGTCCAATTCGCAATCCTCGGCCTATATCGAACAACAGCCCATGCGCCCTGCAATCCGGCAGTTGGCGATCAAGTCATCCGAGTTCGCGATCTTTGCTGTCGCCTTCCTTTTGTTGATGAACATCATGGGGATCAGCCTGAGTTCACTGGCGATCATCGGGGGTGCCATCGGTGTGGGTCTTGGTTTTGGCCTGCAAAAGATCGCATCGAACTTTATCTCTGGCGTGATTTTGATGGTCGAGGGTCAAGCGACCGTGGGCGATTATGTCGAGCTTGATGGTGGCGAGGCCGGAACGATCATCAAGATGACGGCGCGCGCTACGATCCTCGAGACATTCGATGGACGCTGGATCGTTGTGCCGAACGAAGATTTCATTACTACGCGCGTCACCAATTACTCTGATTCCGGGTCCGCCAACCGGCTCGAGGTGGCTTTTTCCGTTAGCTACGACACTGACATCAATAAAGTTCCCGCGATTATCGAGGCGGCGGTTGCCAAGCATCCAGAGGTTCTAACAGAACCTGAAGGGCCCGATTGCGAATTGCGCGGTTTTGGCGATAGCGGAATCGATTTCTGTGTCGAGTTTTGGGTCAATGGGATCGATGACGGGAAGAACAAATACTCGTCTGACGTTCTTTTCCTTGTCTGGAATGCGTTGAAAGACAATGGCATCGAAATCCCGTATCCGCACCGTGTGATCGAGATGAAAGGTCCAATGCCAACGTGACCGATGCCGTCGTCATCGGTGCGGGACCCGCCGGGCTGATGGCGGCCGAGCAATTGGGCAAAGCAGGGCTCGAGGTCTTGATTGTTGATGCCATGCCGTCATTTGGCCGCAAGTTTCTGATGGCCGGGAAATCCGGCTTGAATATCACCAAAGCAGAGCCCGCATCGGCGTTTCTTGCCGCTTATGGCCAGCCGATGCCGCGGGCTCTTGCCGCAGCCTTGAATGCCTTTGGTCCTGATGATGTGGTGGCTTGGACCCAGGCGCTCGGGCAGTCCGTCTTTACCGGGTCGTCCGGGCGCGTTTTTCCCAAAGCGATGAAGGCATCGCCGCTTTTGCGTGCTTGGCTGATGCGATTGGACGCTTCGGGCGTGCAGCGAAGGACCCGGTGGAACTGGCGAGGCTGGCATGGTGATGCGCTGGTCTTTGCAACTCCGGATGGCATGCAAACCGTTGCGCCCAAAGTCACGGTGCTGGCCCTTGGCGGGGCAAGTTGGGCACGACTGGGTGCAAACGGGCATTGGGCGGCATATCTGGACAACGCTGTCGCGCCATTTGCCCCGGCGAATATGGGTTTTGATGTGGCATGGTCGCCCCATATGACTCCCTTTCTGGGGTCGCCGGTCAAGTCTGTTGGACTGAGCGCGGGCGGGCAGACGACACGGGGTGAATTTGTTGTTTCAGTGCGTGGGATAGAGGGTGGCGGCATTTACGCCATGTCGCGGGCGATGCGCGAAGGTGCGACGTTGACGCTTGATCTCTTGCCTGACTGGCCGCTCGAAAAGGTGCGGCAAGCCTTGGCAAAGCCGCGGGGTAAAGCCAGCGTTACAACCCATCTACGCAAAGTCCTGCGGTTTGATCCGCTGCGCGCGGCGCTCTTGTCTGAATTTGGCAGGCCCTTTCCCGATGATCTGGCCCCCTTGATCAAGGCGCTGCCCGTGCGCCACCAAGGGCCAAGGCCGATCGACGAAGCAATCTCGACGGCAGGTGGGGTCCGGTTCGAGACGCTCACCGATGATCTGATGTTCAAAACCCGCCCCGGCGTTTTCTGCGCCGGTGAGATGCTGGATTGGGAGGCGCCGACAGGCGGCTACCTGATCACGGCCTGCCTTGCGACAGGGCTGGTCGCGGGGCAGGCAGCGGGTCGCTATGCGATCAACCTCAACTCTGGCTGCTGAAGCCGATAGAGGCTTAAGTCGGACCAATAACGCTCTTTGATGAGTGCGGCGCTGGTTGCGTCATAGCGTGACATTTCGGGGAACTGAAACATCTCATGATCGCTGGCGCGGCATCTTAAATTCAAAGGAATACCTTGGCTGCGCAAGATTTGCTGCAGTTGGTCCGGACTTTCCAACGGGACCAGATGCGTGACCTTTTGGCCAGCCCAGGCCTGCGCAGACCAGGCCCCAAAGCGCCGCCACCTTGCCCCGCGGGAATACCCTGCTCCGGGTCCGCTCGCCCGCGTGTTTTGCAGCCAATGCGCAAATGTCGGATCACTGCCCCCAAGCGCGCGCCGCATCTGCCAAAGTGGATCAGTCAACGCAATACGGTCATAGAGCTTGACCATGCGTCTGAATGGATTTTGGATTATCGCAATGCTTGTATAGAGGCTGTATGGCTGGCCTATCATATCAAAGGCCAGCTCTGCCTCTGCCGGTGACATGCCATAGAAAAAGTGGGTTTCCGTACTACTTTTCCTGTTTCGTGCCGTCGGTTGATCCAGCCAAGGTTCCAAGCGGTGACCCAGCCAATTGCACGCACCCATGGGGTCGGGGAAGATCACAAATCGATGTTTATGCGAGACGAACATGAGGATGATTTGATCGAATAACCTTAATGTTTGGTTTATCGGCGCGGTATGGGACGGTTTTCACACCATCTTTGCGCCAGGGGTCATTTTTGTGTTGGCAATGGCGAACACAATTTGAACAAGTTTGTTGCATTTCGGCATCGCTCGTCAGATTCCAGAACGGCAAACGAGGGTCCAAAGGGCGGCTTTTTTCTTCTTAATTTTCCTTATTTTCCCAATGATTATTGGGTAAATCGGCCAGTCGCACGTTTGCTCTTTTGGGTATCTTGAAGGCCTTCACCAAAAGTCCCTGCCAAGATCATGTTCCCTGATCAAAAAAGTACTAGGATTCTTCGCGCGAGCCTGATTCAATGGAAATATGCGGACCGGTCACGTTTTGACCTCACCGCCCCGTGCATGAATGGAGTACCGATATGCGCTTTACAACAACTCTTGCAGCTGCAGCTGCTATCGCAGTTTCCGGCGCTGCTGCCACCGCTGGTGGCCTGAGCGAGGAAGTAATGGAAGCCCCTGTAGTGATGGTTGAACCAGCACCTGCAGCGTCTTCAATCAGCCCAACATACGTCGTATTGGGTGTTCTTGCTGCGCTGTTGATCGCTGCAGCAGCTGCTGAATAAGCTAATCTAGATCTTTGATCTTGTTGGAAGGTGGGCTTTGGCCCGCCTTCTTTCGTTTTGAAGCCCCTTAGCGCCGTGCCATGATCGCCAGCCTGATGAGGGTACGCTCCATCAGCGCGTCGGGCGGTGCTGTATTGGCCGAGCGAAGCTGTAGATCCACATCCGTCAGCGCGGTGAGAGCTTTCTCCAGCCGGTCTCGACCCCATTGGCTGGCCTGACGGGCAACCTTATCCCGTCTTGGCCCGAAGACGGGCGGCACGAGCCGTCCAAGCCCAGCAGCAACCCCTCCCGGATCAGATGCAACGACATGCAGGCGGCGGAAATGCCGCGTGGCGCCAATGCAGAGCGTCACAGAGGTCACACCCTGTGCATGAAGGTTGCGCAACATAGGCCCCAGTCTTTCGGTTTGGCCCATCGCCACAACCTCCAATACGTCGTCAATGTCCACCTCTGCGGACTGCGGGGCGTTGGCGGTGATATCCTCAATGCTCAGCGGCGTTTCATCGCCGTACTTGTAGAGGCTGACTTTTTCGAGCGTCTGGCGAAAATCGCCCGGCTCAAGTGTGCTGGCGAGGACCATCAGCATCTCCATCACGTCACGGTTTGGCTGAGCCACCCCGGCGTCACGCAAAGCTTGCTCGATGTCGGCCATCGTTGGTGGATCATCGTACAACCCGATCGCTACAGAGTTGCCGTGGCCTTCGACTGTTTTGCGTAATGTTGATTTTGCTGTCAGCTGTCCTGCGGTAATCACAAGCTGGGCATCCCCAGCCTGCCAGTCACTAAGCGCGTCGGCGATCACCTTGGCCGTACTATCGGCAGCATCTTCTACAAAGGCCACGCGATGACCGGGAAAAAACCCCTGTGCCTTTATGGCGTCATTCAAAAGGGCAGGGTCCTTGCGCAAGTCAGTTGCGTTTATTCGCGTCAGCCGCATCTCTTCTTCGCCCTGAGGGCCCACAAGTGCTGCAATCACTTGCTGGCGCTTGTCCGCGACGCGCATCGGGTCCGCGCCAAAAATCAAAAGCGCTGTATGCCTGGGGTCGGGCTTGCGGAAATAGCCATTGGCGCTTGCGCCTGTCAGCTTCATGACGCCGGCTCTGGAGTCAGGACAAGAATGCGGCTGACAATCATGTCTGCCAGAATGACGGCAAGCCGTGCTTCGGCGTCATCCTTGGTTGATTGCGTGGCAACGGTAGAGCTTGTTGCCGAGTAACTTGTGAAAGCCTCGACCTCGCCTGCTCCAATCCGAGACCCGGTCGCATTCTCGGTGAGGGCCCATGTCGCCCGGCCAATTATGTTGAACCGTGTATTGGCCCCGTCCGAGGTGATCGCCGCTGTTCGCTGGCTTTGGCTGACGCGGGCAGAAAGTTGATAGCGCGGCGCGGTGCTTTGGCCCAGCCGTGTTTCAAGCCTTTCGCGCAAACGAAAGCCGGCGACCGTATCATTTGCAGTGAAAGAGATCTGCCCGCGCAGTGCGGCCCCATCGCTATAGACAGGCACAAAGCCGCAGCCCGAGAGGGCCAGCAGCCCCGCAAGCAGGATACGGCGGGGGATGCGATCAGATGACAATGTTCACAATCCGCCCCGGCACAACGATCAGTTTCTTGGGCGCGGCCCCCGCGAGTGCATTTTGAACGACATCAAGCTCCATGACGATCTCCTCCACCGCTTCCTTGGATGCATCTGCAGCAACGTTGATTTCAGCACGTCGCTTGCCATTGATCTGGATTGGCATTGTCACGGTATCTTCGACCAACATCGCGGCGTCCGCAACAGGCCAAGGTGCATTGGCGATCAGGCCGTCACCGCCTAACATGGCCCAGATCTCCTCGGATAGATGCGGGGTCATCGGGGCCATCAGTTGCGCCAGAACCATGGCCGCCTGCCGTTTGGCCAGACCGCCCGCCTTGGATTTCGCCAGCAGATTGGTGAAAGCATAGAGCTTGGCAATGGCGGCGTTAAAACCGAAGGTTTCGACCCCCATAGTCACGTCATGAATGGCCTTGTGCATCGCGCGGATCAGATCCTCATCACCTGAACCGGCCTCATCCGTTAGTCCGGCAATCTCTGTCGCAATCCGGTGGACACGGTTCAGGTGCTTGTAAGTTGCCTCGGCCCCCGAAGCGGTCCATTCCACGTCACGCTCTGGCGGGCTGTCGGACAGCACAAACCAGCGGGCGGTATCGGCCCCGTATCGGGCCAGAATATCGTCAGGGTCGACGACGTTCTTTTTGGACTTTGACATTTTCGCAGAGGGGATGATCTCAACCGTTGTGCCATCTGCCAGCTTGCCGTCCGTCACATCCTCGGGCAGGTGATAGACAGGGCGGCCTTTGTTGTCGCGGGTCTGGTAAATCTCGTGCGTGACCATCCCTTGGGTGAACAGCGCATCAAAGGGCTCGATCGCACTGTCGGGCAGGTGGCCCGTGATCTGCATCGCGCGGGCAAAGAAGCGGCTGTAGAGCAGGTGCAGGATCGCGTGTTCGATGCCACCGATGTACTGGTCGACGTTCATCCAATAGGCGGCATCCTCGGCCACGGTCGGCGTTTCCGCATGCGGCGCAGTAAAGCGGGCGTAGTACCAGCTGGAATCCACGAAGGTATCCATCGTGTCCGTCTCGCGCTGGGCCGGTTTGCCGCAGGACGGGCAGGCGCAATCGCGCCACGTGGGGTGGCGGTCAAGCGGGTTGCCGGGGACATCGAATGTGACGTCATAGGGCAGCTCGACCGGCAGATTTTCCTTCTTTTCGGGCACGACACCGCAGTCGCCACAATGGACAACCGGGATCGGGCAGCCCCAATAGCGCTGGCGGGACAGGCCCCAGTCGCGCAGGCGGAACTTGGTGACGCCCTGGCCCCAGCCGGCGGCTTCGGCAAAGTCGATGGTGGCGTCAATCGCCTCTTGGCCTGTGGCCACATCCAGACCTGCGAAATGGTCGACCCATTTCACCTTTTCGGTCTTGGCGGGTACGAAAGCCTCTGTTCCCACGGGCTTTGCATCATCCAGCGCAAAGAAGGTGTCAATAACGGGCAGGCCATATTTGCGTGCGAAATCAAGGTCGCGCTGGTCATGCGCAGGGCAGCCAAAGATCGCACCCGTGCCATAGTCCATGAGAATAAAGTTCGCGATATAGATGGGCAGATCAGGCTGGCCCGCAAGCGGATGCTTGACGGTCAGGCCAGTGTCATAGCCAAGCTTCTCGGCCTTCTCGATCGCTTCGGCGGTGGTGCCACCTTTACGACATTCCGCGCAGAAGGCGGCGACCTTTTCGTCTTTTGCTTCAAGCTCCTTCGCCAGCGGATGATCGGGGGAAATGCCGACGAATGACGCGCCCAGCAGGGTGTCAGGCCGCGTCGTATAGACTTCAATCTCGCCACCATCGGTGCGGGTAAAGGCAAACTGCAAGCCCCGTGACTTGCCGATCCAGTTGGCCTGCATCAGCTTCACTTTGGCAGGCCAGTTATCCAGCGTATCCAGCGCGTCCAGCAATTCCTCGGAATAGTCGGAAATCTTGAAGAACCATTGTACAAGCTCGCGACGTTCGACTTCGGCACCAGAGCGCCAGCCTTTGCCGTCGATGACCTGTTCGTTTGCCAGAACGGTCATATCGACAGGGTCCCAGTTGACCACGGCTTTCTTGCGGTAGATCAGACCCTTGGACAGGAAATCGATGAACAGCGATTGCTGCTGCCCATAGTATTCCGGATCGCAGGTCGCGAACTCACGCGACCAGTCGATGGACAGGCCCAGCGGTTTCATCTGCGCGCGCATATCGGCGATATTCTGGTAGGTCCAGTCCTTGGGGTGACCGCCCGAGGCCATTGCCGCATTTTCCGCAGGCATCCCGAAGGCATCCCAGCCCATCGGATGCAGGATGTTGTGCCCTGTTGCCAGCTTGTAGCGCGCGATCACATCGCCCATCGTGTAGTTGCGCACATGGCCCATGTGGATGCGGCCCGAGGGATAGGGGAACATCTCTAGCACATAGTACTTCGGCTTGTCGGCGCTGCGTTCCGCCTTGAAGGTTTCAGCTTTGGCCCAGGCGGCCTGCCATTTCGCCTCGGTTTCGGCGGGGGTGTAGGTGGTCATAAGTCAGGGTCTTTCCAAAAAGCGAAACGCCGGGCGCAGGGGCCCGGCGGTATTCATAATCGGGCAAGGGGCCGATGGCTATAGGGCGCCGTCAGCAATCCGGAGTTGGCGGGCGCGGTCAAGGATCGCATTCTCAACAGCGCGTTGGGTTTCAAGCGCGACGGGGCCGCTGGTGGTCAAAAGGCTCAGGTTGAGCGAGCGGGCGTCCATCGCCGGGTCACTGACCTGAACAGTCGCGCGATAGGCGCGGCTGCCGCCGGGGGGCGTGCCAAAACCTGTGGTGATTACACCTGTGAAAGGATCAGCCGATTCCACCGGCAGGAAGCTAAGGACATCCAAAGACGCAGCCCAGAGATAGCGGTTCACGGCCACGTTTTCGGCGCCGCGCGGCGTGGGGGCAGTTCCGCTGCCACAGGCGACCAATGCGCCCAGTACCAGAACCGAAAGCGCCTTGCGCCATATCGTCGAAATCAAAGTCAAACCACTTCCCCTTAGCCGGGTGAACCACGTTGGCGAAATATGTAGCGAAGGGGCGGGCGTGTCACAAGGGACTATGCGCAAAGGGCATTGCACAAAAGCAAAGAGCGACCCCAAGGGGCCGCTCTCGCATTCAGTTCTTCAACTTCGATTAGAAGGAGAAGGAAACCTGTACAGTTGTACCAACTTGGTAGTCTGGACCACCAACTTCGTCGTCACCGATTGCGCCAGCAGTTTCTGCTTCAGCATAGGAGATCAGCAGCTCTGCGCCGCCGCCCAGGTCATAAGTACCTGCAACGTAGAAGTCTGTGCCGTTGTTTGCAGCAGTTGCGTCATCAGACTGGTCGTACAGACCAGCAAGAACTGTCAGGCCATTGCCAACGTCATAAGAACCGTCGAGGCCAACTTTGTTCACGCCTTGGTCGTAATCGTAGTCCAGAGTAACTGCGATTGGGCCGTCGGAGTAAGCAACAGTTGCACCGTAGTTGTCTTCGTCGGAACCATCGTCTTCAGACACGTAGTAGACAGTGGCTGTGACTGGGCCGAAAGGATATGCAACCTGGATACCTGTCGAGTTCTCGTCAATGGTCTCGTTAGAAGCATATGCCAGAGTGATGTCTGCACCTGCAACGCTTACGCTAGCAGAGATACCGAAGATTTCGGAGTCGTTGAAGTCACCGTTTGCAGCCGAGAAGTAAGGAGCAAAGGTTGACTCTTCCTGATATGCAACTGCGAAGCCGAACATACCCAGATCGCCAGAAGCACCGAAGGACAGTTGGTCGTAGTCTTCGTCTGTGTCGACAGAAACACGGGCGCCGGCAGCATTGGTCAATGCAAGCGAGATCGATGCTTCAATGCCAGCAACTGTTACGTCGCCACGCAGAACGTTTTCGCCGTCTGCTTCAGAGAAGCCGTCTGCTTCCATGTCGCCAGCGGATTTCCACTGTGTTTCAGCAGCGAAAGATGTGTCGCCCAGATAGAGACCAGCGGAATCTGTAGTCAACGACAACAGAACGTTGTCAGAGACAGTTGCCTGACCGTTGGTTTCGTCAGCAATGTCGAATTCCCACGTTGCGGATGCTGTCACGCCGTTGTCGAGCGCTGCAGTACCAGTGACGTTCAGGTCACCTTCCCAGTAGAAACCGTCGTTGTCGCCGATTACGACTGCATCGTCGTTATCATTGTCGTCGTTAAAGCCCAGTGTGAAGTCGCCGCTAAAGCTTACGCCAGCGTGTCCATCAGCAAAAGCTGCGCCAGCAAATGCGACGATAGCTGTTGTTGTAAGAAGGATGCTTTTCATGGATATTTTCCCTCGTGTTATGCATTCCCAAGAATGCCAGTTTTCCTAGCATTGCGGAGTAACTGCTCCCAACTGCGCGCACACTCAAGAGAATTGGGGCGACAAAAGGGCTGTTTGGTGAAAATGATGCATCAAGGACACACAATTTTTTGGGCCATGACATCCCTTTCAAATCGGCTTATTTCAGGCCGAAACCTAGCGTGATCCTTATTTTCAGGAGCCTTCCATGCCACTTGCTGAAATTCAGGCCCGTGTGAACGCTGCCTGTGATGCCGCAAACCGTCCAATCTCTGATGTGAGCCTTATTGCGGTGTCCAAAGTACAGCCAAATGAGCGAGTCGCGGCGATCTTGGAACAAGGCCACCGGATCTTTGGCGAGAACAAGGTGCAGGAAGCTGCCGGCAAGTGGCCTGCTTTCCGCGAGACCTATGAGGGCATCGTGCTTCATTTGATCGGTCCGTTGCAGACCAATAAGGCCAGACAGGCGATGGAACTGGCGCAGGCGATCCATACCCTTGACCGTCCAAAACTTGCCACGACCATCGCACGGCTGGCACAAGATATGGGGATGTGTCCCGATCTCTTTATTCAGGTCAATACCGGAGAAGAGCCGCAGAAAGCGGGCGTTCTGCCAAGCGAAGCGGATGACTTTGTCGCCGAAGTGCGCGCGCTGGACTTGCCTTTGAAAGGTCTGATGTGCATCCCACCTGTTGACGAGGAACCTTCGCTGCACTTTGCACTGCTGGCCAAGATCGCGGCCCGCAACGGGTTGTCGGGCCTGTCGATGGGGATGAGCAGTGATTTCGAAAGCGCGATTGCCTTGGGCGCGACCCATGTCCGCGTCGGCTCTGCCATTTTCGGTGAGCGTGTTTACGGGTGAGTGATTACGCCCCACCGCAAGTCCCGCTTCAGATTCTGCATGACGATCATCAGGTCCTGCTGGTCGATAAGCCCGCCGGTCTGTTGTCTGTGCCCGGCAAGGGCCCGGAGCTTGCCGATTGTCTGCTGTCTCGGGTGCAGGCCGCCTTTCCGATGGCCCTGCTGGTCCACCGTCTGGACCGCGATACATCCGGCGTAATGATCTTTGCCTTGACCCCGCACGCCCAGCGCCATCTGGGTCTGCAATTCGAAAACCGCCAGACCAAGAAAACCTATATCGCCCGTGTCTGGGGCGAAATGGCCGAGAAGACCGGCACGGTCGATTTGCCTTTGATCGTGGATTGGCCAAATCGCCCCAAGCAGATGGTTGATCATGAAAACGGCAAACCTGCGCAGACAGACTGGCGCGTGGTGCGCGCCAAGCTCGGTGAAACGCGGGTCAAGCTGATGCCACGCACGGGCCGGTCGCATCAGTTACGTGTGCATATGCTGGCCTTGGGTCATCCGATCTTGGGCGATCCGTTCTATGCGGAAGGTCCGGCGCGGGATTACCCGCGCCTTATGCTGCATTCCGAAACATTGCAGTTCCGCCACCCTGACGGGGGTCAGGGGATGCGGGTGACCGCAAAGTGTCCGTTCTAGCCTCCTAGAAATCCTGCAATCGCGTCGATCTCTGATTGTTCGATCCCGTGGCCGCCAGAGTGCCAATGCACGCTGACCTCAGCGCCTTGCGCTCGCAAGTATTCCACAAAGCTTTGTGTCAGAGATGCGGGGCAAATGGGATCACGCTGACCAGCCGTAATCAGGATCCGCCGCCCTGCAAGGCCAGCTTGCGGCGCAGGGGACCAAGGGATCAGCGGATGCATCAGGATCAGGTCATCCACCAGATCTGGGTGCTCCAACGCAACAGCCGCCAGAATATTGGCCCCGTTCGAATAACCCAGTCCGATGGTCCTGGTGGCACCGGTCTGTGCGATTTCGTCCTTGATAAAGGCCGCCATCGCAGTGGTGCGCGCGGCAAGATCTTCCATGTCATAGACGCCCTCGCCGGTGCGCCGGAAATACCGCAGCGCCCCGTGTTCGGACACATCGCCGCGCGGCGAAGTCACATGCGCCTGCGGTGCCAATTGTTCGGCAAAGCCATGAAACTGCGCCTCGTTACCGCCGGTGCCGTGGAACGTCAGGAACAGCGGAGCGCCCGCTGTTCCCTTCGTGCGTTTCGCAACATAGGTCATTTTAACCCTCAAGCGGTTGCAGATAGCCTTCAAGACGGGCGCGCAAATGCTCGTGCTGACTTGGCAGCTTCAGTGCCTCGCCCAGATGCGCTGTGTCCTCGTCGCGGTCAAAGCCGGGCTCGTTCGTTGCGACTTCGAACAACACGCCGCCGGGGGTACGGAAATAGATCGCATAGAAGTAGTCACGGTCGATGACAGGCGTCACCTGATAGCCGGTGTCTAGCAGCGCCTCGCGCACTTCCAACTGGCGCGCACGGTTTTCCACCGCAAAAGCCAGGTGGTGGACAGAACCCGCACCTTGAGCCGCAAAGCCCGCTGACGGCAGTTCTTCCAGATCAATCGTGTTGGCGTCATTGCCGCCCGGCACGATAAAGCGAGTCACATTGTTTTCCGTCTCTTGCTTTTCGTAACCCATGAACTGCAACAATTCAGCGCTGGCGCCCGCATTCTTCAAACGCATGTCTGCAGATTGGAATCCGCGGATACCGATCTCTGCGCTCACGCCATTGCCGGTCCATGGTGTGCGGTCGTCATCACTTTCGACCAATGCGAACTGGTCACCGTCAGGTCCATCGAACAGAACGCGCTTTTGACCAAAGCGGATATCTTGCGACACGCCTGCCACGCCGAATGTGGCAAAACGGTCAAGCCATGCTTGGGACGTTCCTGTCGGAATGCTGAAAGCCGTGCGGCCAACCTCGCCGATGCCTTTCGACCCGCGCCGCGCGTTCGGAAAGGGGAAATAGGTCATCACGGTGCCGGGTGTTCCTGCCTCGTCGCCATAATACAGATGATAAACGTCGGGCGCGTCAAAGTTCACAGTTTTCTTCACGCGGCGCAAACCGAGTACGTTTGTGAAAAAGGCGTTATTCTCGCGCGCATCGCTGGCCAGCGATGTAACGTGGTGCAGGCCCTTGATCTGTTTAATCATGTCACTCTCCTTTTCGTTGGAAAGCTACATAGCCTTAAATCAAATGCACGAAAGCCCCATGGGCGCACTATTTTCGTGCGCCCATGCACATGACACTATTCTGCGGCCCAGCCGGAGATCGCCTTGGCCTCGAGGAATTCTTCGATCCCCCAGACACCGCCTTCGCGGGCGCGGCCAGACATCTTGACCCCGCCAAAGGGTGAACCGGCCGCACGCGACTTGCCGTTCATCTCGACCATGCCAGAGCGCAGCGCCAAAGCCATACGGTTGCGCCGTGCGCCATCTTGGGACTGGACATAGTTGGTCAGTCCGTAGGGCGTGTCATTGGCGATTGCGATCGCTTCTTCTTCGGTATCGAAAGGAATGATCGACAGGACAGGCCCGAAGATTTCTTCACGCGCAATACGCATCTGGTTGTTCACATCAGCAAAGACCGTGGGGCGCACATAGTATCCGCGGTTCATCCCTTCGGGCAAGCCAGGGCCACCCGCCACAAGGCGCGCACCTTCATTGATGCCAACCTCGATCATTTCCTGAATCTTGGTCCATTGGGTCTTGTTCACCACAGGGCCGATATGGTCACCGGGTTCAGAGGCTGGGCCAACGGTGATCTTGGAGGCGACTTCAGCAGCCGTTTCAACGGCCTGATCATAAATCGACCGTTCGACCAGCATCCGCGTCGGGGCGTTGCAGGACTGGCCAGTGTTGTTCATGCAGTGGATCACACCGCGCTTTACCGCCTTTTCGTCTGCATCCGCGAAAATCACGTTCGCGCCCTTGCCGCCCAATTCCAGCGTGACGCGTTTGAGCGTTTCAGCCGCCGCAATCGAAATGGCTTTGCCCGCGCGGGTCGATCCGGTGAAGCTGATCATCGCCACGTCCTCATGGCGCGACAACTGGTTGCCGACACCCAGGCCATCGCCGTTCACTAGGTTGAAAACACCCGCGGGCACGCCGGCATCATGGACGAATTCCGCGAAGAGAAGCGAAGACAGCGGCGCTTCCTCGGATGGCTTCAGCACCATCGTGCAACCGGCCAGCAGCGCGGGGATTACTTTCAGTGTGACCTGGTTCATCGGCCAGTTCCACGGTGTGATCAGTCCCACAACACCAATCGGTTCCATCGAGATGCGGTCGTTCGGTGCGTGAGGGCCAAGAGGGCGCAGCCAGGCGATTTCCTTCATGGCTTCAAGCGAATTCTCCAGATGCCAAGGCAAGCAGGGCGCCTGATCGTCGCGCGACATGTCAATCGGTGCACCCATCTCGAGGCTGATGGCTTGGGCCATTTCCTCTTTGCGGGCCTCATACTGAGCAAGGATCGCTTTGACATAGCCTGCACGGGTTTCAGGATCAGTCGCGGCCCAAGCGGGGAAGGCGGCATTGGCCGCGGCAACTGCCGCGTCTGTATCCGCCTGATCGCCCAGTGAAATAATGGCACAGACTTCCTCGTTGGAAGGGTTAATGACATTGTGATCATGTGCTTTCGCCGGGGCGACCCAAGCGCCATTGATATAGAAATTGCGGTTCTCGATCATCGCGTTTCTCCCAAAGGTTTTCGGGATTCTTGTCGCATTGCCACGGCGCAGACGCAAGCCACGGTGGCAAGTGCAGGGCGAAGTGCCTATATGGAATTTATCCAATGCAACAAAGGAATATACCCATGGGCTTGCGCATTAACGACACGATTCCAGATCTCACCGTTGAAACGGATCAGGGCACATTGTCCCTGCATGAATGGATAGGCGATAGCTGGGCCATCCTGTTTTCCCACCCCAAGGATTTCACGCCGGTCTGCACCACAGAATTTGGTGCCGTTGCCCAATTGGCTGACGAATGGGCCGCACGCGGCACCAAAGTCATGGGCATCAGTGTTGACGGCGTGGAAGAGCACAAAAAGTGGAAGGGCGATATCGAAACATTCGCCCATGCCAAGGCTGGTTTCCCGATTATCGCTGACGAAGATCTGACCGTCGCCAAGGCTTTCGATATGCTGCCTGCCGACGCCTATCTGCCCGACGGGCGCACGCCAGCAGACAGCGCAACTGTGCGTGTTGTCTTTATCATTGGCCCCGACAAGAAATTGAAGCTGTCGATGACCTATCCAATGAACGTGGGCCGGAACTTTGCCGAGGTCCTGCGCGCGCTGGACGGTCTGCAAACGGCGGCGCGTGAAGGGGTGGCAACACCTGCGAACTGGAATGTGGGCGATGATGTGATCATTCCGGCGACTGTCAGCAATGAAGATGCAAAGGCAAAGTACGGAGACTTTACAACCGTGTTCCCTTACCTGCGGACCACGCAGCTTAAGGGTTGATGGTCAAGAAAAAGATAAGGCCCCGGACCAACGCCGGGGCCTTATCTGTTTGAAGCTGCGCGCTTAGTATGTGTAGCTGACGGCGAAGCCGATGAACGGGAAAACAGGAATGTCGGACAGATCGGCATTGATGTCGTCAATGTCAGCCTGAACAGCCGGAGTGGCATCGTCTGACGAAGCTTCCAGTGATGAAACGATGACGCCGATGTCGCCTGATATCGACCAGCCCTGCGCAATTTCTGCACTAAAGCCAGTTGTTATCAATGGCGCAACTTCGTTCTCGAAAGCGATCTCGCCTTCATATGTGCCTGAACCTGAATCGAATGTTCCGGTGACATCGCTGTTTGAAAAGAACAAGCCACCAGACACACGCCATGGGTTGGCAAATGGGTAATAGTCGGCGAGCAGAGCTAAACCGCCAAGATTGGCTTCGCCATCGACGGTTTCATCTTCAACTTCGATTTCATCGTTGATGCTGAAGCCACCCATGATCATGCCGCGCACTGACAGGGTTGGACTGATGCTGTATTCGCCTTCGAGTGAGTAACCAAAGTTCGTGACACCGACGCCGACAGATAGTTCACCCATGTCCTGTGCGCTGGCCATTGCGCCAAACGTACAAAGAGCAGTTGCAGTGAGAAGTGTTTTCAAATTCATTTGTGTCCCTCTTCCAAATTATTGATCCATAATCTTAGGATCACATGAAACTATAAGATGAAGTTTACGTCATGGAAGTCACACAACTGAATATTTTTCAATTTCCCATGTTGGGAACGCGCCGGTTCCAAGTGCTGGATACAAAACACCCGGCCACATGGACCGGGTGTTTCTGTCGTATTCAAAATGGAAGTAGCGTGACTTATTCTGCCACTTCTTCTTTCGCCAGTTCTTGACCTGTTGCCTGATCGACCATCTTCATGGCCAAACGGACCTTGCCGCGATCATCAAAGCCCAAAAGCTTGACCCATACTTCCTGACCTTCCTTGAGGACGTCGGAAGGATGGTTCAGCCGCTTGTTCTCGATCTGGGACACATGGACCAGACCGTCGCGCTTGCCAAAGAAGTTCACGAAAGCGCCAAAGTCGACCAGTTTCACAACTGTGCCTTTGTAAATTGCGCCTTCTTCTGGTTCGGCCACGATGGAATAGATCATGTCGTAGGCTTTCTTGATCGCCTCGGCATCGTTGGATGCCAGTTTGATCACGCCGTCGTCATTGATATCGACTTTGGCACCAGAGACTTCGACGATCTCGCGGATGACCTTACCGCCGGACCCGATGACTTCACGGATCTTGTCGACAGGGATCTGCATGGTTTCGATCTTGGGTGCGTGGACGCTGAATTCCTGCGCGCCGGTGAGCGCTTTGCTCATCTCGCCAAGGATATGCAAACGGCCAGCTTTGGCCTGCTCAAGCGCCTTTTTCATGATCTCTGGCGTGATGCCTGCGATCTTGATGTCCATCTGCAAGGACGTGATCCCGTTTTCGGTACCCGCAACCTTGAAGTCCATATCACCAAGGTGGTCTTCGTCACCCAGAATGTCGGACAGAACAGCATATGATCCGTCTTCTTCCATCACCAGACCCATGGCCACACCGGCAACAGGGGCTTTCAACGGCACACCTGCGTCCATCATGGACAAAGAACCACCGCAAACAGACGCCATCGAAGACGAACCGTTTGATTCAGTGATCTCCGACACAACGCGGATGGTGTAAGGGAAGTCTGTCGGCGCAGGCAGCACAGCCTGAAGCGCACGCCATGCCAGTTTGCCATGACCGATCTCGCGACGGCCCGGGCCAGATACACGACCAACTTCACCGACCGAATAGGGAGGGAAGTTATAGTGCAGCATGAAGTTGGATTTATACATGCCGGTCAGCGCGTCGATCATCTGTTCGTCGTCGCCGGTGCCCAAAGTGGTCACAACCAGACCTTGGGTTTCGCCGCGTGTGAACAGGGCCGACCCGTGAGTCCGTGGCAGGATGCCAGTTTCAGAAACGATCGGACGGATGGTATCGAGCGCGCGCCCGTCGATCCGCTTACCATTCTTGACCACATCGCCGCGCAGAACGCTGGATTCCAGCTTTTTCAGTGCGGAACCAAGGTTGCCGTCTTCTTTCTGCTCGTCGGTCAGTGCCTCGACAATCGCAGCTTTCGCCTCTGCAACAGCTGTGGTGCGCTCTTGCTTGTCGGTGATCGCATAAGCGGCACGCATCTTGTCTTCGCCAGCCGCTTTGACAGCGGCGGACAGGTCCGAGTAATCGTCTGGCTGGAACTCGAACGGCTCTTTGGCACAGGCTTCGGCCAGATCAATGATCAGGTCGATGACGGGCTGGATCGCGTTGTGCGCAAAAGTCACCGCGCCCAGCATTTCATCCTCGGACAGCTCGTAAGCTTCGGATTCCACCATCATCACGGCGTCTTTGGTGCCAGCGACAACAAGGTCCAAACGCTGCTCTGGGTTCATGCGCAGATTGTGCATGTCGTCGATTTCAGGGTTCAGGATGTATTCGCCATCCACGAAACCAACGCGGCATGCGCCGATCGGGCCCATGAACGGTGCGCCTGAAATGGTCAGCGCCGCAGAGGCTGCGATCATCGCAACCATGTCGGGGTCATTGACCATGTCGTGGGACAGCACGGTGCACATCACCAGAACTTCGTTCTTGAAGCCGGGCACGAACAGCGGACGAATTGGGCGGTCGATCAGGCGGGATGTCAGCGTCTCTTTTTCTGTGGGACGCGCTTCGCGCTTGAAAAAGCCGCCAGGCACTTTACCCGCGGCATAGTATTTCTCTTGGTAGTGGACGGTCAGCGGGAAAAAGTCCTGCCCCGGCTTTTGGGTCTTGGCGAACGTGACGTTTGCCATGACGCTGGTTTCGCCCAGCGTTGCGATGACAGAGCCATCGGCTTGGCGGGCGATCTTGCCCGTTTCCAGTGTCAGCGTTTCCTCGCCCCACTGGATTGATTTCTTCACTTCATTAAACATGCATGTTTTCCTAGTTGGCCCTTTTGGCGGCCTTTTGCGTAGGGGGCGTATTCCCCCTCATCCCGATATCTTATTTGTCAGGCGCTGGGATGCGGGCGCCGGTCTCTCAAGATTTGCGGGCCATACCGCAGATTTGGGTCTTTGGGAAGGGGTGCCGCAAAAGCACGTTGCACCTTGACCCCAAAACCTTCGGATCCGGCTGAATAGCGGTCTTAAGTGAATTTAAACTGACTGCCTATACCAGTTGGCCAAACGATCCTCACCTATCGCGTCATTATCCAAAGGACTTTTGCTATGACTACAACTTGGGACGGCAAAAACCGCCGCAACATGTGGCGGCGCATGAAAATCAGATACAAGTTTCCTATCTTGGTCGCTGTGCCGACCTTGGCCGTGCTGATCGCAGTATCGACCTTGTCTTTCCTCAAGGCGCGCAGTGCGCTGAGCGAACAGCGATCATTTTCATTCGAACAGCTGTTTGAAAAGCAGTCAGAAGCATTGTCTATCTGGCTTGCAACCGCCCATCGAGATGTTCAAGGCTTGGCAGTCGGGAAAGCCACGCAAGATGCGATCATGGCCTTTGGTGACGGTTGGACAGCCTTGGAGGGCGACCCAACACAAACTCTGCAGCGCCTTTACATCACTGAAAACATCCATCCTGCGGGGGAAAAGGATCAGTTGATGGCTGCGAATGATGGTTCAGTTTGGTCTGCTGCGCATGGGGAATACCACCCGGGTTTTCGAAGCTTGCAAGTCCTGGGCGGTTACTATGATCTGTTTCTTTTCGATCTGGATGGAAATCTGATTTATTCGGTCTTCAAAGAATCCGACTTTGCAACTAATTTCCGGAACGGCAGGTATGCAGAAAGCGGGTTGGGCATGGCATTCAAGACCGCCGTAGCACTGCCCGCAGGGCAAACGTATATGACCGATTTTGCGCCCTATGCGCCGAGTTTTGGGGCGCCAGCCAAATTTGTTGCCACACCTGTCTTTGATCCCTTGGGAAATCGGATCGGTGTCGTGGCCTTACAGCTAGCAGTGGATCAGATTGGGCAGATTCTTTCAGATTCTCCGGTCTTGGGCGAAACTGGCCAGATCTACGCTGTTGCAGAAGATGGAACTGCGCGGTCCATGTCGCTCAAGACAGGCGGCCACGAGATTTTTGACCAACTGCCGAACTTGCCGCAGATTATGTCCGCCCGCAATGAGGAAGAAACCAAGCTTTACGGCGTGACAGGATTGTCAGGTGAACAGGTCGTTGCTTACACGAAAGTCATAGAAATCTTTGATGAAAAATGGCGACTGGTGCTTGAGCAAGACTTGAAGGAAGCCAACGCGCAAATAAATGACCTTTTGTTCCTCGCCGCTATTCAAACCGGTATCGTGTTTGTCATCATCATTGGCCTCGGCTACGGGATTGCCAATACGTTGACGCGTCGGATTGTGCGTCTGGCGAATAGTGTAAATGGTCTGTCCGACGGTGATTTGGAAAGCATCGTTTCAGAGACAAAGACCGGTGATGAGCTTGGAGATATTGCCCGTGCTCTCGAAAACTTCAAAAACGACCTCGCCGCAGGCAAGAGAGCTATCGATGCGCAACGGCAGAGTGCTGAAACGCAGAGCCAAGTCATGGAGAAAATAGGCAAAGCATTGGCAGCTTTGTCGGAAGGGGCGCTCGACTGCGCGATCAAGGATAGATTTCCGGAAGAATTTGAAGTGTTGCGCAACAACTTCAATGAAACTCTTTCTGCGCTGAGTGGCATCGTTAGAAATCTGCAGATCAATGCCCAGCAGATAAATGTTGATGCGCAAAAACTCAGTGATGGTACAGCGAGTTTGTCACAAAGGACCGAAAACCAGGCTGCGACACTGGAAGAGACGGTGGCCGCCATGCACGAAATTGGCAATAGCGTAACAAAGACTGCTGCGGGCGCACGCGAAATTGTCAATGCAATCGACAGCACCCGTCTCGAAGCCGAGCGTGGAGAAGAAGTCGGGACACAAGCCGTGACGGCCATGAAAACGATCGAGGAGTCGTCAAAGCAAATTGGTAATATCGTGCAGTTGATGGATGACATCGCGTTTCAGACAAACCTCTTGGCGCTGAATGCGGGCGTTGAGGCCGCGCGCGCCGGTGATGCTGGACGGGGATTTGCAGTCGTCGCATCGGAAGTCAGGGCGCTGGCACAACGATCATCTGATGGCGCTTCGGAAATCCGTCGCCTGATCGTAGGGTCAAATGAAGAAATTGAACATGGCGTGAAACTTGTGTCCGACATGGGATCGGCAATCGAAGAAGTGCTTACGGGCGTCAATAAAGTTGCAAACCACATCAAAGAGATTGCCAATAGCGCGGAAGAGCAAGCAACGGGGCTATCGGAGATTAATGTCGGCATCGACATGCTGGACAAAGTTACACAGCAGAATGCAGCAATGGTTGATGAAAGTGCCGCATCTTCGCGTAAGCTGCAGGCCAAAGCGGGAGAGATGCAGAGGCTTGCTGCGCATTTCCATGGCAGCGGTTTGCAGACCGCCAGTGAAATGTCCGAACAGTTTGCTCTTGCAGGATAGCCGCGCACCAATCTCTGTCTCGGGCCCGGATGGCTTGAATTGATTTTGCGCCGGTCGATGTCTGAAAATTGCATCAGTTTAGGCGCCTGAAGCATGGTCGTAAGAGGGACGGAGGATCAAGCTTTACCAAAGCAGATGAAAGGTCTTGCGAAGAGATCCGTCTACAGCACGATCCTTTGTCTGAGATCTGGGTGGTGAATACGAAAAACGCCCGTCAATGACGGGCGTCTTTGCTTATTCGGTGACTTGCAGGCTTAACGGCGCAGACCGAGGCGTTCGATCAGGCTTTGGTAGCGTGCTTCGTCTTTGGACTTTGTGTAATCCAACAGTTTGCGGCGCAAAGCCACCATTTTCAACAGACCACGGCGACCGTGATTGTCTTTCTTGTGGGTCTTGAAGTGCTCTGTCAGCGTCGCGATGCGGCTGGACAGGATTGCGACTTGCACCTCGGGGGAACCGGTGTCGCCCTCTTTGGTTGCAAATTCCTTCATGATCCGTGCTTTTTCTTCGGCAGTAATCGACATCGGGGTCTCCTTATCTAGAGGGTTGATGGCGCGATCCGGGATGTCGTCCAGAAGGGCCCGTGGAGTGTCCGCCCAAGGGATTCCTTGCTCGGATGGGTGCGTTTAGGGGGAATTCACCCAAAAGAAAAGAGCTTTGTTGAAGTGTTTTGGACCTATCCCGAGATGCTTGAGGCGGATTGCAAAACAATCGACCCAGTATCCAGTTCAAACAGTTGTGGGAACGTCGCGATGATTTCGCCGTCCGCCAATAGGATGAGCCCGGCATCGGTTTGTTTGGTTGTCATGTTTGGAGGATCGCCTTGATAGACAATCTCGATCCTGTCTTCTTGCGCATCATAATCTTCGACGACCGCATTATTTTGGACAATGAGACTGAAAATATCAGCGCCGGTGCCGCCATTCAGAATGTCACCGTGATCCCCCATAAGGATGTCATTTCCTGCCCCGCCGTTGAGAAAGTCGACCCGATCGTCCCCGCGATCAAAGAGCAGGTCGTTACCGGGGCCGCCGTGGAGCGTATCGGCGCCAGCGCCACCGAAAAGCACATCGTCACCCATCGAGCCAAGCATGGTGTCGTTGCCGCTGTCGCCCATCAAGAGATCATCCCCGTCTCCCCCATTGAGCGCATCATCGCCGTCGCCACCGC
>NZ_JANQTS010000106.1:42347-81044 GCF_030731595.1 Yoonia sp.
ATCAAGAGATCATCCCCGTCTCCCCCATTGAGCGCATCATCGCCGTCGCCACCGCCAAGAATGTCGTTGCCGACATGGCCATTCAACACATCATCCCCGGTGCCGCCCTCAAGGATGTCGTCACCGCGCCCCCCTTGCAGTATGTCGTCACCCGCACCACCTGACAGCCAGTCGTTCCCGTCCTGACCATCGAGGTAATCGTTTCCGGGACCTGTCAGAACCTTATCGTCGGTATCGCCAGCGAAAACCACAGTGTCTTTGTCGCCAGGATCCAGCAACTGATCGATAGGCTGGACCGTATCGTCTGGAAATGGATCTTTCTCTGAATCATGTTCCGGCGTATTTTCCGTGACGTCATCTGTGTCCAGGACAGCCAAGACTGTGATCGCCACACCCATCAATCCCAATATCGCAAGCATCTTGCCAACTCATCCACTATCTAGCCGCCCCCGACCTTTGACGCGATTAGGTAGCACATGGGGGGCGGTCGTTCCGCCGGAATCTGACTGGATGGTTAATGGCTTGTAGGGCTCAACTCCGCTCCCAGAGCAGCGGTTGCTGAGTGTAACTGATGTACAACGGGTGTTTGGGATGCCCATGCTTGCTTAGGCCCAGTGTGTAGAGCGGCTTGCCAGTCCCGCGCAGTAGTGCGGCGGCCTTTGGCCCCCGATCCAGATGCGCGCCGTGGGTACCCCATGCTGCGATGATCCGGTCGGCCCATGCGGCCCCTTCCAGAATGAACCGGTCGTTCTCCGGACCAACCGGATCGCTGGCCTTGCGCATTTCGAAGGGATCGGTATCGCGCCATGCAAAGATATTTGTCACCTGAAACGCGCCAAAGCCCAAGGCGCGTGCGCGTCTTTCGCAGCGCTCGACCGTCGGATCATTCTGCACCTCGGTCGCCTTCGACGGGTTGAGCATGACGAAAAGTACCCGGAGACCCTTAGGGTCCCAAGTGCGGGTCAGTGCATAGCGGTAGCGTTCGCAATCGGAATAGGTCGCGGTCGAGGGCGCGTCGTCTTTGATATGCGTCCGGGTGATCACCTAGACGACGAAAACGCGCGATGGCTGCAATTCGCCACCGCGATAGGTGCCAACGGCGATGGCTTGCCCCTCGTAAGAGGCCCAGACCTCTTCGCCGTAGTCCACACCGGTGGCAATCACCGACCCAGGATTGCCATTACGCAGCTTGGCCACGCTTTCGGCCAAACAGCGCACCTCGGGCAGATCGGCAAGGCCAATCTCCAAGGGCTGCACATGGGCTTCGAGTTCGGGGGTCTTGGCGAGCGCATCGACTTGGTCCAGCGTGATGCCATCGGTGGCCTGAAACGGCCCGGACCAAATCCGGCGCAGGGATTTGACGTGGGCTTTGCAACCAAGCGCTTCACCCAGATCGCGGGCGATGGACCGGACATAGCCACCTTTGCCGCAGGTCATTTCCAGTACGATATGATCCGCATCGGGACGATCCACCAAAAGCAGCTCCTCGACCCAGAGCGGGCGGGCGGCGAGGTCCATTTCTTCGCCGTCGCGGGCTTTCTTGTAGGCGCGTTCGCCATCGACCTTTACTGCGGAGAATTGCGGCGGGACCTGCATGATGTCGCCGATAAATGCACCAAGGGCAGCCTTGATCGCCTCGTCATCAGGCCGCAGGTCGGAGTGGGCAATCACCTCGCCCTCTGCATCGTCTGTATTGGTGGCTTGGCCCAGACGCACTGTAAAGACGTATGCCTTGAGCGCATCGGTGATATAGGGGACGGTTTTTGTGGCTTCGCCCAAGGCAATTGCCAGCACGCCGGTTGCTTCGGGATCAAGCGTGCCCGCATGGCCTGCCTTCTTGGCATCCAGCGCCCAGCGCACTTTGTTGACCACAGCGGTGGAGGTGATCCCGGCGGGTTTATCAACCACCAGCCAGCCTGAAATATCCCGTCCCTTGCGTCTGCGCGCCATGATCTTACCCTTCATGAAAGTTCGCGTTTGCTAGTCGGGCACGGCGGGTGGGTCAAGCTGTTGTCGCATTTACCGGAAAATGTCGCTTCATGGACAGACTGCCTCTGATTTAAGCAGAGAGTGGCGGATGAATTTCCGGACTATCCAAAATGTTTGAACGACGCATACCTGAATGGCTCCGCCATGCCCCTGCACCCTCTGTGCGTGGATTTGCGACACTCGCAGGCTTTGAGGCGGTCACGCGTGGTATCCTGATTTCGGTCTTTCCGGTTGCTGTCTACACGGCCTTGCCGGATGCCGCAGTAATCAGTTCCATCTACTTTGTGATCGGACTGTTTTCGCTGGCGGTGGGCCTTTTGGTCCCCTTCCTGACCCGCTTCATTCAACGCCGCTGGATGTATGCGATTGGGGCGGCGGGCTATGTTGCGGGATCAGGTATCGCGATGATTGGCACGCCCGAGATGATCGTGCTTGCGCTGGTCATGCATTCGCTGGCGACCGTCACGACCTTTGTTTGCTTTAATGCCTATGTGATGGATTACATCGCCCGCATCGAACTGGGCAAGTGCGAGACATTGCGCATGTTTTATTCTGCGCTGGGCTGGACCGTGGGGCCCGTCTTGGGTGTGCTGATGTGGGGATGGTGGCCACCCTTGCCATTTCTGATCTCGGGCGCTTCGGCTGGCGTCATGCTGGGCGCTTTTGTCTCTATGCGTATGGGCAATGGAAAGCTGATTACGCGCGCGCGCCAGCCCGCACCGAACCCGCTGGCCTATTTGGGGCGCTTTTTCCAGCAACCTCGCCTGATTGCGGGGTGGTTGTTTGCGGTGATCCGGTCCTGTGGTTGGTGGGCCTATGTGGTCTATTTGCCGATCTATGCCGTGGAGAACGGGATGAGTGATCAGTTGGGTGGCGCGTTGCTGTCCATCACGAATGCCGCCTTGTTTTCATCCCCCTTGCTGCTGAGGTGGATGCAGGCCCGCTCGATCCGCTATTCGGTCCGTACTGGGTTCTTGGCTTGCGCCATTCTGTTCACCTTGGCCGGCACGGGTTTGCTGCCCGCCCCGATTGTGATCGCGTGTCTCTTTATCGGCAGTTTCTTCCTGATCCTGCTGGATATCTGCGCGGGACTGCCGTTTCTTATGGCCGTCAAGCCGTCAGAGCGGACCGAGATGTCGGCGATTTATTCCTCTTTCCGGGACGTGTCGGGCATCCTGACACCGGGGGTGGCCTGGCTCGTCCTGCTGGTCGCACCCCTGTCAGGCATTTTTGCCGCAGCGGGGAGCTTTTGCGCGGTGGCGTGGCTGATCTCGGGCCGTTTGCATCCGCGACTGGGGCAAAGCCGGATGAAACCTTTGCCGCCGCTCGGGGGCAAGGTGATGACGGATTAAGTTGCAGCTTTGCGCCTAATGTCCTTCAAGCACTTCCAGAAACGCATCGCCAAACCGCTCTGCATATTTGTCGCCGATGACGCGGGTGAGGTTATGCATATCTGCGCCGCGCAGTTGCGCGACCTTGGCCAGCATCGAGGCAGAGCAACTCATGGGTTTGTCCACACCATGCGGGCCACGGTTCAGTGCGGCCTGAACTTCCATAAGTCGATCATAGAGCGCGCCTTCATCCCGCCCCGCCAGTTTGCGGCGCATCGGGTGCACGTCTTCGACGGCACCTGCGATAACCTGTAGAAAATCGCGCCCATAGGTTTCCAGCTTTTTCGCACCGACACCCCCGATATGCGCCATCTGGTCCAGTGTCATCGGCCGCTTTTCAGCCATTTCGATCAGGGTGCGGTCGTTGAAGATAATATAGGCCGGCACATTGGCCTGTTCGGCCAGATAGCGCCGTTTGGCCTTGAGCGCCGAAAGCAATGGTGCGTCTTCTTCGCTGACCATCATGCGGACTTTTGGACCAGTGCCCTTGGCTGCCTTGATCGTATCGCGCCGCAGTTCAATCGTGGCCTCGCCGCGCAGAATGGGGCGGGCATGTTCGGTCATCCGCAAGGCGCCATGCCGTTCCCCATCGGGGCGCAACAGATCATGCCCCATCATCTGCCGAAAGATCGCCTGCCACTGGCGTTTGTCATAGTCTTTTCCGACGCCAAATGTAGGCAAGTTATCATGCCCGCGTTGCTGGATTTTGTCGGTTTGATTGCCCAGCAGAATGTCGATCAGATGCCCTGCGCCGAACCATTCGTCAGTCCGCAGAGCGGCAGACAGCGCCATACGCACGGCGGTGGTTCCGTCAAATACCTCGGCGGGTTTGTCGCACAGATCGCAGTTGCCGCAGGGGCCAGGGCTTTCGCCGAAGTATTCCAGCAGGTTCTGACGACGACAGCGCAGCGCCTCTGCCAATCCTAGCAGCGCGTTAAGCCGCCCATGATCTGCCGCACGCCGTTCGGGCGGGGCCAGCCCTTCGTCTATCTGCTGGCGACGATAACGGATGTCGTCGGGCCCGAAGAGCGTGAGCGTTTCGGCAGGTGCGCCATCACGGCCAGCGCGGCCGATTTCCTGATAGTATGCTTCGATGGACTTGGGCAGGTCGGCATGGGCGACCCAGCGGATATCAGGTTTGTCGATCCCCATGCCAAAGGCGACGGTGGCGCAGACGATCAAACCGTCTTCTTGCTGGAAACGCCGTTCGACGATGCGGCGGTCTTCGGCCTCCATCCCGCCGTGGTAATGGCAGCTGCTATGCCCCGCGTCACCCAGCGCTTTTGCAAGGGTTTCTGTCTTGGCCCGCGTGCCACAATAAACGATCCCTGACTGTCCTTTGCGGGCGGCGGCAAAGTTGAGGATCTGATTGCGCGGCCCGTCCTTGACCGCAAAGGCCAGATGAATGTTCGGTCTGTCAAAGCCGCGCAGGAAAGTAGCAGGTTGCACGCCACCGAACAGTTTCTCGACAATCTCTTCACGGGTTTCGGCATCGGCGGTGGCGGTAAAGGCGGCCAGCGGGACATCAAGCGTGCGCTTCAACTCGCCGATGCGCAGATAATCGGGGCGGAAATCATGGCCCCATTGGCTGACGCAATGGGCCTCGTCTACCGCGATCAGGCTCACACCGACACGGCGCAGCATGTTGATCGTGCCACCAGAGGCAAGGCGCTCGGGTGCCATATAAAGCAGCTTCAGCGTGCCAGCCTCCAGCGCCTCCCAAACTGCATCGGTTTCTTCTTGGGTATTGCCGGATGTCAGCGCCCCTGCCTCGACCCCGGCCTCGCGCAACCCGCGCACCTGATCGCGCATCAGCGCAATGAGCGGGGAAATGACGACAGTGACACCGTTTCGCACCAAGGCGGGTAGTTGAAAACACAGCGATTTACCGCCGCCAGTGGGCATGATCGCAAGGGCGTTTTCGCCTGCGATCACAGCTTCCACGATCTCCTGCTGTCCGGGGCGGAAGGCATCAAAGCCGAAAACGTCACTCAGAAGCGTTGCGGTGGACAATGGGGACCCTGCTGGTTCGAATTTATCTGCTCTTGAGGGTCACAATCCCACGCTAAGAATCTGTTAACAAGAGTCAGCGTGTGTGAATGAACGAAAAAGGCCGACACCTATGACAGGTGCCGGCCTCGGGGACAGGAAGGGGGACGTCTTCCGGTCTTAGCGGACGATGTCGAAATCGCGCTGTGCAACGGTCTGGCCGTCTACTTTCAGCAGTGCGATGACATCCTGTGCCGGACGCTGACCGACGTTAACGCGGACATCTGGGTTTGCGCCAGCATTGACCATTTCTGTGCCAAGCAGTTTGCCGATTTCACCTTTGCTGAAATCATAGATTTCTACGACGCCAGCGGATTCGGACCGGACCAGACCCAGGTCAAGAACAGAGGCGCTGTCAAGCCGCTCGCCGAAAGCAAAGTAGTTGTCGGCAGACACAGCTGTAGAAGTTGCAGCGATTGTAGCGGCGATAAGTGCGATTGATTTAATGGACATGATTGAGTTCCTTTAAGTTTGTTTGTGCGGCGGGATAACCGCGGTGGGTTGAAGTTATGCGGCGATCTGTGCCGCTGTTGATGAGTAGAAGATTGGGCATTCGGGGCCGTTCGTGAAGGGCCAGTCCGATCACGAAAACGGTGATCAATGTGATGTCGCGCGGTCCTTGACACGGGGCCGAAAGACCCAATTGGACCTCTCGGTGCGCTACTGCACAGAAACACCCGCTTCAATGTGCATCAGCGGCCTTTCACGGGCCACAAATCAGATCATTATTTTTCAGCCGATCACAAGTTTCATTCGGGCGCGTTTTTGTGAGGACTGATTATTTCTTTGAACTCGCGGGTGTGTGAGCGATGTGACAGGAATTTCAAGGATTTATCGATGCTTTGGCCCGCAGAATGGTACCCGGATCAGTGATTTTGAGTCGTTGCCAAGACACCGGCGACATCTTAACCCTGTCGATTCAGGAGGACCGTTATGGGCGAGATCATTTTAGTGCGGCACGGACAGGCCAATTCCGGCGCAACGGATGAGGAAAGCTATGATCGGCTGTCCGATCTGGGCCATCAACAAGCCAGATGGCTGGGCGACTACCTGCGGACGCGCGAAGGGAGCTTTGACAAGGTCATCTCTGGCAGTCTTCGGCGGCACCGCGAGACGGCGGCAGGCATCGGTTATGATGATCCGCAGATTGATCCGCGCCTGAATGAAATGGATTACTTCAATCTGGGTCAGGCGCTTGAGGACGTGCATGGCATCCCTTTCCCCGGACCCGAAGACTTTGCCGCGCATGTCCCGCAGGTCATGGAAGCCTGGCACCGGGCCGAGATTAGAGGTGTCGAAACCTTTGCATCCTTCGAGGATCGCGTCACATCCGTGCTGCAAGAAGCGGCGCAACCCGGGGTGCGCGTTCTCTGCGTCACCTCTGGCGGGGTGATCGGAATGATTATCCGTCATTTGCTGAACCTTGATCCAACCCGCATGGCGCATGTCCTGTTGCCCATCATGAACAGTTCCCTGCACCGTGTGCATGTGATCCCCCAGGGACCGATCCTTGCCAGCTTCAACGCAATCCCGCATCTGGATGACGCTGACCGCGTCCACGCCAGAACCCATTACTGAAGGAAGATACCTTGCTGAAATTGCACTACGCTCCCCGTACAATCTCTGTGGCCGTTGCAATCGCGCTGGAAGAGGCAGGTGTACCCTATGAAGCAATCCGCGTGGATTTTGCCTCTG
Source organism: Yoonia sp. (assembly GCF_030731595.1). GTDB lineage: Bacteria > Pseudomonadota > Alphaproteobacteria > Rhodobacterales > Rhodobacteraceae > Yoonia. Next base: position 49,472 of record NZ_JANQTS010000106.1, read on the forward strand.
CAGAGCAAACAAAGGCTGACTATCGCGGGATCAATCCCAAAGGCCGGGTCCCGACTTTGGAGACGCCGGAGGGGATTTTGACCGAAACACCCGCGATCCTTGAATATGCTGTGCCCAGCCTTGTTCCTGCCGACGCTTTTGCGGCCGCCAAGATGCGCGAACTGATGGCCTATTTGAATGGCACGATGCACCCGCATCACGCGCACGGCCTGCGGGGGGAACGATGGGCCGATCAGGAAAGCTCTTTTGCCGATATGCGCAAGAAAGTCCCGCAGCGCATGGGCGAATGCGCCGCCTATCTGGAAGAGTATCTCTCCAGCCTTCCGTTTCCCGTTGGCAAAGGTGAGGTCCTCTCGGACGCATATCTTTATGTTGTCCTGACATGGTTGCCCGGCGACGGTGTCGACATTGCGCATTTTACACGGCTTGCGGCATTCCAGCACGAGATGAACACGCGACGGTCCGTGCAGGCGGTCTTTGAAAAAGGTATGCTGTGATGGTGCATCTTTGGGTGCGATCCGAAAGCCGCCCAAATGAAGAGCGGGTCGGTTTGACCCCGCAAGGTGCAGCCAAACTCATCGCTTCCGGATTCCGGGTCACGGTGGAGCAAAGCCAGCAGCGCATCATCCCGATTGCGGACTATGCGCAAGTCGGTTGCGCGATTGCGCCAGAGTTTTCATGGGTCGATGCACCCATCGACGCGATGATCTTTGGCCTGAAAGAACTGCCTGACGATGGCACGCCCTTGCGGCATCGGCACATCATGTTCGGCCATGCGTACAAAGGTCAGCCTGCGGGCCGCGTCTTGCTGGACCGGTTTCTGGCGGGTGGTGGCACACTCTATGATCTGGAATATCTGACAGAGGCAGACGGGCGTCGGGTGGCCGCATTCGGCTATTGGGCAGGTTACGCCGGCGCGGCGGTTGCGTTGATCTGTTGGATGGCGGCGCAGCACGGGAAGATCGCGGGGCCGCTCAAAGCCTATCCGAGTGCCAATCATATGTTGATCGCGCTTCAGCAGGATCTGATCGCCTTGGGCACTGCCCGCCCCACAGCCTTGATCATTGGAGCATTGGGGCGCGTGGGTAATGGTGCGGCGGATCTGTGTGAGGCGATGGGTGTTGCAACGACGAAATGGGATATGGCCGAAACAGCCTCTGGGGGGCCATTCCCTGAAGTGCTGGCGCACGACATCTTCTTGAACTGTATTCTGGCCCGTCCGGGCACGCCGGTCTTTGTTCCGGCAAGCGCGAAAGTGGCGCTGCGCAGGTTGTCGGTAATTGGCGACATTGCTTGTGACCCTGATAGTGATTTTTCACCGATCAAGGTCTACGACCGGACCACAACCTGGGATCAGCCAGCCTTGCGTGTGCACGACCACCCTGTTTTGGATGTCGCCGCCATTGATAACCTTCCATCCATGCTGCCCGCAGAAAGCAGCGAGAATTATGCGTCACAACTCTTGCCGTATCTGGCAAGGCTGGATCAGTTGGATCAAGGGGTCTGGGGCAGGGCGCAGGAGTGGTTTGAAAAGGCAGTCGGCCAGTAGCCACCTTAAGCGGGACGGTACAGGTCGTTTTCAACCTCACCGCTGTCGATACCCAATGCTTCCAGCCCGGCTTCCAGATGGTCCGCCAGATGTGGCGAGCCTTTCAGATAGACGGTCGTGGGTGTCGTGGCCTCATGCGCGGCGGTTTCAATCGCCTCGGCCAAATCCTCGGGTTCAAAACTACCGCGCCCGATCCAGAAGATTGCAACAAGCCCCGCTTTTTCGTAGTCATTGAGTTGATCGACAAATCCGTCAAATTCATTCTCTGCACGGTCAAGCTCGCGGGCCAGAATGATGACTTCGGCAACTTTGTCTGCTGCAATAGGTAGCATGATGCGTCCTCCCTTTTGTCTTCATATGAGGGAACATAGCACGAGAGGCCTTGATCTGGCGCAACAACATAGATGCAGGATCAAAAAGAAAGGCGTCACTTCTTATCGCGGGCTGCTTTCTCTTCTTTGGTCATCTTGTTGTTCCACTGATTGTTGCTCAGGCCAAGCGCGCTGGGCAGGGGTTTGGTTTTGCCAAGGCTCACTTTGCCGCCTTTGTTCAGGAATTCCTGAATAAGGGCATCATCAGTGGTTTCTTTAGGAACATGCTTCATGTGAAGGACTATACCCGTTTCAGGTCCTCGCGCAACGACTGGCCTGTAAATGCCACGGGATGCCTGAATATCTCATAGGTATCTGATCGCCTCTGAGATGTGGCACAATTGGCGTTTATGGTGCCTTAAGCTGAGTTGGATCAATATCGACCCAAAGACCATCCACACTTGCAACGCATGGTTCACCACAGTGGAAGACGTAATATGTGAAATAGCCTTGGTGCTTCCGCTGGACCTTGCCAACACCTGCACAGTCCTTGGCTGGTTTTCCGACCGTCTGATCCAATCTTCCGGGCAGTCTTATTTTCTGCCCTCCCGACAAAAGGACATCCCGGTTTGGCGCATTTGCTGCCAGACTGTTTTTGGGTATTTCTACGGGCTGCGCGTCAGGGTGGGTCAAGAGAAAACGCCGATCCAGCCTGATCGTGTCGATGTGCTTCACTTGAAGAAACAGCCCGTCGCGAGTCTTGACCGGATCACGCAGGCGCAGCGCTTCTACAGGGACCTGCCCAAAACCGGTTGCGACGCGTGCGCCAGCACCAAATCCTGGCAGAGTCCAGATCGCCTCGCGTTCAGCCGAAAGCTCTTCGTCCTCAACGATGGCTGATCGCAACAAAACAAGCCGCTCTCGGAGCTGCCCCAAATCGAGGTCTTCCAAATTCAACATTTTTTACCGTCTACTCAAACTAACTTCAGAGCTCAAACAACACAGGCTCTTACCGATCGCTCTGGCCCAGAGACAAACCGTTCCGTAGCAATAAACAAAACGACTATACATGAAAGATAAAGTTGGTGTCGGTGGGGTGACTACCTTACAAAAGTATATGTTATGCAAACGGACTGTTGTTGCAAACGTAGAAATCCCCGCAATTTTTTCGGAATGTTTCGGGGTATGATCTTGTTGCCGCTCTTTGCGAAACAACTCTGATTCCCGCGGAAACGTCGATCATGACGGCTCTGGAAATGCGTTTGTGTTCGCGCTCAACGATTCTCATTCAACCCTGCAGGGTCAGGGATTTGCCGGGCCTTTGTTCTACTTCGCGCCAAATAGCCGGTAGTACATCCAGTCCGGCATGAACTGTGACAGCCGGAAAACCCATGAGAACACCATCGGAAAGCTCTTTTTGAAGTGTTCTGTGTTCATGTGGTCGAATACCTCTTTCGCGGCATCTTCGGGTGACATGATGAAGGGCATGTTGAAATCGTTCTTTTCTGTCAGCCGCGTCTTGATGAAACCCGGATTGATCAGCTGTACTTCAATGGGCGAGGTCCGTAGGTCGGCCTGCATGGATTCCGCCAGTGACATCATGCCCGCCTTGGACGAGCAGTAACCGATAGCACCGGGCAGACCGCGAAAGCCGGACAGCGAGCCCACAAGCACGATGTGCCCTGCATTCTTTGCAACCATATCCTTGATGACTGATCCCACGACACGTGACGCACCAAGGAAGTTCACCTCGCCCATCATGTCGGCTTTTTCGTTGTCCCACTCTTGCGCTTTCATGGGCCAGTAAACCCCGGCAAGATAGACCACACCGTCAAGATCGCCGGCTTCTGCTGCTGCGGCTTCGACCGCGGCGCGGTCAGCCACATCGACGGTGATATAGGTCGCTTTACCCGGCAATTCTGCGACGAGTTCCTTCAACCGGTCCTCTGATCTGGCAGAGACAATCACCTCGGCTCCTGCGCGGCTGAGGCAAAAGGCCACTTCGCGGCCTAGCCCCTCGCTTGCGCCAACAAGCCAGTAGCGTTTTCCTTGCCAGTTCTTCACGGTTATTCTCCTGCGTAGGCCTTGTCTTTGGGGCGCATGGTTGCGACCAGCTCGGCCACCTTGATCCCGAATTTGCGGAACTGGCTCCGGTTCATGATCGACCCGTTCGACATCAGGTACATCCAATCCGTCACATCCAGCGCATGTCCGCCCGCTTCTTCGGTCAGTTTGATCCGATAGTTCAGCAAGACCGCAGAGCCGGATTGCTGCCCGTGTCCGGTGCCAACCACATCAGGCGCTTCTGCTTTGATGCGGCCATCGTTCCCTAGTGTCAGTGTCCAGACCCGATCCTGTACCTGTCCGCTATCGTAATAGAACTTCTCGACCATCGTACCGACGTTCCCGTTCCATGACGCCTCGAAATCAGCGACAAAACGCGAGCTGACACGCCCTGTTGGTCCATAGATCACGCCTTCGCAAACAATGGGTCCGTTGAAGCGCTCGCGAATGTCAAAGATCGGGCCGTCCGCATAGTCGTCAGACTTTTGCGCCCAGAACGACACGTAGCGCGACTTGAGGAACATCGCGAAACCCATCAGTGCAGCACCAATCAGGATATAGGTCATAAACGACATCGTTTAGTCCTCTAGTTTCGTCGCCACCAGCAAACCGATGGCCACAAGTTTCAAAAGCGACGGTACCCCAGCGTAGAGGAGCGTCAGCATAGTTATGGCCTCGGCAGGGAGCGCGGTTGCCCCGGCCTGAAAGCCTGATCGTTCCAGAAGCGGCAGCAAAACCACCGCGGCGAAGGCAAGCGTAAACTTGTTCACCAAGTTCCAAAGGCCGAACCCTTGCCCCCCATTGGGCGAGATCACGGCCATGCGTTTCGCAAACATCGCGGGCAAAAGCGTAAGGTCCGCCCCGATCGTTGCTCCACTTAGTACGCAGATAACTGCGAAAGGGATCACATCACCGGGCGATAAAGTCAGGGTGTACCCGAATGAGGCGACCGCAAGCACCATGGCGACAAGCAAAACAGGCTTTTCGCCGAACCGCCGCGCGAGTGCGGACCAGAGCGGGGAAGAAAGCGCGGCGGCCAGAAAAAACAGAACCAAAAGTGCGCCTTCCCAGCCCGGTGCGCCCAGTTTGCTTTCGACGTAAAAGAGGAAGAGCGTCGACGAAACGGCAAGCGGAGTCGCGTTCACCAAAGCAAGAATCAGCAGTTTGCGCGCTGTCCCGTCGCGAATGATGTCACCGATTTGGGAAGGTTCGGGGCTGACCCTGTCTTTCCATTCCGGCCACATAAAGAAAGCAGCAACCAGAGTGACAGCCGCAAACCCGTAGGCGAATGCGGCAAAGGGGTCGGCCACGACACCGATCAGCACTGTGGGGACCACCGCTGCGATGCAGACACCCAGCAATGCCCCGCTTTCCCGCCATGCTGCCAGACGCACGTGCCCCTGTGGGTCGGGTCCTGCCTTGCTGACCCCTTGTGCATAGAAGTTGATGGTCAGAAAGCTGAATGCGGTGAACAACCCTGTCACGGTCAGACCGAACCACCAGATTGGCGCAATGGGCGGGGCCACGGCAAAGAGCCCGATCATCGACAGCGCCAGAACGACGGCAGTTAACGTAATCACGATCTTCTTGCTGCGGGTCAGGCGCTCACTGATCCAGCCGAGGATCGGGTCTTGGATCACATCGAAAAGCCGCAGCGCAAACAGCAATGTGCCAAGAGCGGTCAGGCTGACCCCGAAGGTGTCAGCATAATACTTGGGCGCGTAGATATAGATCGGCAGTCCAGCCCCCGCCAATACAGCGGCGAAACCGGTGTATGCGGGTAGCCTCTCGGTCAGGGCTTTCATCTGCTGACCTCTTCGGTGGGTGGTTCCGGTTGCGACCGGAATGTCGCCCCTTTCCACCACAGTTTGACCGCTTGCCAATGGATCAAAGCCAAGACACGGCGCGACCCGAAAGGCCGACGCAGCGCTGCCTTGATGATCGCGCGGTTGGTGATCGGTGTGCGCGCGCCTGTGAGGGTCGCAATCAAACCGCCATTGCCCCGCGTATAGTCAATCCAGATGCCGATGCTGTCGGGTTGGATATCAAAGCGGAACGTATAGCCGCCCTCGATGGGCTGGAACGGCGAGACATGCATCAGCTTTTGCGCTGAAAGCGTCTCGTCCTTGGTGATCGCGCGGCCATCTTCATGACGACACAAGTAAGAATGCCGGTCGCCAAAGGTGTTCGTCACCTCGGCGATGACCGTGGTCAGTGTGTCCTCGCTATTGTAGCACAGCCAGAACGAGACAGGGTTGAACACATGCCCCAACACGCGCGGCTGAGCCAGCAGTTCAATGCGGTTGGCGTCGTTGATCCCGTAGGTCGCAAGGACCTCGCGCACCCAAGCTGCTCCGATCCCATGTTTTGGCGCCCCGCCATGATCGCTGTCTTGAAGCGACATCAGGCCGCCTTTGTTGCGCCCGAAAAGCCTTGGCGCGATTTGCGGCGTCTCGGCGTCCAACAAGACGTAGTCTATCGAATACTTGAACGCGTTTTTGGTCGCACCGCGACGCCCGTGATAAGTCTGCGCTGCGATATGATGAACGGTGGAGGTCACTCCGCCGCAAGGTCCATCGACCGGGCCGCATTCAACGTGTTCACCACGTCCAAGGCGCTGGAAAGTCCGTCTTCGTGGAAGCCGTTCTTCATCCATGCTCCGCAGAACCATGTGTGGTTTGAGCCGTTGATGGCCGCCGCCGCGTCTTGGGCCGCGATCGCCGCAAGATCATAGACGGGATGCTGAAGGGTGACCTCATCCCAGATCAGCTCTTCCCGGATCGGGCGGTTGGTGTTGAGCGTGACCATCATATCTTCTCCCTTCAGCCAAGGCTGAAGCGAGTTCATCCAGTAGGTCAGGTTAATTTCGGTATCGGTGCGCTGGGCATCTTCGGAATAGATCCAGGAAGACCAGACCTGCCGACGCTTTGGCATGATAGACGTGTCAGAGTGCAACACGATCTTGTTGGGTTGATAGCGGACAGCGCCAAGGATCGACTTTTCTACCGCATTCGCGTCGGACAGCATCGCAAGTGTGTCGTCAGAATGGGTCGCAAAGACAACCTCGTCGAACTTTTCCCAGTTAGCACCTTGGGTCTTTACCTCTGCGCCCGCTTGGGTACGGCGGACCGCATCAATCGGAGACGCCAAGCGGATATCAATCCCGCGTCGCATCATGTCGGCGGCAAGGCGGGTGACGTATTCGCGTGATCCGCCATCAACGGTGTACCACTGATGCTGGCCTGTTGCCCCCAACAGCGCATGATTGTCGAAAAAGCGCATCATGGCATAGGCCGGAAAATCAAGAATCTTTTCCTTGGGCGTGGACCAGATCGCGCCCGAAAATGGCAACAGATAATGATCGCGGAAATAGTTGCTGAGGCCCAGTTTCTGGAGCAGTTCCCGTATAGTGAGGGTTTCGTCCTTGCTGGCTTCCAGTCCTTTGGCGTTGAACCGCAGAATATCGCGGACCATGCGCAGAAATTTCGGGCTGGCGATGTTGCTGCGCTGGGCGAAGAGGGCGTTCAAGCTCGCAAGCCCATATTCCATCCGGCCACCGCTAAAGGAGGCTCCGAAGCTCATGTTGCTTTTGGTGACGGGGACGTTGAGATCGTCAAAAAGCTTTGTCAGATGGGGGTAATTTGCATAGTTGAAAACGATGAACCCTGTATCGACAGGTTGATCGGCATTCTTGCCTGCCATGCGTGTCCGCGCGTGTCCGCCAAGGCGGCTTTCGGCCTCGAACAAGACCACACGGTGGTTATTTGCCAAAGCATGCGCTGCGCCCATTCCTGAAATGCCAGCCCCAATAACCGCGATTTTCTTGGGTGCGGTCGTCCCGGTCTCAGATGGCATTCGTGGTCGCTCCGTCCTTTTGGGCTATTTTCTACTAGCTCTTACGTTTCTACAACTTCTGTGGATCATCAAAAAAGATTCTTGTCTGGTGATCCAACCCGGTTTTCGACCCGTATGAACGATATGTTGACGGATACCAATGCCCTTGCAAATGCTGATGCACCGTCTGCGGTTACATCCTATGATGGAGCTGCAGCGCAGCTCTTTCGCAAGGTAGGGAAACAGAAGGTGACAGCAGAGGTGGCGACCAAACGTATGGCATGGGTCGCAGAGCTCTATGCCGTACGCGACAATAAGGACCGAGCCGCTTTTGCAGAGCTGTTTGGTCACTTCGCGCCGCGCGTGAAGTCATTTTTGATGAAATCGGGGGCCAGCCCGGATCTGGCAGAAGAATGTACGCAAGAGGTGATGGCGACCCTTTGGAACAAGGCCCATTTGTTCGATCCGACCAAGGCAAGTGTTTCCACATGGATTTTCACAATCGCCCGGAACCGCAAGATCGATCTGCTGCGCAAGCAGCGCCGGCCCGAACCAGAAGACCTGCCATGGGGCCCCGAAGCAGAGCCGGAAGCGGCCGATGCGATGGGCTTGCAACAAGAAACAGAACAACTCGGGCGGGCCTTGGCCACGTTGCCGGAAGAACAAAGAAGACTAATCGAACGCGCCTACTTTGGTGAATTGAGCCATAGCGAGATTGCCGCCGAAACCGGACTACCTTTGGGGACGATCAAATCGAGGATAAGATTGGCGCTGGATCGTTTGCGCCACGCAATGAAGTGATGACTGAAATGAGTAAGATTAAACACCATCTGACCGGCCCCTTGTTGATGGGCTATGCTGCGGGCACGTTGCCAGAGGCATTCAACCTTGTGGTCGCTACACATATTTCGATGTGTGATAGCTGCCGCGCCGCATTGGCCGAATACGACGCTGTCGGCGGCGAGGTGATGATGAGCGGTGCGCCGGTCGCGGTCGCCGAAGACGCCTTGAACGCGACGCTGGCGTTGATTGATCGTGGCGTCGTTGAGGAAGCGCCCGCAAAAAAGACCGCGGGCGGTATTTTCCCTGCGCCGTTGCAGTCCTATGTGAACGGCGATCTTGAAAGCGTCAAATGGCGCAAGGTTGGCGGCGGCGTAAGCCAGATGATCCTTAAGACTTCTGACGAAGCCAGCGTGCGGCTGTTGCGTATTCCTGCTGGAACTGCGGTGCCTGATCACGGACACCACGGCACGGAATTGACCCTTGTTCTGCAAGGTGCTTTTGTCGATGAGAGTGACCGTTTTGCCGCGGGTGACGTCGAGGTCGCAAACGAAGATATGAACCATACACCTGTCGCCGAAGCAGGCCTTGATTGTATCTGCCTTGCCGCGACCGATGCGCCATTGCGGTTCAATGGTCTGATGCCAAGACTGGCACAGAAATTCATGAATATCTAAGTCGCATTGCGGTTTGAGTTTATTGGAAAGGCCTCGGTGAAATCCGGGGCCTTTTTCGATATCAGATGTGATAGGTCTCTGTATTGCCGTCCACGGCAATCACCTGACCCGAAACGAACCGGGCAGCATCCGAAGACAGATACAGGCACATGCTTGCGATTTCATCCGCTTTGGCAAATCGCCGCAGTGATGTGCCTGATGCATAGTCCTTATAGACCTGTTCAGGTGTCACGCCTTTAGCCTGAGCCTCTGCGGCAAGCACCCGGTCCATCCGGTCGCCTTCGACAGCGCCGGGGCAGATTGCATTGCACCTGATACCGAAAGCCCCCAACTCGATCGCCAGCGTTTTCGTCAGCCCGATCACCGCCCATTTGGCGGCAACATAGGGCGCGCGGAACGGCACCGCGAAAAGCCCCGATGTCGAAGACATATTGATGATGACGCCGGACTTCTGGCGTTTCATGACGGGTGCTACTTTGCGGCAGGTCAGCATTTGCGCATCCAGATTGATCGCAAGACAGGTTTTCCAGTCGGCAAGGCTCAGGTCTTCGATCGGCCCCGCTTGCCCGGCGATGCCCGCATTGTTCACCAGCACGTCGCAGCCACCCATATCATCAAGCGCCGATTGCAACCATGCATCCATCGCGGCCTCATCAGCCACATCAACGCGCGCACCAACAATGCCGTCAGTCTGGGAAACAGAGCCCAGACCGGCCTCGTCCAGATCGCACACGTGAACGCGCGCGCCTTGCGCGGCAAAGGCTAGCGCCATCACCCGCCCGATCCCGCCTGCGCCTGCCGTCATGATCACACGTTGTTGCATTGGTCTATCCTACAGTTTTGGCGAAATCATGGGCACGACGCTTGACGCCTCATCCGGTGCCAGTTCTTCGAAATCAAAGTTGTCCAGACGGTCCGCGCGCTTGCCCGCGCGCGTTGCGGCAGTAAGGACGCCGGAAACATCCTCGCCCGCTTGCCGCAGGTGTATTTCCAGCTTGCCCGCCTTTTCGCCGATGATTTCCACATCGCGATGCAGCAGGCGTAGCGCCTTGCGAATTTCGCCGGCTTGTTCGCGCATGCGGGCATCCTTGAGGATCGCGCGCATTGTGTTCAGCGTTGCCATGCAGGTGGTGGGTGATACGATCCAGACGCGGGCATCAAACCCTGCGCGCACGACCTCGGGCAGACGCGCGTGCAGTTCGGCATAGACCGCCTCGGAGGGCAGGAACATGATCGCGCCATCAGCGGTTTCGCCCTCGATGATGTAGCGTTCGCTGATGTCCTTGATGTGTTTGCGCACGGCATTGCCCAGATCGCGCAGTGCGGCCTGTTGCTGGGGCGGGGTTTCGGCAGCGGCATAGGCCTCATAGGCCTCGAACGGGAATTTCGCGTCAATTACAATGGGGCCCGGCGGATTTGGCAAATGCACCAGACAGTCCGCCCGCTTGCCGTTGGAAAGGGTGTGCTGCAAAGCATAGCTATCGCTGGGCAGGGCTTTGGACACAATATCGGTCAGCTGGATTTCCCCAAACATCCCGCGCCGCTGTTTGTTCGACAAGATATCCTGCAAGGACAGCACGTCGCCAGACAGTTTTTCGATATTGGTTTGCGCCCTGTCGATCGTCGCCAGCCGCTCTTGCAATTGGGTGAGGCTCTTTGTGGTCTTTTCCGATGACCCGCTCAGGGTTTCTTTCATCCGTTCCTGCATCTCGGCCAAGGACCGCGCGGATCGCAGGGCATTGTCAGCCAGTCGCTCTGCCATTTGCGCCTGCACTTCAGCCAGTCGCGCCTCCATGGTTTGCACGACATGCACTTGCGCATTGGCCTGCGCATCGCTGACCGTCTGGATGTTGCCGGCAAGCTGATGCTGCCCCTGCCCCAAAAGCTGCACATCTTGCGCCAAGCGCCCGACTTGTGTGGCCACGAACTGCACGGCTTCTGTGGATTTACCCGCGCGGCGGACCGACATGAAAAGCAGGATCAGCACCAGAAGTGCCGTGATGACGGCTGCAATCACGCCCATCACGGTTGGATCGCTCAGGTCAATAATTGTCTCGCCAATCTGGATCATGTGCGCCCGAAAAGCCGTTCGATATCGGCCAGCTTGAGTTCAACATAGGTGGGCCTGCCGTGGTTGCATTGCCCTGACAGGGGTGTTGCTTCCATTTCGCGCAAAAGCGCGTTCATTTCGGCCGCTTGCATCCGGCGCCCCGACCGGATCGAGCCGTGACAGGCCACCCGGCTCAAAATTGCCTCGATCCGCGCTTTCACCGATGCGCTGTCGCCTTGATCGGCCAGTTCATCAAGGATGTCGCGGATCATGGCCTCTGCATTAACCTCGCCCAAGATCGCAGGTGTTTCGCGCACAGCGATTGCACCGCCGCCAAAGGGTTCGATGGTCAGGCCCAGACGGGCCAGATCGTCTGCGATTTCCATCAGTTGTGCTGATTCACCCTCGGATAGTTCGACAATTTCTGGGATCAGCAATGCCTGTGCCGCGACACCATTCACGGCCATCTGCGCTTTGAGCTTCTCATAGACCAGACGCTCGTGGGCGGCGTGCTGATCGACAATCACGATCCCTTTTTCGGTCTGCGCAATGATATAGTTTTCATGGATCTGCGCCCGCGCAGCCCCCAAGGGCAGATGATCGGCGACATCGTCGATCACAGGTTCAATGCGGGCAGACGCGGTTTCGCTAAAGCCGGGCGCCTGCGCCTGAAACGTCAAAGAACGCGCGCTAAAGCTGGGCCGGTCCATTTGATAGACGCGTGGAGTCGTCGGTTCGGGCGTGATCGCGCCCAAGGTGGCGTTTGCGACCGTGGTCGATGCTCTGTGGCCTGCTTCTGCCAAAGCGTGACGCAGGCCAGAGACGATCAAACCCCGCACAGTGCCGGGGTCGCGAAAGCGGACTTCGGATTTCGCAGGGTGGACGTTCACATCTACGAGCGTGGGATCGCAATCCACAAAAAGCGCCGCAACAGGATGCCTGTCGCGCGAAAGCACATCCATATAGGCGGCGCGCAACGCGCCAAGCAGCATTTTGTCCCGCACAGGCCGCCCGTTGACGCAAAGGTATTGCGCGACCGCGGCACCCCGCGAATAGGTGGGCAGGGCGGCATAGCCCGTGAGGTGGAACCCGTCACGCTCTGCATCAATCCGCAGGGCGTTTTCGGCAAAATCCTTGCCCAGAACAGTGCGCAAGCGGCCGTGCAACGCCTCGAAAAGATCGCCGGTTTCTGCGTCAGCGCGGAATGTTGTGCGGTCATCGCCGCCAGACACATCGCGCAGGATGAAGGTCACGAAAGGTTCTGCCATGGCAAGGCGCTTGACGACTTCGGTGACGGCCTGTGCCTCGGCCCTATCGGTCCGCAGAAACTTCAACCGCGCTGGCGTGGCGTAGAACATATCGCGCAACTCGATCACGGTGCCGGCTGAGAGCGCCGCAGGTTTGACCCCTTCCGCCCGCCCACCGGCGACAGCGATATTTGCGGCGTCTTCACCCGCCGCGCGGGAGGTGATCGAAAGCCGCCCAACAGCGCCCAGCGAAGGCAGCGCCTCACCACGGAAACCGAAAGACGAGATATTCAGAAGGTCAGACCCGTCGATTTTTGAAGTGGCATGGCGTGACAGGGCCATCGGCAGGTCAGAGGGTGACATCCCGCAGCCATCGTCAGTCACGCGGATCAGTGTCTTGCCGCCATCGGCGATCATGACTTCGATCCGGCTTGCACCAGCGTCGATACTATTCTCGATCAATTCCTTGACCGCCGAAGCGGGGCGTTCCAGCACTTCACCCGCCGCAATCCGGTTGATTGCGGCATCATCAAGCTGCCGGATGACCGGACGAGGCTTTATCTGGGGGTCTGCGATGGCCATGCCACAAGGTGTAGCATGGGAAGCGCCGATTCTGCGAGGGGAAAAGGCGGGTTTGCCGCCCTGCAGTTTCCCCGCTCAGATCAGTATTTTAGCTGCTATTGTGTGCTTTCCAAGCCTTCCGGCTTGCCCACGACCACAAAGTGCAGCGCCTCAGGCTGGAGGAGTTCAGCGGCCACGCGGTTGACGTCTTCGAGCGTGACGGCGTTCACAAAATCATTCCGGTCCACCACATATTCAGGTGGCAAACCGACCATCTGCATACCAACCATGATCTTCGCGATCTCTGCGTTGCCATCGAACCGCAAAGGATATTCGCCTGTCAGATAGGTTTTGGCGACTTCCAATTCCTCCGCGCTCAGCCCTTCGTTGGCCATGCGCGCCCATTCACCGCGGATAACCTCTATCGCCTCCGCGATCGTCGCATTGGAGGATGCCACCGAACCCAGCAACATTTCGGCATGGAACTTGGGCACGAGGTACGTTCCGATCCCATAGGTCAGCCCGCGCTTTTCGCGCACTTCCGTCATAAGCCGCGATTCAAATCCGCCAGCACCCAGCACATGGTTCATGACAAACGCGGCAAAAAAGTCTTCGTCATCCCGCTTTAGGCCCGCCTGCCCAAAAAGTGCTACTGCTTGAGGGGTGTCATACTCGATCACCGTGACACCGCCCTCAAGCCCGAAAGCCACATCATCCGGTAGAACAGGACCTTCGGCGGGCAGGTCGCCCAGTAGATCATCCAGAATGGCACCGACGGCGTCGGCTGTGGTGTCGCCGACAACGGATACAAACAGACGGTCGCGGGTCAATGCGTTGCGGTGTGCATCGAACATATCCTGCTGGGTCAATGCGCTAACACTCTCGACCGTTCCGTCGATCGCAGAACCGTAGGGATGATCGCCAAAAGCGGCGGCGTCAAAGGCAGCGCTGGCGATAGAATTGGGGTCTTTGGCGTCGCTTGCGATGCCTGACAGGACCTGTGGACGCACGCGGTCCAATGCATCCTGGTCAAAGCGGGGTTCGATCAGCGCTTGGCGCAACAAGGCGAGCGCTTCGGCCTTGTTTTCTGTCAGGAAGCGTGCCGAGATCGACAGGGTGTCATCAAGCGCCCGAAAACTAAAGCTGGCGGCAAGTGCCTCGAGCGCTGTCTGGAATTCCTGCGCGTTCATGTCGCCGGAGCCTTCTTCAAGCAGTGCGGCCATCAGGTTTGTGGCACCCCGCTTGCCGGGCAGATCAAGCGAGGAACTGCCGCGAAAGCGGATCTCAAGCGCGATGAAAGGAATTGCGGGTTCTTCGACGACCCATGCGTTGATGCCACCGGGCGAAGTGACCTGCTTGATGTCAATTTCAGCCTGGGCGGTTGTTGTGACCAGCGCAAAGCACACAGTTATCAGTATTCGAAGCATCAACGTGCCTCCTCTTGGCTGGAAACGACCCAGCCGGTGACGGCCTGATCACGGTTGAAGACCTTGGCTGCGACAGCCTTGATATCCTCTTCGGTCACGGCTTGCAGAATATCCGGCCATGCCTGCACATCCGCGATGGTCAGGCTTTGGGTGAGTGCAGCGCCATAGCGCCGCGCCAAACCGTCCACGTTATCAAGTGCATAGATTTCCGAGGCCCGCAGTTGGGTGCGGATGCTGTCCATGCGCGCGGGGTCAATCTCTGCCTCCATAAAGGCGTTGATGACCTCATCCATCGCTGCTTCGGCCTCTGACAGTGTCACCCCTTCGGCGGGCACTACGGCAAAGGAGAATGTCCCATCATCAAGCCGCGAACCATCATAAGAAGCATTGGTGTAGATCGCAGTCTGGCTGTCGAATTGCAGTGCCTGACCAAGTGCCGAGGTAAAAGGCGACCCGCCCAGCAGTTCGGCCAGATAGACCAGTGCCGCCGCTTCACTTTGCGCACCGGGGTCGCGTTCCGGCGCAAGGTAGCTGCGGATCAAAAAGGGCTGGCTGACACGTGCATCAACATAGGTGATCCGCCGCTCGGCGCGTTGTGGCGGCTCTTGCGGGCGTTCGCGCACCGGAAGGTGCTCTTCGGCAGGGATCACGCCATAATACTGTCTGGCAAGGGCCAGTACCTCTTCGGGTTCCACATCACCGGCCACAACAAGGATTGCGTTGTTGGGCGAATAGTAAAGGTCGTAGAAATCAAGCGCGTCTTGCAGATCAAGCTGCTCCATCTCGTGCTTCCAGCCGATGATGGGCACGCCATAGCGGTGGTTCTGGAACAGGGCCGCGTTGAATTGCTCGCGCGCAAGGGCGTTGGGGTTGTTTTCTGTACGCTGGTTGCGTTCTTCCAGAATGACCTGTCTTTCGGTCTCGACATCTTCCGGGGTGATCCGGAGGTTATTCATCCGGTTACTTTCCATCTGCATCATCAGTTCCAGCCGGTCTGCTGCGATCCGCTGGAAATAGGCGGTATAGTCATAGCTGGTGAAGGCATTATCGCTGCCGCCATTGGCCGCGACAGTCGCGGAAAATTCGCCCGGTGCCAGAACGTCAGTGCCTTTGAACAGCAAATGCTCAAGGAAATGCGCGACGCCGGATGCTCCGACCGGTTCATCCGCTGATCCGACCTTGTACCAGACCATATGCACGACGACAGGCGCACGGTGGTCTTCGATGACGACGACCTCCATCCCGTTGTCGAGCGTGTAGGTTGTGACTTCTTCAGCGTGAGCCGCAAATGCAGTCACTATTGCGGCGAAGGCGGCAAACAAACGTGTCATGGGCACCCTTTTTGATATTGCTGCCCAGATACCTACGCCTGATTGCGCTTTGTTCAAGTCACCATACGGTGTTGTGAGGTTTGGTTATTGCGCTGCTGGTGGCGTGGGAACGCGAATGCCAAGGGCCCGCAACCGTTCCAGCTCGGCAAAAGCGTCAAGCGCCTGACCGGCATAGGCGGGGAAATACCGGTCGCGCCCAAGCGGGTTAAAGATATTCGAGCGGCGCGCCCGTTCCAGCCGCGCATTATCTGCAACCGCCAAGACGCTCCGGATATTTGGGTCAACGCCATAGCGGCTTGCTTGTGCAACGAGTGCGGCATCGCTGGCGGGGATGCCTCCGGCCACTTGCGCCGCAGCAGAGCCACCCAAAGCGGCAATAGCGTCGGCGTTTGGCGTGGGATCAGTGCGGTTTGTACCCCCGGGTGTTGGGGTCGGCAGGTCACGTGACGCCGGAATTTCCAATGCGCCAACAGGGATGACGGCAAAGGGGTCAGGGCCACCACCAGCAGATTGAAGATCACGCAAGGGGCGGTCGGTATTGCCGCAGGCAGCAACCAAAATCAGGGCCAGAGCTGAGAAAGTGAGCTTGCGCATCGCGAAATTCCTAAGATGTGTCCGCATTGTCTATCGCATGGCCAGCGCGAGGTCACGCAGCTTTCTTTTTGTCATCGGCCAGAAACGCCAGCCCGATCGCCCCGATAAAGATCGAGATATCGGCCACGTTGAACGCATAGGGGTTGTTGATCCCGCAGCAGGACATATTGAGGAAATCCGCAACCGCCCCGTAAAAGAAGCGGTCAATCACATTGCCCATTGCCCCACCAATCAGGAAACCACCCGAAATATAGACCCATTTGGTCCCGCCGATCCGGTTCAGCCACCAGATCACTCCGCCGGTGATCGCGAATGCGACCCCGATCAGCACCCAGCGCATGTCGTAATCGGCAAAAAGCCCAAAGTTCACGCCCCGGTTCCATGCCATGCGGAATTCAAGGAAGGGTGGCCAGACTTCGATCCGGCCGTCTGCCTCGTTGATCAGCCCAAGCCAATGCACAACGTAATACTTGGTGATCTGGTCGATCAGAAACACCCAAAATCCGGTCCAGAACATCAGCTTCATCAGGGGGCTCCTAGTGTCGGAAGTGGCGCATGCCGGTAAACACCATCGCAATTCCTGCAGCATCTGCGGCAGCAATTACTTCATCATCGCGCATCGATCCGCCCGGTTGGATCACGCAAGTTGCACCGGCAGCAGCGGCTTCCATCAGCCCATCCGCGAAAGGGAAAAATGCATCAGAGGCAACAGCCGACCCGATCGTGAGAGGTGCGGACAGTCCCATCGCATCGGCCATGCGTTCGGCCTTTTTGGCGGCAATCAGCGCGCTATCAAGGCGGCTCATCTGGCCTGCGCCGACGCCCACAGTGGCCTTGTCTTTGACATAGACGATAGCGTTGGATTTCACGTGCTTGGCCACTTTCCACGCGAAAAGCAGGTCGGCCATTTGCGCCGCTGTCGGTGCAAGTTTCGTGACGACTTTCAGATCGTCCATGCCGACAAAACCCGTATCTTTGTCCTGCACCAACATACCCCCCGCCACTTGGCGGTATGTAGTGATCGGGGCAGTCACGTCGGGCAGACCATCGGTGGTCAGCAGGCGCAGGTTCTTTTTTGCGGCAAACACGGCCTTTGCCGCTTCCGATGCGCCTGGTGCAATGACGACTTCTGTGAAGATTTCCACAATGGCCTTGGCCGTATTCTCGTCCAGCGGTTGGTTGAGCGCGACAATGCCGCCAAAGGCACTGGTCCGGTCGCAGTCAAAGGCATTCTGGTAAGCCTCGAGCAAACTTGCACCACGCGCCACGCCGCAGGGGTTGGCATGTTTGATAATCGCGACTGCAGGGCCTTCTGCGGGGTCGAATTCTGCGACCAGTTCAAAGGCCGCGTCGGTGTCGTTGATGTTGTTATAGGACAATTCCTTGCCCTGATGTTGCACAGCGGTGGCCACACCGGGACGGTTCGTGCCATCCGTATAGAAGGCCGCCGATTGGTGGCTGTTTTCCCCATAGCGCATGGTTTGCTTGAATGTGCCGCTGAACGACCGGCGGCGGGGAGTGTCCGCTCCAATCGCGCCCGCCATCCAAGTACTCACAGCGGTGTCATAGGCGGCTGTGCGGGCATAGGCGGTCTGCGCAAGGCGCTGGCGGAGCGCCAAAGTCGTTTGCCCGTCGTTGGCATCAAGTTCAGCCAGCAAAGCGGCATAGTCTTCAACGTCGGTCACGACAGTGACAAAAGCGTGGTTCTTCGCGGCAGAGCGGATCATCGCAGGGCCGCCGATGTCGATGTTTTCGATGCAGGTGTCAAAGTCGGCACCCTTGGCGACGGTTTCTTCGAACGGATACAGGTTGACCACTAACAGATCGATCGGGCCGATGTTGTGTTCAATCATCGCATCGCGGTGGCCTTCCAGATCGCGGCGCGCCAAAAGGCCGCCATGCACAACAGGGTGCAGCGTCTTGACCCGCCCGTCCATCATTTCGGGAAAGCCTGTGACATCCGCGACATCGCGCACCTCTAGGCCCGCCTCGCGCAAGGACTTTGCCGATCCGCCGGTTGACAACAATTCAACCCCGCGTGCGGCAAGCGCTTTGCCAAGGTCAATCAACCCGGTCTTGTCGGACACAGAAAGTAAAGCGCGGCGCAGTGGTGCAAGGTCAGTCATATGGGTCCCCGGAGGCTAGTCTACAGCGTCCAACGGATCGGTCTGCACAAGATCACGCACCGCATTGGGCGTGTCTTGGGCTTTGGCGAGCAACCAGCGGACGCGTGTCGCATAGGCTATTGCGTGACCGGATAAAACCACCTGTTGCGCTGCAAGCGGCTTTAATCGTCCATTTTGCAGATAAATGGACGGCGCAAGACTGAGTTTCGCAGTCCCATCATGGCGAAAGCGCCAGACTTCCCCTGACTTTAGCGTTAAACGCACTGTCGTTGCACTGTGATCAAGCGAGGCGTCGACATCCGGGTGAAGATGAAAGCGCAGGACATAGGGAATCCCCGCAATCGCCAGCGCTTTGTCGCAAATCGCCTCGTCCGTCGGATCAAGTGTGGTCAGCAAGTCTTCGCCTTCGAGCGCGCGTCCGTCGACCGAGAGTTGCAGAATGCGGGCATGTGTCAGCCCGTGAGTGGGTTGATAGCCATTATGCGACAGTTCCAGTTTGCGCCCTGTCTCCCCATCGACAACGCGGCCTTGAACGCGGGTGGGCAAGTCCGTCAGCAACTCGCTGCTGCCGGTCAAGCGATCCTTGGCTGCAAGATGCGAGGAAGAAACACCTTCGATCATCATCGTTGAATGGCTCGGCGTTGCGCGGCTTGCCCTGCGCCAAGCATCGCCAAAGCGCGCGCCAGACCCGCAATTCACGATAACTGGCCTGCGCCCGGAGGTCAGCTCGAACGCCAGAGTGCTGGCATGCGCGTCAGCCGAAGCCTGCCCGCTTGGTGGCGCGGCCGCATCCGCGATGACAGACGTGCGTCCGCCCGCCAAACGCGCATATCCCATATACAAACGCGGCTCTGGCAAGGTTTTCACACCGGAGGCTGCCAAGGCAGCATCCAGCCGGCCTTCAATGCCACGCCCGCCACCGTGAAAGCGCGCAAGCCCACCGTCTGCATGTCGTATTGCGCGCAGTGTCGGCGTGATCCGCTCTACAGCGCCGATCAACTGGGGCGGCAACTTGTGGCCCGCGTCAGCAAGTGACTGAATGGTCCAATGCAGCAGGCTCAGGATTTCAAGCAATTCTTCGGGATTGCGTGTGGCGATGGCACCCTCTGCGTCAATTTGCGTGTCGCAATCATGGGCGAGCGCGCTGACCGCCCGATCGACATGGTGCTCCATCCCGTCCAACGAGAGACCCGCGTAGATCATGCCACTCAGCGCTTCAAACCGACGCAGACCGGGTGCAGTGGTTTTCCAGCGGCGCGACAGGAAAAGCGTTTGTTGCGCGAGGCTTTGGAGCAACCGGTCCGCTGCCGTTTGTTCCTGTCTGTGCAGCAAGAATTGGCTATGGTTGATCCAGCGGATCAGTCGGCGCCCGACAAGGTCAGGTGTCCAACCGCTGCCGCGGCCATCGCCGTAGCGGTTGATCCACTCGAAAACCCAAGACTGCGCGCGCTCGCGGGCCCGTTCATCGCCAAGGGCGGCAAGATCATCAAGCCATGCACAGCCCTGAATTTCATCTTCGACGGTTTCGTTGTCAGGTGCGATATCCCAGATGGACCTGTTTGGTGCCTTCACCAAGAGGCCGGAAAACAGGAAGTTCCCCACGATCAACTGCTGCCCGCGCGCGATGACACCAATGGTTCGGGGTTCGGGGGCAAATAGAAAGGACGTTGTTGCCGCAGTACGGGCCGCGCGGCGGGCGTGAACCCGATGCATGAATCTGGTCCGGCGTGCTTGCCAAGTATGTGTCTGATTCACGTCGAGCGGCCCTGATTTGCCTTGCGATGGCTGTTCTTGCGCAGACCATAGGAAATGCTGCAGC
The DNA here is from genome assembly GCF_030731595.1 of Yoonia sp. Lineage (GTDB taxonomy): Bacteria > Pseudomonadota > Alphaproteobacteria > Rhodobacterales > Rhodobacteraceae > Yoonia. Next base: position 69,842 of record NZ_JANQTS010000106.1, read on the forward strand.
CTAAGTCACGCAGCCTTTCGAAGAACAGCCACATAGAAGCCGTCCATGCCACCCAATTCCGGCCAGTAGTCGGGCCTTAACCGCAGGCCGCCCTCGGGTGTAATCCATGCAGGGTCCATGCCGGGGATACGCAGCGCATCGGCATCGCAGCTCAGATCAGAATGCCGCGCCAAAGCGTCTTCGACCTGCACCTCGCCCTCGTCGGGCAACAAAGAGCAGGTGCAGAAAACCAGATGGCCACCGGGCTTGAGAAGGCCGAGCGCGTGGTCAATCATCGCCTCTTGTTGTGCGATCAGTTCCGCAAATTCAGATCCATCCTTGGCATAGGGCAGGTCGGGATGCCTGCGGATGGTGCCGGTGGCCGAGCAAGGGGCGTCTAGCAGTATGGCGTCAAAGCCGTCCTGCGCAAAGGCAAAGGCATCGCTGACTACGATCGTGGCTTGCAGGCCGACGCGGGCAAGGTTTTCTGCGACGCGTTCCATACGTTTTTCAGATACATCCACCGCGGTCACGTCAGCCCCTGCTGCGGCAAGCTGCATGGCTTTGCCGCCCGGGGCTGCGCAGAGATCCAGCACTTTGCGCCCTTTGACATCCCCAAGCACTTTGACGGGGATGGCCGCTGCCGCATCCTGTACCCACCAGTCACCGGTAGCATAGCCTGGCAAAGAACTGACTTGTCCTGCATTTGCGATCCGGACAGAGCCGGTCGGCAAGACGACCCCGCCGACAGCACGTGCAACAGCTTCGGCATCGGTTTTGGCGGTCAGGTCCAGCGATGCGCCCGCGAAATGGGCAGCCTCCATTCCTGTCACCGCATCGCGGCCCCATGCCGCAACCAAGGGCTGGCGCAGCCATCCGGGCGTCAGCGGAATTGCACGCTTGTGCCAGCCTGCGGGGCCTTCCTCGGCGATCTTGCGCAGAACCGCGTTGGTCAGGCCCTTCATCGACTGCGTGCGCTTGTTGCGGGCAACGATCTCGACATAGGCGTTCACAACCCCATGAGCCGCCGCGCCGCCACAAAGCTCAATCACCCCCAGACGCAAGGCGTTCATCACGTGATCGGGCGGTGCTTTCTTGAGGTAGGGCTTGAGCATCCGGTCAGCGCGATCCAAGCCGCGCAAGGTATCTGTCGCAAGACGCTGCGCCCGTGCGCGGTCGTCGTTTTCCAGTTGCGCCAATGCGCCACCCGCAATCAATTCTGCCATCAAGCGACCCTCGCCGGTGATCTGCATGAGCAGATGATGTGCTGTACGGCGGGCGGGCAGACCTGTCTGACTCATGGATGTCTCACTTGAAGCTGGGTGGACGGGGGGTATATCAATCTGATGTGACCCACAAGGAGAGCGTCCCCGTGACCCAAGAGCCAGCCAACCTGCCACCGGCCGCAAAACGCGCCCTTGCAGAGGCCGAAGAGCGCCGCAAGAATACCAAGGCAAAAGCACTGCCAACGGAATTGGGTGGGCGTGATGGGCCTGAACCTGTCCGATACGGCGATTGGGAGAAAAAGGGCATCGCGGTCGATTTTTGATGCATTTCCATCAAGCACTGTTATTCACTCATTTCATCAATGGTATGCTGTCACCTTTGCAGCTTAGGGTATAGTGAAATTGGACTGCTCGGAAGGAATCTGGTTTGCTAGGTCAAAAGTTTGTTGCTGTCATTGCTTGTTGCGCTCTTGCAAGTTGTGGTTTGCCACGGGGTGCCGGCTTCCAGTCTGAGGTTTTGGCGGCTTCCAACGCAAATACAGCCGCAGCCGGTGAAGAGCCTGTTTATGATTTTGCCGTCTATGAGGTCGGCCGCGATACTCTGCCAGTTCTGCAAGGCTGGCCGGTCACGGGGCAACAGACCCGGCCTTGGCCTTTGGCACAGGAACAGCCTGCCTCGTTGTTGATTGCCCCCGGTGACACTGTGCAGATGACAATCTGGGACGCCGAAGAAGATTCGATTTTTGGCCCCGCAGGGATCACGCCGCTGCAACCCACCTCTGTGAGTTCGGATGGGCGGATATTTGTCCCCTATATCGGAAATTTGCAAATCTCGGGGATGTCGCCAGCTACAGCACGCACGCGCATCGAAGAAGAGTTGATCCGGACCGTGCCTTCGGCGCAGGTACAGTTGGAGGTCGAACCGGGCCGCGGGAATACAGCAAACCTCGCATCGGGCTTTAGCGCGCCCGGGCTTTACCCGCTGCCAGACAGGAACGTCAAAATCCTTGATTTGTTCTCGCAGGCCGGTGGCCCGAGCCCTGAACTGCGCTCGCCGCAGGTCCGTTTGGTCCGGGGTAGCCAGACCTTTGGCATCCCGTTTGAGCGGCTTTTGAAGGAGCCACAGTTCAACATTGCCGTGCGCGGGGGTGATCGCATTTTCATCGAGGACGATGAGCGCAAATTCATCGCTCTGGGGGCGACAGGTGCGCAAGCCATTTTTGATTTCCCTGAAACCGAGTTTTCCGCCCTCGAGGCGCTTTCCCTTGTCGGTGGCGTGAATGCAGGCAGTGCCAACCCCGAAGGTATCTTGATCTTGCGTGAATACGCGCCCAGTGCCGTGTCCGATGGCATCAAAGGGCCACCAAAAGAACGGGTGGTCTTTACCATCGATCTGACCACAGCGGACGGCCTTTTTTCAGCAGGGAACTTTATGTTGGAGGGGGATGATTTGATCTATGGTACCGAAAGCGCACTTGGGCCTGCGCTCACACTCTTCAGTCTGACCAATACGCTCGGCCGCCTCGTGACCGGGAACTGACCTTAAAAAAGGCTGATATCGTCGCCAAAGGTCAACGGATCGATGACTCCTTCGACCCGCAAGATATTCCCGTCACCCAAGTCTATGGTGGCGGTATCGCCGTCGAAACTGCCATAGACAAACAGAAGGTCGGCAACTGATGTCAGCCCTGTCCAAAGGCTTGGATCCAGTACGAGCTCGTCGACACCTTGCTCGAAATCCGCGATGCGGTCTGCGCCGCCGCTGAAAACAAAGGTGTCCGCGCCGGCGCGCCCGAACAAGATGTCGTCGCCTGCGCCGCCGTCCAGCCTGTCGTCACCATCACCGCCATCCAGCAGATCCTGTCCGTTCCCGCCCCGGATGTCATCAGCGCCATTGCCACCAAGCAGTGTATCAGCACCGTCTCCGCCGTCGATCTGGTCCGCGCCATCGCGCCCAAAGACAGTGTCATTCCCGGCCATTGCGTTGATCTGGTCGTCGCCATCCCCGGCCATGATCAGATCAGACCGATCGCCGCCGGTCACGGTCTCTGACAGACTGTCGCCATCAATCACCAAGCCCGGCGCCACCGAGTAACCGCCTGCGTTCAGTTTGTCCCTAAGACTGTCCAGATTGCCGGCAGCGATCTGGAACAAAGGGGTGAGCATGTTGTTGGGTCCACCCTGATCAGAAGGTGCCGGATCACCGAAAGTCGGAAGCGGGGTCGCAGGCCCCGGATATCCCGGCGTGATCCCCACAGGCAGGCGTGATGCGCCAATCAGATCAGTCGTAGCAAGGTCGCGATAGTCAATCGGCCCCCCGTTGGCGCTTTGTACCAAAAGGACTTCCTGACCATAGGTGATGCGCATCCCGTCTGTGGTGATGGAGATGAACAGCTGACTGATGTCGCGGAGCATAGGCCAAAGTGACAGGTCGATCTTGTCCTCTCCGATGGTGAAATCGGTTATGGTGTCAATCACGCCATCCGCGCTGAGGATGAAAAGATCAGCGCCAGCGCCTCCGGTCATGACATCAGAGCCAAGCCCGTCACGCAGAATATCAGCACCGCCGCCCGCGGTGATTGTGTCGTCACCGTCATGTCCTTGCAGGATGTCACCGCCCGCGGTGCCTGTCAGTACGCCGCCTGCCTGTGGTGCCGTCGCAGTCACCCCCGCCAATCCGGTGTCGAACCGCAGTTGCGTGATCCCCGGTTCGCTGCTGCTGGCCACAAAGATGTCAAGCGCTGCCACCCTCTGATGTCCGGCCAGTGCGCTGATATTGTCGAGGCCAAAGTCGACAGTATCCTCGATTGTTGCGCGATGGACCAACAGCCCGCCTTCCAGCAGCACAAAAACCGATATCCCGTCATCGGCACCGCCGGCAATGACATAGGTCTTGTCGCCGGTTTGGATGATTTCAACAGATGTGACCCCGCCGAACCTTGTGTCCCTTGAATCAAGGATGTGATCGCGCACAATCATAGCGCCGTCGGCGCCAATCTCGATCACACTCAAGCTGCCCGAGCCGGCAGCGCCCAGAACCGCATAGGTGCTGGCGCCTACGGTTGCGATGTCAAGCGCGGTCGGGGCGCTGATCCATAGGCCGTCGTCTGCACCGATTGTCTGCTGCGCCATGACAGCTCCACCCTGATCAATCTGACGGGCGGTCAGGCCGTTTTGCGCCGCACTTGTGGTCAAGACATAGTTCTGGCTCCCTATCGTGACCGTGGCTATCGCTGCGATCTGACTGGTCGTCATGGGGGTAGGATCATAAAGAATGCTGTGGTTCAGCAATGTGCCGTCATCGTCAAAGCGCAGGCGCGCAAGCCCACCCATGCCCGCCAACGCGCCAAAAACGATCTGGCTGCCGTCGTCGAGTAAAAGCGTGCTGCCAAGTTGAAATCCGCCAAAATGACTGGGAAGTGTCCCAAGGGGTGTTGTAGCGCCGAAAGTGCCGTCGATGTTGATCCCGACTGTTTGCAGCGGTGCGGTCTGACTGCCGCCGGTGATCACAAGCGGGCCATTCTGCCCCGAAATCGCAACAAAGCCAGCAACGCCACCAGGACGGTCGCCACCTTCATAGGCAAGGTCTTCGCCGATGGTGAGCGGCCCGCTGTCGATAATCCATTGGCGCAACACCCCATCGTAGCGTGTCCCGCTATAGAGATGCGTTGCACCTCCGGTCTCGACGATCCCAAGATCGGTGATACGAGAATGGCCGAGATCACCGGAGCCGGTGACGTATGACACAAAAGATAAAGATGACATGACAGGTCCCCCCCAGAACCGAGCGTCGTCAGAAGAATGTCTATCCTTGCGATGGGTGTTGGCGGGTCCGTGACCGAAATACGGCGCCCGCATGACGTTTAATCTGCAATTACTTCAATTTCGCTTCTGATTTTCGGTTCTTTGCGATCAGCGCATGTGCCATGCTTTACGCAGACAAGTGGAGAGCAAGAATGGCCCCAAAATTTGGCACTAGCGGCCTGCGTGGTCTCGTGACTGAACTGACGCAAGCGTGTGTATCAAACTATGTGCATGCATTTGCTGCGTCTTGCGACACAGGTGCCGGTCTTTTTGTGGGTCATGATTTACGTGCGTCGTCGCCGGATCTGGCCAAATCTGTGGCCCGGGCCGCCGCGGAGGTAGGCGTTCGGGTTTTCCATTGTGGGCCCATTCCGACCCCTGCGCTTGCGCTTGCTGCGATAGAGGCCGGTGCAGGTGCGATCATGGTCACAGGCAGTCACATTCCGGCGGATCGGAACGGGCTAAAGTTTTACACCCCGCAAGGCGAGATCACGAAAGACGAAGAGGGCGCGATCACCGGGGCCTTGGGCGCACCGCAGATGCGGGCTTCTCCGGCAGAAATCATTGACTTGCCGACGGCCGCCGCCGCCTATCATGCCCGCTATGCCAATGCTTTTCGCAATGCGCTGGATGGCAAATCTATTGGTGTGTACCAGCACAGCGCGGTGGGGCGCGATACTTTGTCTACCTTGCTGCAAGACCTTGGGGCGACGGTCATTCCTCTGGGTCGGTCCGATGTCTTTGTTCCAGTCGATACAGAGGCCGTATCGGATGGCGTGCGGCAGCAGCTCCGGAGTTGGGCGCAAGCCCATGACCTGACCGCCATCGTCTCTACCGATGCAGATGGGGATAGGCCGCTTATGACGGATCAACACGGCGATATCGTGCCCGGCGATATTCTGGGCCAGATCACCGCAGCGGTGCTTGGTGCTGATACGGTCGTCACACCCGTTTCCTCGAATTCTGGCGTTGGCCTATCCGGATGTTTTGAGAATGTCTTGAGAACGCAGATCGGGTCACCCTATGTGATTGCCGGGATGCAGGCGGCAAAGGGCTGTGTCGTTGGTTATGAGGCAAACGGTGGCTTTCTGCTCGGATTTGCCGCCAAGGGTCCAACGGCTCCGCTGCCTGCGCTGATGACCCGCGATGCTTTGCTGCCACTTCTTTGCGTCCTGACCAAAGCCGCCAAAACCGATGTCGCTTCTCTGGTCGCGGCAGAGCCTGCGCGCTTTACCGTTGCGGATCGGCTGCAAGACATCGATGCGGCACAGTCGGGGCCTTTTATCGCCGCTTTGCGCCAAGACTCCAGCGCCCGATCCGCGTTTCTGGAACAACTCGATGGCAAATGTGTCGCAGTAGACGAGACCGACGGGCTGCGAATGACGTTGCATGATGCGCGTATCGTTCATCTGCGTCCATCAGGGAATGCGCCCGAGCTTCGGATTTACGTGGAGGCTGGTTCACCCGCCATTGCGCATACGACTTTGGCCAACGGCCTTGATGCTTTACGAGCCAATCTAGGATTATCTTGAAGAAGTTAAACTTTGTGACAAAGCGCACAGAAAAGTCTGTCGCAGTCCGGTAGACGAAATCTCGGGGAAGTACTGAGTTGTGACGGTTAACGATTTGTCTTCAGTGCACTCTGTGCTTGATGGCGCAGGGTGCATTTAATCAGTTTGGGTGATGTATCGGCCAGTATTCGTAAGCGGCCAATCACCGCGTGCAATCTATCATTGCACCCGGTGCATGAGCCGTGCTCTAGCCAAGTTCACGAGGCGCGCAAGCTGCGCCCTGCCGCGCGTTCGGCGCAATACCACGCATAGGTTTCTGCAAGGCCGTCGCAGAGTGAAATGCGCGGGGTCCAGCCAAGCCGGGTCGTTGCTCTGGTATCAAGCAATTTGCGTGGGGTGCCGTCTGGCATTGACGGATCGGTGCGTGTTTCACCTTGAAACCCTGTGACTTTGGCGATCATTTGCGCCACTTCCAGAATCGCGATGTCTTTGCCTGTCCCGACATTAAGATGGCTTTGCTCCGGCGTGGTTGCGGCCGCATAGTCCCGGTATGGCAGCGCCATGGTAAACAGCACCGCCTCCGCCAGGTCGTCCACATGCAGAAATTCGCGGCGCGGGGTGCCTGTCCCCCAGATGGTGACAGTCTTTTGGCCGCTGCGCGCAGCGGCGTCATAACGGTGCAACAGTCCGGGTAGGACATGGGAATTTTCAGGGTGGAAATTATCGCCCGGCCCATAAAGATTGGTTGGCATCAGCGATCTGTAGTCGCGGCCAAACTGCCGATTGTAGCTTTCGCACAGTTTGATCGCTGCAATCTTGGCGATGGCATAGGGCGCATTAGTCGGCTCGAGCGGTCCGCTGAGCAAAGCGCTTTCCGGGATCGGTTGCGGTGCATCGCGGGGATAGATGCAAGAAGATCCCAGCTGGATCAGGCGCTGCACACCCGCGCCGTGCGCCTGTTGGATCAGATTGGTAGCGATCAAGAGATTGTCGGACAGAAAGCTGGCGGGCTGGCGGTCATTGGCCAGGATACCGCCCACTTTTGCCGCGGCGATGATGACCATATCCGGCCGCTTGGCCTGCATAAAGTCCCGTACCGCCGCTTGATTTGTCAGATCAAGCTCTGCCCGCGTTGCTGTAATAATGTCCTGCCCGCCCTTGATGATCAGCTTGCGCAGGATTGCACTGCCTACCATGCCGCGATGTCCTGCCAGATAAATCCGCATGGCTAGGCCTCGACCGCGACGGGCGTGTCCATGCCGTGCCTTTTCAAAAGGGCGTGCCGCTGCGCGATCTTGACGTCTTCGCCGACCATTTCGGCGCACATCTGTTGGGGCGTGATTTTCGGGATCCAGCCAAGCTGCGCCTTGGCTTTCGAAGGATCGCCCAGCAGCGTTTCAACCTCGGCAGGTCGGAAATAGCGCGGGTCGACGCGCATCACCACATCGCCAACCCGGACATTGGGCGCGCGATTGTGATTGACGGCTGTCACGGTCGCAACTTCGCGCAGGTCGGTCCCGCTGAATTCCAGCGTCATGCCCAGTTCTGCGGCGGTCCATGTGATGAAGTCACGCACGGAATGCTGTACGCCAGTTGCGATCACATAATCCTCTGGCCGGTCCTGTTGCAGCATGAGCCATTGCATCTGCACATAGTCTTTGGCGTGCCCCCAATCACGTAGCGCGTCGATATTGCCCAGATAAAGGCAGTCTTGCAGGCCCAAGGCCACGTGGGCCAACCCGCGCGTGATCTTGCGGGTGACAAAGGTTTCGCCGCGCCTTGGGCTTTCGTGGTTAAACAGAATACCGTTGCAGGCGAACATCCCGTAAGCCTCGCGGTAGTTCACGCAGGTCCAATAGGCATAGAGTTTGGCCACCGCATAAGGACTGCGCGGGTGAAAGGGCGTGGATTCGGTCTGTGGGGTCTGGCGCACCTGCCCGTAAAGTTCCGATGTCGATGCCTGATAAAAGCGCGTTTTGCCCTCCAGCTTCAGGAACCGGATCGCTTCGAGCAACCGCAAGGTCCCGAGCGCATCGACATCTGCGGTGTATTCGGGCGCTTCAAAACTCACGGCGACATGGGATTGGGCACCAAGGTTGTAAACTTCGTCCGGCTGCACCTCTGACATGATCCGAGTCAGGTTCGAGCTGTCGGTAAGATCACCGTAGTGCAGCTGAAAGCGGGCATTATCGGTGTGCGGATCTTGATAGATGTGGTCGATCCGTTCCGTGTTCAGCGAGGAAGAGCGGCGCTTGATCCCATGGACCTCATAGCCTTTTTGGAGCAGAAGTTCGGCCAGATAAGACCCGTCCTGCCCGGTTACTCCGGTAATTAGCGCACGTTTCGTCATCAGCCCTCACGCAATTCATCAATCTGTCGTTAACCACTTCTGCGCTACGAGGTCTTAAGGATGGGTTAACCATCGGACGGTCCTGCAAGAGAGCGTTGAGGATGATGCGGGAATACTGCGCGTGATTTCACTTTTTGCGGAAGGCGCGAAACCGATGCCAGATCAGACCCCGAATTTGTCTTTACCTTTCATCATGCCCTCGCAGGCACAAAAGCACGTGACCCATAATGAGGCGATAGAACTGCTTGATACGATCGTGCAGCTCGCGCTTGAAGACACAGGGGCCAATACCCCGCCGGGATCGCCTGTCGAAGGGCAGGCCTGGGCGCTGGGCGCGTCACCTTTGGGTGCCTGGTCTGGCCAAGGCGGCAGGATCGCCACTTTCAGTGGGGGTGGTTGGCTTTTCGTGACGCCGCGCACTGGTTGGTTGGCCTGGGTCAAAGACGTAGAAGAGCTGCGGGTGATGAACGCTGGCGCATGGGTGACTTTGGCTGCGACAAATAGTCTGCCCTGACAAGAGAATCGGTCTTCGGCACTGTCGGAGGCGTCAGATCGTTCTGTTTTGGGCACTGTTTCGGGCCCGTCATCCATGGTTCAGCGTCTTCGCCAGCCGATGTAACGAATGAACCAACTTTTTATTCAAGGCACGTGTCCGGTCAGGTCGCGTGCTTTTTTCGTTTATGGTCCAAAAAGTGGCGAAAACTGCGTCGTTTTTCGGTTAAACCACTGTTCATTTCACACCTTCACCCCATATGCGCTCTTGAACAGCGGAATCTGCTCGTAGGGTGCTTGCGACACCATGGGACGTCTGCTACATGGCGCAGGATTTTGACGCTTTCGTGTAAACGGGGGCCAAACAAGCTGCCCCTTTGCTGCCCCATCACTCTGGGGTCTGGTAAAGCTGGGCCCAAGACATCGGAAGGGTGGACGTGTCCGAAACTGCTGGTATCTCCACAGGCATCGCGCAGCGCTATGCGACAGCGGTGTTTGACCTTGCCAAAGAAGGCAAGGCCATTAAAGCACTCGAAGCGGATGTTGCCGCTTTGGACGCCGCAATGACTGAAAGCGCCGATCTGCGCACACTGCTGACTTCTCCGCTTTACAGCCGGGACGAGCAGGCATCAGCCATCGCTGCAATTGCGAAGAAAATGAAACTCTCGGACACCACGAGCAATCTGTTGTCCCTGATGGCCGCCAAGCGCCGTTTGTTTGTGATGCCGCAACTTCTTGCGGTCTTGCAGGAACGTCTGGCCGAAGAGCGCGGCGAAGTGACGGCTGAAGTCACGACTGCCAAGGCTTTGACCAAGGCGCAGGCTGACAAGCTTGCAAAAACACTCAAGGCTCAAGTGGGCAAAACGATTACCATCAAAGAAACCGTCGATGCCTCCATCATCGGCGGTCTTATTGTAAAAGTGGGCTCGAAGATGATCGACACGTCGATTGCCTCCAAGCTCAACGCACTCCAGAACAAAATGAAAGAGGTCGGATAATGGCGATCCAAGCGTCTGAAATTTCTGCGATCCTGAAGGACCAGATCAAAAACTTTGGTCAAGATGCCGAAGTGGCCGAGGTTGGCCGCGTATTGAGCGTTGGCGACGGTATTGCCCGTGTTTACGGCCTTGATAACGTTCAGGCTGGTGAAATGGTCGAATTCCCCGGTGGTATCCGCGGGATGGCTCTGAACCTTGAAGCCGACAACGTCGGTGTGGTTATCTTCGGCTCCGACCGCGACATCAAAGAAGGTGACGTTGTTAAGCGCACCAAGTCCATCGTGGACGTCCCTGTTGGTGACGAATTGCTGGGTCGCGTCGTTGACGGCCTTGGCAACCCGCTGGACGGCAAAGGCCCGATCAACACAAAGAAGCGCGCTGTTGCCGACAGTAAGGCACCGGGCATCATCCCGCGCAAATCGGTTCACGAACCGATGGCGACCGGTCTGAAATCCGTTGACGCGATGATCCCGATTGGCCGTGGCCAGCGCGAATTGATCATCGGTGACCGCCAGACAGGTAAAACTGCTGTGGCGCTGGACACGATCCTGAACCAGAAATCCTACAACGATGCAGCGACCACCGAGTATGACAAACTGTACTGCGTTTACGTCGCTGTCGGCCAGAAGCGTTCGACTGTTGCGCAATTGGTGAAGAAGCTCGAAGAATCTGGCGCGATCGAATACACGATCGTTGTTGCTGCGACCGCTTCCGATCCTGCGCCAATGCAGTTCCTTGCACCTTATGCTGCAACTGCGATGGCAGAACACTTCCGCGACAACGGCCGCCACGCGCTGATCATCTATGATGACCTGTCCAAGCAGGCTGTGTCTTATCGCCAGA
>NZ_JANQTS010000107.1:0-14523 GCF_030731595.1 Yoonia sp.
CATCGGCCCAGATCGCATCAAACTGCGGCCCGCGCAGGCTTTCGGGATCATGGGCTGAAAACAACTGCGCGATGGCACCGTTGGGCCATTCCAGCATCCGGCGGCCCGCCACCCATATCGGGCGGCGATCAGGGGGACAAACCGACATGATCCCGCTCTCGCCAAAGACCATCACCTCGCGGGCCTGATCCATCGTTTCGGCAACAATCGCCACGCGCCTTGCGCGGCCTGCGGCATGTGGCAACGGGCCTTCGACCATCCGCCTTACCCATTCGGCACCCGCACGGGTCTTGCCCGCGCCGCGCCCACCCAAGATCACCCATGTGCGCCAATCACCCTTGGGAGGGAGTTGATGCGGCAGCGCCCAGAACTCGAACAGGTAAGGCAACGCCGCCATTTGCGCAGGGCTCAATTCATCCAGAAAGGCCCGCTGCGCCAAGGCTTGCGCGGATGCGATCAAGTTGGCGCCCGATGTCAGCCCTGATGGCGTCAAGGTCAGGGGCGTCATCATCTGCGGTTCTTCCGGTTTTGGCATTGAAAGCCTCCTCAGCAGCCAACACCTTCAGGTGCGCCGCATGTAACTCATTCAGTTTTGTCAAAAGGTCTTTGGGCTTCGGACCGCCTGGATCACGCAAAGCCTTGCGCATCTCGGTCAAAGTCAGCCGGATATCTTCCGTCAGCGCCGCGATCTCGATGAGCCGCGCAGCCGCAGACTGCACGGGATCGTGCAGCATTTCGTCTTCATTATTCATGGTATTTCAAGCCTGTAAGGAAACTTCCGTTACAGTCGAGGGGCGGTCATCAAGCACACTCAAATCACGTCATCTAGCCTGTGTAAACTACGCTAGACAGGGGTCAAAGTCAACGACACGTGACGGGAGTGCGCACGTCCCCTTCACCTTTCATTAACGAAAACAGCCGGTTACCCGTCGCTCTCACGCTGCGCCTCGATCTGGCGCCAGACCGCTACATTGCGGTTGTGATCATCCAGATTGGTCGCAAAAGCATGGCCCCCGGTGCCATCGGCCACAAAGAAAATATACTCTGTGGTATCAGGGTTCAGTGCCGCTTCAATCGCGGCCTGGCCGGGGTTCGCAATCGGTGTTGGCGGCAAGCCGGGGATCACATAGGTGTTCCAAGGGGTCTCGCCGCGCAATTCGCTCTGGCGCAAACCACGACCCAAAACGCCCTCGCCACGGGTGATGCCATAAATCACCGTAGGGTCGGTCTGCAACCGCATCCCGCGGTTCAAGCGGTTCACAAAAACGCTCGATACCTGCCTGCGCTCGTCCGGCACGCTGGTTTCCTTTTCAATGATACTCGCCAAAATCAATGCTTCCTCCGCCGAAGCCAGGGGCAGACCATCGGCACGGTTCTCCCATGCTTCCGTCAGGATACGGGCCTGCGTCTCGCTCATGCGGGTCAGCACGGAAGACACAGTATCCCCTTCGCGAATATCATAATCCCGCGGCGCCAGAGAGCCTTCCGGCGGCACATCCGTCACATCTGCACGCAAAATATCAATCTGGGACAGTGCATTGGCGATCTGCCAGCTGGTCGCACCCTCGGCCACGACAATGCGGTACGTGGCGCCGCCGTCAGCACGGGCTTCGGTATAGGCGGGCGGTACTTCAAGTTCTCCCGCTTCAAAGCTCGCCAATTCAACGAAAGTGTTCGAGTCCGGATCAAGCTCGCGGACATCAACAATCGTGCGATTGATACCCACACGATAGATCACCTCGGCCCCGCAGGTATTGCGGCCACCCCTTGTGACAATATCAACGATCTCTTCCATCGAGGCCCTTTCCGGCACACGGAACCGGCCAAATTTCACATCCCCAGATTTTTCGGTGTAGTCGGCACCAATCTCAAAGATAAAGGCCGATGAAATCGCGCCCTTTTCCACCAGATCAGCGCTGATCCCCTTGATGCTGCCACCACGGGGCACATCAAGGCATATCGCCGCTTCCAACGGGCCTTCGCCGCTATATTCCCGCGTGCCCCACGCCACAACGCCAACCAGCAGGAAAAGCGCAACAGTCAGAAAGGTCAGCGCATTCGCAGCGATATGACGCCACATTAGTCGACTTTCCCAAAGATGACGCTGGCATTGGTGCCGCCAAAGCCAAAGGAATTCGACAATGCGATATCAATCTTGCAAGGGCGCTTTTCCTTGGCGCAAAGATCAACAACCGTTTCCACATCTGGATTATCAAGGTTGATCGTCGGCGGAGCGACCTGATCACGGATCGCGAGGATCGAGAAGATCGCCTCGATCGCGCCAGCGGCCCCCAAAAGGTGACCGGTCGCGGACTTCGTCGATGACATCTTGAGCGAAGACGCCGCATCACCCACCAAACGCTCCACAGCACCCAATTCGATCGTGTCGGCCATGGTGGATGTCCCGTGGGCGTTCACATAGTTGATCTGGCTCGGATCAATCCCCGCGTTACGGCAGGCCGCACGCATCGCGCGCTCGGCCCCTTCGTGATCGGGTGGCGGCGCTGTGATGTGATAGGCATCGCCACTCAAACCATAGCCCAGGACCTCTGCGTAGATCTTGGCACCACGGGCCTTTGCATGTTCGTATTCTTCCAGCACGACAATGCCCGCACCCTCGCCCATGACAAACCCGTCACGGTCCTTATCCCAAGGACGGCTGGCCTTTGTCGGATCATCATTATGCTGCGTGCTCAGGGCCTTACAGGCATTAAAGCCGGCTATCCCAAGCTCACAGATCGCGGCTTCCGCACCGCCGGCGATCATGACATCCGCATCACCATGCTGGATCAGACGCGACGCATCGCCGATCGCATGTGCTCCGGTGGAGCAGGCGGTGACAACCGAATGGTTCGGACCACGGAATCCGTAGCGAATGGACACCTGCCCGGAAATCAGGTTGATCAAAGCACCCGGCACAAAGAAAGGCGACACACGGCGCGGGCCTTTTTCGGCCATCATCACCGCCGTATTCGCGATGGAATTCAAACCACCGATGCCCGAACCGATCAAAACACCGGTCCGCTCGAGCGATTCACGATCCTCGGGGGCCCATCCCGAATCTTCAACGGCCTGCTGCGCAGCCGCCATCCCGAACAGGATAAAGGTATCCACCTTACGCTGCTCTTTTGGGTCCATATAGCTGTCTGGGTTAAAGGTGCCATCAGTGCCGTCGCCCAAGGGAACCTGACAGGCGTATTGTGTCGTCAGGCGGCTGGCATCAAAGCCCGTGATCTTCCCCGCACCGGACTGCCCGGCCAGAAGACGCTCCCACGTATTTTCCACACCATCTGCAAGGGGTGTGACCAACCCCAAACCTGTCACAACTACTCGACGCATATTCTGCCCTCACCTATTGGCGTATTTGACAACCGTGTTACCCTAGCGTGCATATGTGGGGCAAGGGCGGCATGACGGCTCGACCGCCAAATGAGCCAGATTTCACCATCAATCGCAGCGATGCAGGCAAAGTCCTGAAACGGACCGACCGCAAAGTCGTTCCGGAACAGCATGTGCCGCGCCAGCCAAAACCAAAAAGCACTACCGCAAATGCAAACGGCGCCCCAAAGGACGCCGCTCACAAAAATGTCTCAAGCGCTTACTGAGCAGCGCCGATGAACTTTACCGCATCGCCGAAAGTCTGGATCGTTTCAGCTGCATCATCAGGGATCTCGATGCCGAACTCTTCTTCGAAAGCCATAACCAGCTCGACGGTGTCGAGGCTGTCCGCACCCAAATCATCAATAAAGGACGCAGCTTCCGTCACTTTGTCTTCTTCAACACCAAGATGCTCTACAACAATCTTGCGTACGCGGTCTGCAACGTCGCTCATATCAAATCCTTACGTTTTCTGGGCCTGAGCCCTGTGTTTCTTTGGCACTGGGCCATTCTATGTGCCGTTGTCGCGGCACGATCCTTATCTGCTTAACACAACGTTTGACGCAACGTCACATGCGCAAATAAGCAAATCTGCGTGGCCTATAGCAGAGAAATTCGTTGACGCAAACGCTTTCCACCGCTCAAGGCCATCAGAACCTAGATCATGGCCATACCGCCATTCACATGCAAGGTCGATCCGGTGACATAAGCCGCCTCGGCGCTCGCCAGATAAAGCACAGCAGCAGCAATCTCCTCTGCCTCACCCATGCGCGCGGCAGGCACATTGGTCAGGATCGCCGCCTTCTGATCATCCGTCAGCTTATCCGTCATCGCGGTCGTGATGAATCCGGGGGCCACGCAGTTCACCGTGATACCACGGCTGGCCACCTCATAGGCAATCGACTTGGACATGCCGACCATACCTGCCTTTGACGCCGCATAATTGGCCTGCCCCGGATTCCCTGTGGCACCGACAACGGACGAGATATTCACGATCCGGCCCCAGCGGGCCTTCATCATGCCACGGATCACACCTTTGCACAGGCGCATGGTCGAGGTCAGGTTGACCTCAAGCACAGAAGACCATTCCTCGTCCGACATCCGCATGAACAGATTGTCGCGGGTGATGCCCGCGTTGTTGACCAGAATATCAACCGATCCCATCAGGTCCGCCGCTTGTTTGGGAAGCGCATTGACGGCCTCTGCATCACTCAGATTGCACGGCAAGACATGCGCGCGATCGCCCAAAGATGCGGCAAGCTCTTGCAGCGGCTCTACGCGCGTTCCCGATAGGGCAACCGTCGCACCAGCGTCATAAAGTGCTTTGGCAATCGCACCCCCGATCCCGCCGGAGGCACCAGTCACCAAGGCATTCTTTCCTGTAAGATCAAACATTTAAAGGCCTTTCTTTATTCTTTATTCATTCAGCGCGGCAGCCATCGCAACCACATCTTCAGGACCGCTGACCGCAGTCGCTGTCAGGTCACGATCAATCCGCTTCACCATACCGGACAATGCCTTGCCCGCTCCGATCTCATAGACATCCGTCACACCCTGCGCGGCCATATACATGACGCTTTCACGCCAGCGCACAGAGCCGGTGATCTGCGCCACCAGCAAGGACCGGATCATCGCAGGATCGCTGACCGCCTGCGCCAGGACGTTGGCAACAACAGGCACCGCGGGCGTGTTGATCTGCACATCCGCCAAAGCCCCCGCCATCGCGTCAGCTGCCGGTGCCATCAGGCTGCAATGAAACGGCGCGCTGACAGGCAGCAACAATGCGCGCTTGGCACCCTGCGCCTTGGCAATCTCTACCGCGCGTTCCACGGCAGCTTTATGGCCGGAGACCACGACCTGTGCGGGATCGTTGTCGTTGGCCGCCTCGCAGACCTCGCCTTGCGCGGCCTCTGCCGCGACCGCTTGCACAGCGGCCAGATCAAGGCCCAGAACAGCCGCCATCGCACCCACACCCACAGGAACCGCATCCTGCATCGCATTGCCGCGGGCGCGCAAAAGACGGGCCGCATCCGCGATGCTGAAGGCCCCCGCAGCGGCCAAAGCGGAATATTCTCCCAAGGAATGACCCGCCACGAAAGACGCCGCTGAAATCGTGACACCTTCAGCTTCCAGCGCTTTCATTACAGCCATAGAAGTCGCCATCAACGCAGGCTGGGCATTGGCCGTCAGGGTCAGCGTCTCGATCTCGCCTTCCCAGATCAAACCGGACAGGTTCTCGGACAAGGCCTCATCGACTTCATCATAGACAGCTTTCGCAGCCGGATAGGCATCGGCAAGCGCCTTGCCCATCCCAATCGCCTGCGCCCCTTGGCCCGGAAATACAAACGCGCGCATCGAACGCCCCCTTCGTTTCGTTTTTGTTGCCCGAGGCTTACCCTGCCCGGTCGCATCGCACAAGCAATCGCGCACCTGACATCTCGCGCACACGCCCGCATGCACAAACGCACAATGCCTGCGCTGTGCCTTACGGCCTTGAAATGCTAGATCCTGATGAAACATTCTGGAGTAAATCATGGCCGCCACAACCTATGGCACCGTCACCAAAACCTTTCACTGGCTGACGGCCCTCTTGATCATCACGATCATCCCCCTTGGGGTGATCGCAAACCGCTTGCCCTATGAAACCAACGAACAACTGGCGTTCAAGGCGCAGCTTTTCTCGTTCCACAAGACGCTGGGCGTGATCGTCTTTGCTGTGGCTTTGGCACGTATCGTCTGGGCGCTGACACAACCCAAGCCGGGCAGCCTGCACCCCGAACGCAAGGCAGAGAGTTTTCTGGCAGGCCTCGTCCATTGGCTCCTTTATATCTCCCTCGTGGCGGTCCCGCTCACGGGCTGGATCCACCATGCCGCCACAGCAGGCTTTGCGCCAATCTGGCTGCCGATCAGCCAAGACCTGCCGCTGGTGCCAAAGGATGAAGGGATAGCCAAACTCTTTGCAGGCCTGCACTGGGTCTGGAGCAAGATCATGGTGGCATCCATCCTGCTGCATATCGCAGGCGCGCTGAAGCATCACTTTATCGACAAAGACCAAACCTTGCGGCGCATGTGGTTCGGCAATCATGACGCTCCCGATATGGGCAGGCATAAAGGCACGTTGACCGCCCCGGTCTCTGCTATCCTTGTTTACGCACTCGTCACTATCGCAGGTGCAACAGCAGGCATGTACACACCAAAGGCCGAAGCCGCACAGGCCAGCCTTGCCGCTGTTGCATCGGATTGGACAGTGACCGAAGGCGAGATCGCACTGACTGTAACGCAACTGGGCAGCCCCGTCGCCGGCGTCTTCGAGGATTGGACTTCAGCCATCACCTTTGATCCTGAAGCAACGGGCCAGATGGGCGATGTGACAACAACAATCGCTATCGGTTCACTGCGGCTCGGATCTGTCACGGATGACGCGCTTGGCACCAATTTTTTTGACGCCGAAGCCTTCCCGACCGCGACCTTCACGGCAGGCATCAGCAAGGCCGAAGAGGGCTATCTGGCCGATGGTACTCTCACGATCAAAGATATCACCATGCCGCTGCAACTGCCCTTCTCGCTGGCCCTCGACGGTGACACCGCCCAAATGTCCGGCGCCGTGAGCATAGACAGACGCGACTTCCAGATCGGCAACAACATGAGCGACGAAAGCAATCTGGGCTTCGGCGTCGCCGTCAGCATCACCCTGACCGCGACACGCGGCACCGAATAAAAAGAGAGGCCGCGCCCGATACGGGGCGCGGCCTTTCAATTCATGCCCAGTGGCGAAAGCCTAGTCAGCTTTCATGGCCTCGATCGAGATCATCACATTGACCTCGTCACTGATGAATGGCGCAAAAGCACCTACTTCGAAATCAGAACGCAGCAGCGTTGTCGTGGCATCGAACCCGGCCCAAGGCTTTTCCGCCATCGGGTGGTTGCCTGTCTGGTTGAGCGTTGCATCCAGCACCACAGCCTTTGTGATCCCGTTCAGGGTCAGATCACCTGTGATCAGGGCTGTATTCTCGCCAGTGACTTCGATGCCGGTCGAAACAAAAGTGACCATTTCATCGTCAGCAGCATCAAAGAAATCCGCGCTCATGAAATGCTCGAAACGGCCTTCCCAGCCGGTCAGCATGCTGCGAACGGGGAAAGAGACGTTGACGGATGATGCAGCAGGATCAACCTGGTTAAAGGCAATCTCGCCTTCAAAGCCCGAGAACATGCCATATGTCGTGGAATAGCCCAGGTGATCGTAGGAAAACACGATCTGGCTGTGGCTGGCATCCAGAACATAAGTCTCGGAGGTTGCGAAAGCGGGTGTTGTCAGTGTTGCGGCAGCAAGAGCGGCCGTAGCGAAAAGCGTCTTCATGGTAGTCTCCAAACAAGGGGTGTGTACGCTTTTTGTAAACAGCGCGTCTCGTGTTTGGACAATTCTACAAAAGTGAACATGGCCTGTTCAAAACTACGGGCCTGCAAAACACTGCAACCAATCAGGCTGCTTTCTCGCTCCGCGACTTTGGCAGATCAAGAAGATCCCGCGCCAGCCGATCCCGCAACGGAATGAGTTGCGCTTCGGTTCCTTCAGCGACCAAAATAGGAGGCAAAGAAGGACTATGGCGCATCAAAAGCTCCCACAGTCCGGTCTCTGAGTTTGAAACCAGAAACACACCACTGATTTCCTTGAAATCATAAAATCCGACCGCGGTCGGCTTGCCCGCGCGGTTGCAAATGACCTCTTGGATTTCGCCGGTGCTGGTATCCACGTGAACCTCGGCGAGTGTCCCACGACTGGCGAACCACAAAAGGTAGGCCGCAGCCGCGCCCAAAAGGACCACCGCGCCAAGCCGGACGACACCAAGACCACCGTCAAAAAACAGTGTTGGCAGAACCAGAATACCGATACAGGCGGTCAGAAAGCACACACCAAAGAAAAACGAAAGCGCCTGCCCAAGCAACACGCTCAACGGAACAGTTTGACCGGAACGTATCTTGTAACCCCAAAAAGCGTCTTCGACCGCGAAGCCTGAATTGCGCGAAACCTTCTGGCTGAACGCTGCTGGGGATGCGTGAATGTCTGTCATATGCCCTCTCCGTACCTCTTTTCTTGAAAGCATAGTGCGCAGTAAACTTGGCAAGAAAGGGGCAACGGCGCGGCACGACTGGGAAAAATGCGATTGTTGCCAAAAGGACTCCCTTTCTTGTGAATCCAAGGCTTGCATCACCCCAAACGGCCTGTATAAGGCCCCATCCTTCTGCAAAATGTATGAACTGCGCAGACTCTCGTGGATGGGACGCAGAAGGTGAACCGCCCGTCCTTTGAAATGCGCCGATAAATGAACTGGAGTAAGCATGCCGCTATACGAGCATGTCATGATTGCGCGTCAGGACTTGTCCAACACGCAAGCTGAAGGCCTCATTGAACATTTCGGGTCCGTCCTTGCCGACAACGGTGGCAAGCTGCTGGAAAACGAATACTGGGGCGTCAAGACGATGGCCTACAAGATCAACAAGAACCGCAAGGGTCACTATGCCCTTCTGCGCACTGATGCACCTGCGCCTGCCATTCAGGAAATGGAACGCCTGATGCGCCTGCACGAAGACGTCATGCGCGTGCTGACCATCAAGGTCGATGCACACGAAGAAGGCCCTTCCGTACAGATGCAAAAGCGTGAAGAGCGCGGTGACCGTGGTGACCGCCCGGATCGCGGTGATCGGCCGGATCGTGGCGATCGTGGCGATCGCTCAGATCGTGCCCCACGCGAACGTCGTTGATCAGATAAAGGATAGACAATCATGGCAACCAAACCATTTTTCCGCCGTCGCAAGTCCGATCCATTTGATGGCGAAGGCGCCCCAAAGATCGACTATAAAGACACCCGCCTTTTGCAGCGCTACATCTCTGAGCGCGGCAAGATCGTTCCCGCCCGTATCACCGCTGTTGGTGCAAAGAACCAGCGTGCGCTCGCCCGTGCGATCAAGCGCGCCCGGTTCCTTGCCCTGCTGCCATACGCTGTAAAGTAAGGACCGCATCATGGAAATCATTCTACTTGAGCGCGTCGCCAAGCTGGGCCAGATGGGCGAAGTCGTGTCGGTCAAAGAAGGCTATGCACGCAACTACCTTCTGCCCCAAGGCAAAGCACTGCGCGTAAACGCGGCAAACCTTGCCCGTTTCGAAGCTGAAAAAGCACAGATGGAAGCACGCAATCTGGAGTCCAAGAAAGAAGCCGAAGCAATGGCTGCTAAATTGGACGGTCAGAAGTTTATCGTGATCCGCTCTGCCTCTGACGGTGGTTCGCTTTATGGCTCGGTCACAACACGTGATGCCGCCGAAGCAGCAACAGAAGCCGGTTTCTCCGTCGACAAAAAGCAGGTTGTCCTGCTTGGCGCGATCAAGGAACTGGGCCTGCACGATGTCTCGGTTAACCTGCACCCCGAAGTTTCTGCAACAATCACACTGAACGTCGCACGTTCGGCTGAAGAAGCGGAACTGCAAGAAGCAGGCAAGTCGATTGCCGAACTGGCCGCCGAAGAAGAAGCAGCTGCTGAATTCGAAATTCAGGAACTCTTTGACGATATCGGTGGTGCGGCGTCTGACGATGACGACTATGCGGCACCAAGTGCTGCCAAGGACGAAGACTAGTCTTCGCGCCCTTCACCAAAACATCAGGCCGCTCCTTCTGGAGCGGCCTTTTTTGTACCTATGCGACGCAAGATCCTGTTTTAGGCGCGTGTTCATCCTTTCTTAGCGCAGCTGCGCCAGAGTGTTCCGCAGTCGAAACTGATCGCCTCCGCGAACAAAGCAAAGGATCACAAATGAAACACCTCGGATTTTACCTTGCCGCCTTGTTGGCAAGCACGACACAAATGCAGGCTGACGAAGTTCAGGATGCGATGCATTCTTTCCTCGAAACCAATATTGCAAACTGGGCAAATGATCCCATCATCGTTCAGGCCATCATCGCCCAGAACGCACAAACAGCCCAATACGATCAGGCCAAGATCGACGAAATGGATACCTTGTGGCGGGCCTTCGAGGGTATTCTTGACGCAGAAATCATCGCCGGGGTCATCACAAATCCGGCGGCAGATTTTCTGAGAACGCAAGTTGCGCAATCCGGTGGCGCCATCACAGAGGCTTTTGTCATGGACGCTCGCGGACTGAACGTCGCCGCCTCCGCGCCGACATCGGATTACTGGCAAGGGGATGAGGCAAAGTTCACCGAAACCTACCCTCTGGGCGCGATGGCTGTGCATTTTGGCGACGTGGAACTCGACGCATCAACGCAAGAGGTGCAAGGGCAAGTTTCCATGACCGTCGTGGATCAACAAACAGGCCAGCCTGTTGGCGCACTGACCGTCGGTATCAACCTGACCTCGTTGATGTAACACCGACCGCCGATCCAAGGCCTTGCGGCCCTGCAAAATGCATCGGGCCGCAAACTTCCCCTTTCGTCCGGCAAAGTATCCTTCAGCGGGCAATCACTTACCTGAACCAAAAGGCTTCTTTGGCGCATCGCGCCACACCGGTTCCAGGTCCCCAAAAAGCGTGGTCACCCCACCGCCCCATCGGGTCATCCAGGGCTTGACCGGTGCAAAGGCCGCTGCCGGCTCCCACGCGAAATAGCCCAAGGCGCCAACACAGGGCACGGGATCGCAAGCGACGGCATTCTCCAAGACCAACCCCATCTGGCCCCCGAACCAGGGACTATCGCTTTCTGAGACTATCCCGACGACGTCGACAGCCCCGATGATCGCACCCCGCACCAGCGCATCGGGTCGCGGACAGGCAACACCGTGTTGCTGAAGACGCCAAACGCCCCAGTCAAATTCATCTTTTTTCAGGCCCGTCGCCGCATGGATAGCGATCCGGCGACACTCCATCCGCCCTGCGCGAATTGATCCGGCAGAACGGTTCTCGATCTTCTTGTGGCCCGCGATAATCGCCCAAGCCCAGGGTTGGCGTACCGAAAGCGCGATCTGTGGAAAATCTGTCATGCATCAGAGCTAGCGGGCGAAACAGGGACGGCAATCCGACCACAGCACCTTTCAGCTACCGATCAAAGGTCTCCATTTCCAACCGCGCATTACAGAAATCGCCATCATATGTGCCGATCCAGATATCGACACGGCCATCAGCAGGGCGGGTGAGCACAATGCGCGGATCAAGGTTCCCGTTGTCATCATCATCGTAATACCAGTTGGCCGAAGCGGTATTGATCAATAGCGCCGCATCACATTCGCTCACGACACGAACGACCAGTTGATAGGGACTCATGCCAGAGAGCTGGAAAGAGAAATCAGGTGCAGAGGGAAAATAACCCGCACCCGTGTCCGTGCCGGGGCGGACATTGGGGCAATTCCAAATGTAGTTGTTTCCACCCGCGACCACATCGAAGGTCCGCGCAGAATAGAGCTGCTTACCAGTAGCCTGATAGGATTCTTGCGGCGCCAGATTGAAATCAGGGCAAGCGATCGCCGCTGATGAAAAGCCGAAAACTGCACAGGCGGCAAAAGCAAAACGTCGAAGCATGGTCTTTTTCCTCGTTGATACACCTCACCCATGGCGATAACAAAAACGTGAAGAAAGTGCATTTTAGGGCAACGTGAAGTCGTTTTTGTGTCCAGCTTGCACGACAACAAAAAAAGGCGCCCTTAAAGGCGCCTTTTTCATATAGATAGCGGTGAGGAGGTTATTCTTCCTCAAGCTTCTCGATCGCCTTCTCGAGGTCCTCTTTGCTGACCTCTTTGTCCTTGACCGCAGCCAAAGCAAAGATGTGATCGACAACTTTGTCCTCAAACAATGGGGCCTGCAACTGCTGGCGGAACTGGGCGTTCTGCTGCACAAACTCAAAGAACTGACGCTCTTGGCCCGGGTACTGGCGGGCCTGGTTCATGATCGCCTGGGTCATTTCCTGATCCGTGACTTTCACTTCGGCCTTCTGCCCGATGTCAGCCAACAAAAGACCCAGCTTTACCCGACGCTCCGCCAAAGAGATATGTTCTGCTGTCGGCGTGATCTCGGGGTGATCGTGACCGTGCACATCAGGGTTCTCTTCGTGCCACAACTGGTGGGCAATCTGGTTCGCTTCCGCTTCAACCAAGGATGCCGGCAGATCAAACTTGACCTTCTTGTCCAGCGCATCCAGCAAACCACGCTTTGCAATCGCGCGTGACGCACCGGTGTACTCGGCTTCCAGCCGCTCGGAAATCTGCGCCTTGAGGGCCTCGAGATCTTCAGCGCCGAATTTCTTGGCCAGCTCGTCATCGATCTTTGGCTTCTTTGGGGCTTTCACTTCCTTGATCGTGCAAGAGAAGACAGCCACTTTGCCAGCAAGGTTCGCCGCCTGATAGTTCTCTGGGAATGTCACTTCGACATCTTTTTCGTCACCGGCTTTGACCTTCAGCAGGCCATCTTCGAAACCGGGGATAAAAGAGTTGGAGCCCAGCACAAGCGGGTAATCTTCAGCAGCACCGCCATCAAAAGGCTCGCCATCGATCTTGCCGACAAAGTCCAGAACAACCTGATCGCCGTCTTTGGCTTGGGTTTTCTTGGTTTCATAGGTCACGGCCTGCGGGCTCTCGGCCAGATTGTCCAGCGCCTCTTTCACAGAATCAGCATCGGCTTTGACGACCAGACGCTCCAGCTTGATTTTGCTGAAATCGACCGCTTCGATTTCGGGAAGCTTTTCATAGGACACATCGACCATTACGTCGTCGCCCTCTTTCCAGTCTTCGTTTGTCATCTTCATCTGGGGCTGGGCCGCAGGGCGGTCGCCCGTCGTCTCAAGATGCGCGCTCAGCGCGCCATCAATGGCTTCCTGCATGCTTTCGCCAATCAGACGTTGCCCATGCTGCTTGCGCAACAGCGCCATCGGGACTTTGCCCTTGCGAAAGCCCTTCATTTCAATGCTGGGCTGCGCTTCTTTCAGCTTTTCTTCAACCTTTGCATCAAGTTCAGCCGCCGTAACGGTGATCGCGTAGCCGCGCTTGAGGCCTTCGTTCAGGGTCTCGGTGACCTGCATGTGCTGTCCTTCTTTTTCAAACTTGGTGCGGGTGGAGGGACTTGAACCCCCACGCCTTGCGGCGCCAGAACCTAAATCTGGTGCGTCTACCAATTTCGCCACACCCGCATGATCAAAAGGGGCAGGTTTTTGGGCCTGCCCCGAGTTGCGCGCTGTCTAGCAAAGGTCAGCGGGGGATGCGAGAGGAAAAATCGCCTTGTAGCTCCATGGCACGAAAGACTTTGGGCAGTTCCTCGGGCAAGTCTTCTGCAATCAGGCCCGGCCCGAACGACAAGGCACATTCGGTATGGAGCCAAGCCCCGGTTTCCGCCGCCTGCATCGGTGCAAACCCGCGCGCGAGCAGACCGGTGATAAACCCCGCCAGCACATCCCCCGATCCTGCGGTGGCCAACCACGGTGCGGCGCGCTCATAGACAGAGGCATTGATACTGCACCGCCCGTCAGGTGCAGCAATCACGGTATCAGGCCCTTTGAACAAGACCACGCACCCTGCCCGCTTTGCCGCCGCGCGCGCGGCATCGACCTTGGAATAGGCCGGGCCTTTCGTCGCGGGCGCATCCAGCTTTGCGGCGATATCGGGAAACAGACGCGCAAACTCTCCCGCGTGAGGTGTGAGAACACATTTCTCATGTAACTTGGCAAAAAGCGCGGCATCCCCCGCCAAAAGCGTTAATGCATCCGCGTCCAGTACCGCAGGGCGGGGTTCTTCCCCGCCAAGCGCCGATGCCAACAGTGCCGCCTCACGCGCCCCGGTCCCCATTCCGGGCCCCAGACACAATGCATTGATCCGGTGATCTGCCAGCGCCTCCGCCATATCATCGGCACCTTCAATCTTGCGCAACATTACCGCATTCACCTGCGCCGCATTCTCGATCAAGGCGGCGGGCGGGCAGCCAACCGTCACAGCCCCTGCCCCGACGCGCAACGCGCCGCGGGCTGCAAGACGGGCGGCCCCCCCTTTGCCCACGCCGCCGGAAAGGATCAGAGCGTGGCCATGGTTATACTTGTGCCCCTGTTGCTTGCCGACCGTTACATCAGGCGTCTGGAAAACCGCAACGGTACCGGCCTGCCCGCCGGACAGCCCAATATCCGCCACCACCAGTCGCCCGCACAGTTGCGGACCGTGTCCGAGATA
>NZ_JANQTS010000107.1:14623-35675 GCF_030731595.1 Yoonia sp.
TCCACCGCTCATAATTCACCTTCGCATCCGGCGGCAGCCTCTCGGCCTCCCCATACAGAAACACCTCGACATCCCACCCTGCCTCTTTCAACAGCCGTGCAACGACAAACCCGTCCCCGCCATTGTTCCCCGGCCCGCACAAGACAACGGCGCGAAGGCGTTCCTTCTTTTGAGCAGAAATATCCCGGGGGTCTGGGGGCTGGCCCCCGGCCAACCCAGCATCAGGCGCGAGCTCCGGCCATTGCGCGAAAATCGCCTCCACAACGCCACGCCCTGCGCGCTCCATCAACTCGAGCCCCGTCACCGCGCCCGATGCAATCGCAGCGTGTTCGATGGCGCGCATTTGGGCGGCAGTCAGCAGTTCGGTCACGGATTTAGCGCCTCAAGTTTGCAAATAGCCCGCGAAACACACAAGTTGCATAAATTTTAAGCAACACATAGTCTTTCACCCAGCCAGCTTGCGATCAAGTTCCGCCACGAATTGTTCATATGCAAGAGAAATGGTCTCACCACAGACGAAACACCAAAGGGGGAGTCGCGGAGCGATGAAAAAAATCGAAGCGATCATCAAACCATTCAAACTCGACGAAGTGAAAGAAGCCTTGCAAGAAGTAGGTGTACAGGGTCTTTCCGTCGTAGAGGTAAAGGGTTTTGGCCGTCAGAAAGGCCATACAGAACTCTATCGCGGCGCGGAATACGTCGTTGATTTCCTGCCAAAGGTTAAGATCGAGGTCGTCTTGGCCGACGATCAGGTCGAGGGCGCGATCGAAGCGATCATCGCTGCCGCAAAGACAGACAAGATTGGCGATGGCAAGATTTTCGTTTCGCCTGTCGAGCAAGCCATTCGCATCAGAACCGGGGAAACCGGCGACGAAGCACTCTGACGCAAAGAATGTCCCGCCTCGGATCATATCCGGGTCCTCTTGCTGGAAATATGGGGTTCCGGGCAGTTCCGGAACGGGCCAACACAAAACCGATACGTAAGAAAGGTAACACCTGATGGACAACAAAGCTGTTCTGAAACTGATCAAAGACGAGGAAGCCGATTATGTCGATATCCGCTTCACCGACCCGCGCGGCAAACTCCAGCATGTGACCGTGGTCGCTGATCTGGTCGACGAAGACTTCCTTGAAGAAGGCTTCATGTTCGACGGTTCTTCGATCGCTGGCTGGAAATCAATCGACCAGTCCGACATGAAACTGATGCCACAGGCCGATACCGCCTATGTCGATCCTTTCTATGCGGAAAAGACTGTTTGCATTAACTGCAACATCGTCGAACCCGACACGATGGAACCCTACGACCGCGACCCGCGCGGCACAGCCGTCAAAGCCGAGGAATACCTCAAGGCCTCCGGTATCGGCGATGCGGCCTATTTCGGCCCCGAAGCGGAATTCTTCGTTTTTGACGATGTCCGCTTTCAGGTGTCGATGAACAAAGTGTCCTATCAGGTCGATGCGCTCGACGGCGCATGGAACACCGACACAGAATACGAAATGGGCAACACAGGCCACCGCCCCGGCATCAAGGGCGGCTACTTCCCTGTGAACCCGATCGACGACGCGCAGGAAATGCGGTCCGAAATGCTGTCCACCATGAAGCGGATGGGCATGAAGGTCGACAAGCACCACCACGAAGTGGCGTCTTGCCAGCACGAACTGGGCCTGATTTTCGGCACGCTGACCCATCAAGCAGACGAAATCCAGAAGTACAAATACGTGATCCACAACGTCGCCCAAGCCTACGGCAAATCGGCCACCTTCATGCCAAAGCCGATCGCCGGCGACAACGGCACCGGCATGCACGTGAACATGTCGATCTGGAAAGACGGCAAGCCGCTCTTTGCGGGCGACAAATATGCGGACCTCAGCCAAGAAGCGCTCTACTTCATTGGCGGTATCCTCAAGCACGCCAAGGCGCTGAACGCGATCACCAACCCGTCGACCAACAGCTACAAGCGCCTGATCCCGGGCTTTGAGGCCCCTGTTCTGCGCGCCTACTCGGCACGCAACCGGTCGGGTTGCGTCCGTATCCCATGGGCCGAAAGCCCCAAGGCAAAGCGCGTCGAGGCCCGCTTCCCCGATCCGGCAGCCAACCCCTATCTGGCTTTCGCAGCCCTGCTGATGGCTGGCCTTGACGGTATCAAGAACAAGATCGATCCGGGTCCATCTTCGGACAAAGACCTTTACGATCTGCCACCAGAAGAACTGGCAGCGATCCCGACTGTTTGTGGCTCTTTGCGTGAAGCGCTCGAAGAACTCGAAGCCGATCACGAATTCCTGCTGGCCGGTGACGTCTTCACCAAATCCCAGTTGGAAGGCTACATGGAGCTGAAGTGGGAAGAGGTTTACGCCTACGAGCACACACCGCACCCGGTCGAGTACAAAATGTACTATAGCTGCTAAGCACAGTTGGAAAAACCAAAGCCCCGTCAGAGCAATCTGGCGGGGCTTTTTCGTTGTGCGTGGCCGTCTGAACCGGCACCGAATCCGACCCTTTTGCATGTCGCTTTTTGTCCAGACAGCCAGCTGTCTCAGGGCGTCAACTGGTGCAAACAGAGGGCACACCATGAACACCCACTACCGCGACACCCGCAAGATCGACCCCACACGCGGCGCGACCCTTGCCGATGGCACCCCCAACGATCAGGACCGTGTCGAAATCGGGCCGACCCAACTGGCCTTTGCCGAATGGCAGGCCGCGGGCCTCCAACTACCCAACTTGCCCGCCATGCGCGCTTTCCGGCACAAGCGGCTGACCGATGCAGTGAATGCCCGCGCCTATGGCGGCATCCTGATGTTCGACCCGCTCAATATCCGCTATGCCACCGACAGCACGAATATGCAGCTGTGGAACACCCATAACCCGTTCCGCGCCTGTCTGGTCTGCGCCGATGGCTATATGGTGGTCTGGGATTACAAGAACGCGATGTTCCTGTCCAAATTCAACCCGCTGGTGGCCGAACAACGGTCCGGTGCGGATCTGTTCTATTTCGATCGCGGTGACAAGCTGCAACCGGCAGCAGATAAATTCGCCAACGAAGTCCGTGATCTGATCCGCGAGCACAGCGGCGGCAACATGCGCCTTGGCGTTGACAAGGTGATGCTCCACGGCTTGCGCGCGCTCGAGGCGGTGGGCTTTGCCGTAGAGCCCGGCGAAGAACTGACCGAAAAGGCCCGCAGCATCAAAGGTCCCGACGAAATCCTTGCCATGCGCTGCGCCAGTCACGCCTGCGAGGCTGCCTGTGCCGCAATGGAAGATGCTGCCCGCAAAGGCGTGCCGGGCGGAAACATGTCCGAAGATGATATTTGGGCGGTGCTCCATGCCGAAAACATACGGCGGGGTGGCGAATGGATCGAAACGCGCCTGCTGGCCTCAGGGCCGCGCACAAACCCGTGGTTTCAGGAATGTGGCGGGCGGATTGTCCATAACAACGAGATCGTGGCCTTCGACACCGACCTGATCGGCGCCTACGGTATCTGCATCGACATCAGCCGGACATGGTGGATCGGCGACCATAAGCCCCGCCCTGACATGATCGAGGCGATGCAAATCGGGGTCGAACATATCCGGCACAATATGGAGATGCTCAAACCCGGAGTCTCGATCGAGGACCTCAGCCGCAACACCCATGTCTTGCCTGACAAATATCAGAAACTGAAATACGGTTGCCTGATGCATGGCGTGGGTCTGTGCGATGAATGGCCACTGGTCGCCTACCCCGACCAGATGGTCCCGGGTGCCTTTGACTACACGCTCGAACCCGGCATGACGCTTTGCGTCGAGGCCCTGATCAGCCCCGAAGGTGGTGATTTCTCGATCAAACTGGAGGATCAGGTGCTGATCACCGAAGACGGTTACGAAAACCTGACCAAATATCCGCATGATCCGGCCTTGATGGGTCATTAGGGAATCGTAACAAGCCTCACCTTGACGCGATCTTGTGGGAAGGTGGGTTGTTCATTTCTCGTGGGCGGGCCATGTCTGGGGCCAGTTCATTGAGAGGCCCGGTTCATGCCCACCGAAAAACTCACGTTTGAAGGCCACGCAGGCGACATGCTTGCCGCGCGGCTTGATCTGCCCAATGGCCCGCATCTGGCAACAGCCCTTTTTGCGCATTGCTTTACCTGCTCCAAAGACATCACCGCCGCCCGCCGGATCGCGGCACGTCTGGCGTCGATGGGCATCGCTGTGCTGCGGTTTGACTTCACCGGGCTCGGACATTCAAAGGGCGAGTTCGAGAACACCAGCTTCACCTCAAACGTCGATGATCTGATGGCCGCCTATCACGCGCTCGATGCGCGCGGTATGCCGCCGGCGCTTGTGATCGGCCATTCGCTGGGCGGGGCTGCGGTCCTGAAGGCCGTGCCGCTGATGGATCACGTCAAGGCGGTGGTTACCATCGGCGCACCTTTCGATCCGGCCCATGTGACCCACAACTTCGCCCATGCGATCCCCGAGATCATCAACAAGGGCGTGGCCGAGGTGTCGCTGGGCGGCAGGCCCTTCCGCATCGGCAAGGGCTTTGTCGAAGATATATCGCAATCGGAACTGACCGCCTCTATCGCGAAACTGGGGGCGGCCCTGCTTGTCTTGCATGCGCCGCTTGATGCGACCGTCGGGATCGACAATGCAGCCGCGATTTTCATGGCTGCAAAGCACCCCAAAAGCTTTGTCACGCTGGATGATGCCGACCATCTGATCAGCCGCGCCGCCGATGCCGAATACGCCGCCGACGTGATCGCGGTCTGGGCCAAGCGCTATCTGAAACTCGACACACCCGCCCATACCGCAGAGGTGCCCGAAGGCGTGCTGCGTGTGACCGAGGCGGATGCAGACGGGTTCCTGCAAGACGTACAATCCGGTCCGCATCACGCGCTGGCCGATGAGCCCGTCAAATTCGGCGGTACCAACAAAGGGCTCAGCCCCTACGGTTTTGTGGCAGCGGGGCTTGGGGCTTGCACCTCGATGACCATCCGCATGTATGCGCGGCGCAAGGGCTGGCCGCTGACAGGCGTCAGCGTCGACATCACACACGCCAAGGAACACGCCGCAGATGCCGCCGACCCCGGCGCGAAGGTCGATCACTTTGATCGGGTGGTCCATCTCGAAGGTGATCTGACCGAAGAGCAACGCACACGTTTGCTGGAGATCGCTGACAAATGCCCTGTCCACCGCACGCTGGAACGGTCATCAACCGTGAAAACGGTACTGGCTTAACGCAAAAAGGCGCTGCGTGACGCAGCGCCTTTTTCAAGTCTCGCAGGATGCTGCGCCTTACTTGCGCGCGTCGCCGATCAGCTTCCAAAGGCCGGGCACCAGCAGCGCCGCAAGGCCCAGCTTGAGCGCGTCGCCGATCAGGAAAGGTGTCACACCGACCTCTACCGCCCATGCAAGGCCATTTCCGTAAAGCACACTCAACCAAGCGACGCCGGGCAAATAGATCAGCGCGTTCGCGATCAGCAGCGCAACAGCCATCAGCACAACTGACCGGTCCCAGCCAGCGCGGGCCGCATAGCCAAGCGCCAAAGTCGCGAGCACATAGCCCACCAGATAGCCGCCTGTGCCGCCCATCATATAGGTCAGACCCGCAGTTTCAGCGGATGAACCTGCAAAGACGTCAAAGCCTAGGGCGCCGATGATCATGTAACCAAGGATGGTCGCAAGGCCCAAGCGCGGGCCGTAAGTGGCGCCGATGGTCAGAACCGCAAATGTGCCCATCGTGATCGGGACAGGCCACATCGGGATTTTGACCTTGGCCAAGATCGACAGGGCTACAATCCCCAAAACCACCATCAGCACTTGCTTGACGCGCAGTGCAGTTCCCTCGGAAGGCCCGAAAGCCTCGGTTAGAACCATGTCGTTGCGAACGAGGGCCATGTGCCGCTCTCCCCTATTATGAATTCCGTTACGGTTTTATTGCCGATGCGGTGTCGCGGCGCAAGTAGACTGATGTCGATACATAATCCTTGCGTGGCCCGATCACCGTCCAGACTGCCACCCAACGGGGCCACGCGGTGAAATCATAGCGCACCGTATAAAAATCATCGCCACACGGGTGATCCGTTCCCGCGGCGTGTCCCGACGGAACAAACTGGTGAAACGGTCGCCCATCGTCAAAGGTAACAACAACGGCCTCGCCCGCAAATTCCCACAGATACCGTCGCGACGCGGCCAGACTCACCCCTGATTGCAGGGTCAGCGTCCCGTTTTCTTCATAGATCAGGTGGCTGGTATCGGTTGCCTTGAACGCCGCCTGCCCGACCAGAGTCCCGTCCTGCCCATGCAGATTGTCCTTGATGGTGCGCTCCAGCACCCATTCGCCTGCAAAATCCTGCGCCGTGACCGTCATATGCGTGCAATTGTCCTCAGTTGCGCCCCGCGCACCCTTGAGGGTTCGCGCCCACCCCCTTATGACGCGGGGGAAAGTTTCTGCCCACCCCCAGATAAAGGTGCTGCCCATGATCCCCCGTTATTCCCGTCCTGAAATGACCGCCATCTGGGAGCCCGCAACCAAGTTCCGCATCTGGTACGAGATCGAGGCGCACGCCTGTGACGCCCAAGCCGCCATCGGCGTCATCCCCAAAGAAAACGCCGAAGCGGTCTGGAAAGCCAAAGACGTGGAATTCGACGTGGCGCGGATCGACGAAATCGAAGCGGTCACCAAACATGACGTCATCGCCTTCCTGACGCACCTTGCCGAACACATCGGGTCCGAAGATGCACGTTTTGTCCACCAAGGCATGACCTCCTCGGATGTGCTGGATACGACCTTCAACGTCCAACTGGTGCGCGCCTCCGATATCCTGATCGCAGGGATGGACCGTGTGCTGGCGGCCCTGAAAACCCGCGCCTTTGAACACAAAGACACGGTGCGCATCGGGCGCAGCCACGGGATCCACGCCGAACCCACGACGATGGGGCTGACCTTTGCCCGCTTTTACGCGGAAATGGACCGGGGCCGTGCCCGCCTTGTGAATGCCCGCGCGGAAATCGCAACCGGTGCCATCTCTGGCGCTGTCGGGACCTTTGCCAATATCGACCCCTCTGTCGAAGAACACGTCTGCGCCCAGCTTGGCCTGACACCGGAGCCAATCAGCACCCAGGTCATTCCCCGCGATCGCCACGCGATGTTCTTTGCGACCCTTGGTGTCATCGCCTCCAGCATCGAAAATATCGCAATCGAGATACGGCACATGCAACGGACCGAAGTGCTGGAAGCCGAAGAATTCTTTTCCGCCGGCCAAAAGGGTTCGTCGGCGATGCCGCACAAGCGCAATCCGGTGCTGACCGAAAACCTGACGGGCCTTGCGCGTTTGGTGCGCATGTCGGTGGTTCCTGCGATGGAAAACGTCGCCCTTTGGCATGAACGTGACATCAGCCACTCGTCGGTTGAACGCGCGATTGGTCCCGACACGACGATTACGCTCGATTTTGCGTTGCATCGTCTGGCAGGTGTTATCGAAAAATTAGTCATCTACCCCGATAACATGCTGGCCAACATGAATAAGTTTCGCGGACTGATCATGTCGCAGCGGGTCTTGCTGGCCCTGACCCAGGCGGGCGTGAACCGCGAAGACGCCTATAAGATGGTGCAGCGCAATGCGATGAAAGTTTGGGAGAAAGGCGCCGATTTCAAAACCGAACTGTTGGCAGACAGCGAAGTTTTGGGCGCACTCTCTCCCGCAGAGATCGAAGAGAAATTCGATCTGGGGTATCACATGAAAAACGTTGATACAATTTTTGCGCGCGTCTTTGGAACGCACGAGGGGGCGTGAGGACCGAGCACCTGCAACGATAAGGCAACGGCCCTTTTAGGAAGAACGCTTATGTCATATCTTTGACGGGGCGTGCACTGCCTGCTGCGGCATCATATGCGTCGCTTTGGGCGTATGTGGCAGGCTTGGCCTCGGCTCGACAGCAGCTTTGCGACACACCGCTGGCATGCTCATCGCAACATAGCGGCGTTCGTCATGCAGATTGACATAGGGCTGGCCGATAATCTTGGCGGGAAAGCCCAGCTGCCGCAGCGTCCGTGCAAAAACCGGCGGGCAGAGCGCAATGATCTCTGTCGCTCCATGCGCACGGGCTTGTCTCACCACCCCGTCCAGCACAAGCGACAGACACTCGGCGCGATCAGCCTGCGTCGTCACGGTATCCGAGATCACAACACGGGTTGCTTCCCAGATGTTGGGCGTCACCTCTGCCTGCGGAATGATGTCGGCCGGGATCCCGATCAGCTTTCCATCAACAGCATCACGCAACATGTACGTATGCGCCCCCCACTGGGCCGTTGTTGCCATGGCACGCATGCCACCGATGACCTTCCCGTCACGCAAGACCAGCGAGTAATACGCTTTAGGGTTGTCATATTGGTCCATCTCCACATCATCATCATGCGGGATGTCCCAGCCAAGCTGATCGACAAAGAACTGTTTGCGCAACGCCAGAAACTCGAAAAACGCGGTTCCGTGTTTATGCAACTCCGTAAGGTTGAAAGTGATATTCTCCATTTGCGTCCCTCTGATTGTATTCGACTATGGTTATGGGCCCCACCATCACCAGTTCCTATGTTACGAAAATCGTAACAATTTAGCTGTAATTGTTCGTAAGAAAGAAAAAAAGACTTAAGATGTCTTAGATTAGACCATATTGACTGGCCAATGCCGCCGCTTGTGTGCCGGTTTTGGCACCTAATTTCAGCTTTGCATTCTTGAGCCGCTGTTTCACGGCACCTTCACTGACGTTTAGGTCAAAAGCGATTTCCTTGAGCCGCTTGCCATCTTTCACCATGCCCAAGGCTTCCAGTTCGGCCTTTGTCAGATTCGTCGGCGGAGCCGTTTCACCATGCCTGCGCATCAAATAAGCATGTAAAAGCTTGGTTTCGAGGGTCGTAAATTCGCGATCTGCGCGCGTGAATGACGCAAATGAACGTTGCGCGTCGGCACCACTGTCGAAAACCGAAATTGTCACCCCGTAGCGCATGCCAAAAGTCTGGGCTTGCGCAATAATGCGCTTGGGATCATCCAGCGGAATCTCACTCCAGCGGACAGTGCCAACATTGCTATAGGCCCATCTAACCACCGGATCAAAAAGCATAAATCGCTGTTTGGTGTAGTGACTGATCCAGTCAGAGGGGAACGCATTCACCTCTTCCATAGGAAAGGCAAATCCGATCCTGAGGGCCACGTAGTAGCCAGACGGGGCAAGCTGCCCAATCTCGTCAGGTCCTATGAGTTGCGACATCAAACTACCTCAAATAGCACTTACATTCACAAAGCTCTTGTTGCTGAGCAAACCTTCGCCCTAAGATAGAACGATCAGTGCTTTACGTAGCAGTATTGGAATATTTTCACACTTGGCAACCGCAAAGCGAGTAAAGATTCATGCCGGCCACCCAACTAGAGATAAGTGAAATTCTCGGATCTCTCAATAAGCAGGCCCCGACAGGCTATGCGCTCGGTTTACACATTGAGTATACGACGCCGCGATTCATGTTTCAAACTTACTCCAAGGCTTGGCTCGACCATTATTCTAGCCGTGGCCTGATCATGTCAGATCCGATGGTGGCTTGGGGATTCGAGCACGTCGGAAGTTCGCGCTGGTCAGACCTTGAGGATCCGGCCGGTGTCATGACCCAAGCAGCAGAGTTCGGGATGCCCTATGGTGTGGTGATCACGGCCGTTTCCGACGACAGCCGGAGCATTTGCGGATTTGCCAAGGCAGACAGCGAATTCTCGGATGCCGAAATCGCCCAGTTAGAGGCTGACATAACCCGTCTGCATGATTTCACAGCGGATCAGGCGCTGTTGACACCGGAAACCATCGTTCAGCTTAAAAAACTGTCGATTATGGTCACGCATCCCGGCTCTTGATCGACGGTTCATAACCTTATCTTTACGTCCACGCTGCTAGAAATGCCGCATGGATTTTCAAACAACTTCAGCTCCCTCTGCCGCATTGACCCGTCGTCGCAAGGCCGCGATGGTGGTGCAAATGCTCATTGGTGATGGCGGCAGCCTTTCACTGGGACAACTCCCCGAAGCTTTGCAAGAAACACTCGCCGATGAACTGGGCGCCATACGTCTTGTGGATCGGGAAACCGTATCCGCAGTGGCCGAAGAATTTGCTGCCGAACTTGAAGCGATCGGTTTGACGGCGCCGGGAACCCGGGATGGGGCGGTGCTTGCATTGGCCGATTATCTTAGTCCGGCATTGGCGGACCGCTTGCGCAGTCAACTGTCCAGCGTCCGAAACGGGGATCACTGGCCCACCATCGCAGCCCTCGACAATGAGCGGCTTCTTGCCATCATGCAGGCCGAAAGCATTGAGGTCTGCGCTGTCACATTGTCCAAACTGCCCGTTTCCAAGGCAGCAGAGATACTTTCGAAGACACCCGGCGAACATGCGCGGCGAATCACATATGCGATGTCATTGACCGCTGGCATCTCGCCGGATGCTGTGCGGCGCATCGGGGCCGCACTGGCCCAAGACTATGGTCGCCCACGCCATCTTGCCTTTGAAAAGGCCCCGGTCCAGCGACTTGGCGCCATTCTGAATTCAACGCCGACCGACACCCGCGAGGATGTGCTTGCCGGTCTGGGTAGCAAAGATCCCGTTTTTGCCAGCGATGTGCGCAAGGCAATCTTTACGTTCAAAGACATCGCACCACGGGTGAAACCCACCGATATTCCCAACTGCATCCGCAGCGTTGATGCAGAGGTGCTGACAACCGCCATTGCCGCTGGTCTGGCAGGCGATGACGCGCTGGTTGCTTCGGCCGAATTCATCCTCAGCAGCGTATCGCAACGCATGGCCGGCCAGTTGCGCGAAGATGCAGAGGAACGCGGGCGCATCAAGAAATCAGATGCAGAGGCGGCAATGGCTGCCGTCACGAAAGCCATACGCGAAATGGTGGATGGCGGCGTGATCACGCTGATCGACCCCGAAGAAGCCGGCGAAGAAGAGGCGTAAACAACGGCGCTATCGACACGAATTATGATTAACCTGCCCGTCGAAATGCTTTATCTTGTCCTCCATGACACAGAAGACGAATACATTCGATGGCCGCCGCTGGCATGATATGGGCGGCACCGCAGCGGGCCCCGTTCCTACCGATCAGCATGATTTTGCGCTTTGGGAAAAGCGGGTTGATGCCTTGATGGTGATCGCCTCTTCCAAGGGGCATTTCACAGTTGATGGCCTGCGCCGGGTGCTCGAGGACATGGGGCCGGAGGCCTTTGAAACCATGACCTATTATGAGCGCTGGATTGCTTCCATAAACCAAAACCTGATCGAGGCGGGCATTTACACCACCGCCGAACTGGCCCAACGCATGACAGAGGTCGCCGCAAGGGGTGCGACCTATGGCGAGGCCGCAAGTGGATAGCGCCCGATACATGCGCGTCCGCGCCGATATGCCCCCCGGCCATGTCCGCACGCCATCTTATCTGCGCGGCAAGACCGGCCGGGTCGAACGGACGCTTGGCCCCTTCCCCAACCCTGAAGAGCTGGCCTATCGCCATGCGGGCAAACCGCTCCCGCTGCTGCGCATCCGCTTTTCCATGGCGGAAGTCTGGGGCGCCGACGCCGCCAACCCCGACGATACGATAGACGCTGAAATCTACAGCCACTGGCTTGAACCGGCAAAGGCCCCGCATGCCACATGATCACCACGACCACCTGTCGCCCTCCGGTCACCCTTACCGCGCGGATGACGATCACCCGCTAACCTATTGGCAGCAGATGGAAATCGCGGTCCGCGAGTTGCTGGTCGAAAAAGGGGTGACCACCGCCGAAGAGATCAGCGCACAGATTGACACAATGGATGCACGCAGCCCCGCAAACGGGGCAGCCGTGGTCGCTCGCGCCTGGACAGACCCAGATTTTCGCCGTGCGTTGCGCGACGATGCGAGTGCGGCCAGTCGCGCGATGGGCTTTGACATCGGACCAATGAAGCTGATCGCGCTGGAAAACACCGAAACCGAACACAACGTCATCGTCTGCACCCTGTGTTCATGCTATCCGCGCAATCTGCTGGGCCTGCCGCCGGATTGGTACAAATCCCGCGCCTACCGCTCGCGGACGGTGAAAGAGCCCCGCAAGGTCTTGGCCGAATTCGGGCTGAACCTGCCCGCAACAACCACAGTCCGCGTGCACGATAGCACCGCCGATATGCGCTACATCGTCATTCCCGCGCGCCCCGAGGGGACCGACGGCTGGAGCCCCGAAGACCTTGCAAAGCTGGTGACACGTGACAGCATGATCGGCACTGGCAAGGCCAAATCACCGGACGCTGTGTGACGACAGAAGCCCCCCCAGAAGGCACGCGGGCAGACTGGCTTGCCGACCGCGCTTTGCGTGGCCTCATCGCAACAATGCTGCGCCTTCCTTATGGCACCCGCGTGCCAATGATGGGCAGTGCCTTGCGCCGCGCCATCGGACCGTTGGCAGGCTATCGCAAAAGGGCCGAGGAAAACCTTGCTCTGATTTATCCCCAGATGGGTGTCATTGAGCGCCGACAACTTGCAGAGGCTTGTTGTGACAACTTTGGTCGCACCTTGATCGAGAATTATTCCTGGCGGGATTTCGGCAAAAACCTTTCCCATACCACACCCACGGGCGCAGGTCTGGCGGCGCTAGAGCAAGCAGCCAAGGCAAAGCGCCCTGTGATTTTTGTCACCGGCCATTTCGGCAATCACGAAGCCCCCCGTCAGGTGCTGACGGCCATGGGCCATACCATCGGCGGCCTTTATCGCCCGATGCAGAACGCCTACTTTAATGATCACTACGCCAAAACCATGACCTCTTGGGGCGGACCTGTCTTTGCCCAAGGCCGGCGTGGCACGATGGGGTTTCTGCGTCACCTGCGGGGCGGCGGTATGGGAACCCTGCTCTATGATGTTTCCGCGCCCGGCATGACGATTCCCTTTATGGGGCATCCGGCGCGCACCTCAATTTCGGCGGCTGAAATCGCCCTGAAACTTGATGCGCTTGTCATCCCCTATTTCGGGCTGCGCCTCGCGGATGGGGTGTCTTTCGCTGTCGAGGTCGAGGCACCCATCAGCCTTGGCACGCCACGCGACATGATGATCGAAATGAACGCAAGGCTTGAAGCCCAGATCGCGCGCCATCCCGCGCAATGGTTCTGGATCCATCGCCGATGGAAAGATGGAAAACGCAGCTAGCGCAGTTCAGCAGCACCAACGATTGGCCCGTGGGTCGCCTGCTGGACGATGACAACCACCGGATTGTTGCCCGCGGCAGGCGCCTGAAGCGTA
Organism: Yoonia sp.; assembly: GCF_030731595.1. Taxonomy (GTDB): domain Bacteria; phylum Pseudomonadota; class Alphaproteobacteria; order Rhodobacterales; family Rhodobacteraceae; genus Yoonia. Next base: position 27,905 of record NZ_JANQTS010000107.1, read on the forward strand.
AGAGCCGACCGTCCATCCCAACGCCCGATGACATCCCATGACGTCACGATATTGGCGTAGGTGAGGCTCCGGCCAGCGTTTTCCCCGCGCCCGATCGCGACCGTCTCTTCAGGAATATAGCGTACCAATTGCACCAGATAGTCACCACGCGGACCGGGGGGTGCAGTGATGGTCACATCACCGCCCCGACGGACAAGCGTCACGTCGAACGGATTGCCCTGCCGGCTATGCGCTTGCACCGTATCCATCACCTGCATCGGGCGTGATCCGATCACGTGATCCACGCCTCCGATGATCATCTGCGGGGTATAGACCGTTGTCGCATTTGCCGCATGGGCATAGGCGTGCTGGCGCGCTGTGTTCTCAGGCCGACCAAAGCTGTCTTTCCAGCCGATATAGTCCCAATAGTCCACATGCAGTGCCAATGCGATCACACCGTCACGCTTGGCCAAATCAGCAAGCATCTCATCCGCAGGCGGGCAGGACGAGCAACCTTGCGATGTATAAAGCTCGACGACCACTGGACCATCCTGCGCCATGACTTGCGTCGCATGCAGCATCCCAAGGAATGAAAGAACAGTGATGAATAAGCGCATGACAGGTCCCGCGTTTGCTATTGTTCAATCGGTCTAGTCAGCTTTGACTGAAATGACCAATCAACCAATCGAGAGGGTTATGTTAAGAATGTTTCAGCCGTCTGACCAGATGTGATCGAAATTGTGTGCAATGGTATACAAAAATACGGTCCACCCTCTTGATTGCCTTTGCGGCATCGGGCAAAAGCCCCTTAAGAGCCTTGCTCAACAGCAGCCACGAAAGGGATCGCCATGACAATCACAGTCGGCAAAGACACAGCCAAGACCCGCAAAACGCTCACCGTCGGTGATCAGACAGTTGCCTATTATTCGATCCCCGCAGCAGAGGCCGCAGGTTTGGGCGACTTTTCCAAGCTGCCCGCTGCGTTGAAAGTGGTTTTAGAGAATCTTCTGCGGTTCGAAGATGGCGGGTTTTCAGTCTCTGTCGATGACATCAAGGCCTTCTCGACATGGGCCGATAACGGCGGCCAGAACCCCCGCGAAATCGCCTACCGCCCCGCCCGCGTACTGATGCAGGATTTCACCGGCGTGCCCGCCGTGGTTGACCTTGCTGCCATGCGCGACGGCATCGTGGCCCTTGGTGGGGATGCCCAGCAGATCAACCCGTTGAACCCTGTCGATCTGGTCATCGACCACTCGGTCATGATCGACGAATTCGGCAACCCGCGTGCGTTCCAGATGAACGTGGACCGCGAATACGAGCGGAACATGGAACGCTACCAGTTCCTGAAATGGGGCCAAGGCGCGTTCAACAATTTCCGCGTTGTGCCACCGGGCACAGGTATCTGCCATCAGGTGAACCTTGAGTATCTCGCGCAAACCGTCTGGACCGACAAAGACCAGAACGGCGAAACCGTGGCCTACCCCGATACGCTGGTCGGCACGGACAGCCACACCACCATGGTCAACGGCCTTGCCGTTCTGGGCTGGGGCGTCGGCGGGATCGAAGCCGAAGCCGCGATGCTGGGCCAGCCTGTGTCTATGCTGATTCCCGAGGTCGTCGGCTTTGAGCTGACAGGCCAGATGGTCGAAGGCACCACCGGCACCGACCTTGTGCTGAAAGTCGTGGAAATGCTGCGCAAGCTGGGCGTTGTGGGCAAATTCGTCGAATTCTACGGCGCGGGTCTGGACGTCCTGCCACTGGCCGACCGTGCGACGATCGCCAACATGGCCCCCGAATACGGTGCGACCTGCGGCTTTTTCCCGATCGACAACGAAACCCTGCGCTACCTGCGTAACACAGGCCGCGACGAAGACCGGATCGCACTGGTCGAAGCCTATGCCAAGGAAAACGGCTTCTGGCGCGATGCCAGCTATGCGCCGGTTTACACCGACACCCTGCACCTCGACATGGGCACTATCGTGCCTGCGATTTCAGGACCAAAGCGGCCACAGGACTTTGTGGCACTGACAGATGCGGCAAAAGCCTTTGGCGCCTACATCAAGGGGCAGCGTGCAGAGAAATCCGCCCCCGCCGCAGACAAGGCCGACATGACATCCGAAGGTGGCCCTGTCGCCCCGCACCAAATTCCGGGCAACGAAGGGCATCACAAAAGCCAAAAGGTCGAGGGCGAGGATTACACCTTGCACGACGGCTCTATTGTGATCGCCTCGATCACATCCTGCACCAACACATCCAACCCTTATGTGATGATCGGCGCAGGTCTTGTGGCGCGCAAAGCCGCCGCCTTGGGCCTGACCCGCAAACCTTGGGTCAAGACGTCGCTGGCCCCCGGATCACAAGTGGTCAGCGAGTATCTGGAGGCCGCTGGCCTGCAAGAAGACCTCGACAAGATCGGGTTCAACCTTGTGGGTTACGGTTGCACCACCTGCATCGGCAACTCTGGCCCGATCCAGAAAGAACTGTCCGACGCCATCGCAACCGGTGATCTGATCGCGACTTCGGTCCTGTCGGGCAACCGCAACTTCGAAGGGCGCATTTCGCCCGACGTGCGCGCCAACTATCTGGCCTCTCCACCGCTGGTCGTGGCCTATGCGCTGGCCGGTGACATGAACATCGACATCACCAAGGATCCACTGGGCCAAGACCAGAACGGCAATGACGTCTTCCTGCGTGACATCTGGCCAACCAACGCCGAGATCAACGCCTTGGTCGAGAAAACCGTGACCCGCGAGGCGTTCATCAGCAAATACGCCGACGTCTTCAAAGGCGACGAAAAGTGGCAGGCGGTCGAAACTGTGGACAGCGAGACCTACAACTGGCCCGCTACGTCGACCTACGTGCAGAACCCGCCCTACTTCAAAGGCATGTCAAAGGACGCAGGCACGATCAAGAACGTCGAAAACGCCAAGGTTCTGGCTGTTCTGGGCGACATGGTCACCACCGACCACATTTCGCCTGCTGGTTCGTTCAAAGACACCACCCCCGCCGGTCAATACCTGATCGAACGGCAGGTGCCTGTGCGCGAATTCAACTCTTACGGATCGCGTCGCGGCAACCACGAGGTCATGATGCGCGGCACATTCGCCAATATCCGCATCAAGAACGAGATGCTGGACGGCGTCGAAGGGGGCTATACCAAAGGCCCTGATGGCGGTCAGACTTCGATCTTTGACGCAGCCATGGCCTATCAGGACGCAGGCACCCCGCTGGTGATCTTTGCGGGCGAACAGTACGGCGCCGGCTCCTCGCGCGACTGGGCTGCCAAAGGCACAGCGCTCTTGGGCGTCAAGGCCGTGATCGCGGAAAGCTTTGAACGTATCCACCGCTCCAACCTTGTTGGCATGGGCGTTGTTCCCTTCGAATTCACCGGCGGCGACACCCGCAAAACACTGGGCCTGACCGGGGAAGAAACTGTGACTATCGAAGGTCTGGACGCGGTCAAGCCGCTGCAAGAGATGACCGCCAAGATCACAATGGCCGACGGGTCGGTCAAAGAGATCACCGTGAAGTGCCGGATCGATACCGCAGTCGAGATCGAATACATCGAAAACGGCGGCGTGCTGCACTATGTGCTGCGGAATTTGGCCAAAGCGTCTTAAGCCACACCCCATGTGAAAAGAAAAAAGCCCAGTCAACCGACTGGGCTTTTTGTATCTGGTGTAGGTCAGGGTTCGCCCCAACACATCATTCCATCGCTTTCGCCAATTCCGGCAAGAACCGCTGCTCGTAGTCCGACCCCACCAGCGGCCCGACAAAGCGGAACAGGACTGTCCCGTCCCCATCCACGATGAAAGTCTCCGGCGGCGCGGTCACGCCCCAGTCAATCGCCACCCTGCCCCGCAGGTCGAACCCTGTGGCGAAGAATGGGTCGTCGTAATTTGTCAGATACTCTGACGCCTGATCCTGCTGATCGCGGAAATTCACACCAGCGATGCGAAAGCCCTGCGCCTCAAGATCAAGAAGAATAGGATGCTCGGCCCGGCACGGCGGGCACCAGCTGGCCCAGAAATTCACCAAAGTGATTTCGCCCGACCGCAAGTCGGCGTCCGTCAGTTGCATGGTCCCCTGCACGGCCTCGACAGGCACCGCAGGCGCCTGGTTTCCGACAAATGTCGAGCGGAGTTCATCAGGATTGTCACGCAGCATACCCGCCAGTGCCAGCCCTGCAAAGGCCGCAAAAATCGCAGGTGGCAGGATCATCAGAGGGGATATCTTAGCCATTCTTCTCGATCTCATCCAAGGCCGCCCGCACGCGGACATAGCGCCGCCAGCTCAAGGCGACGATGGCAAGCAAGAGTACAATGCTGACCACGTAGGCCGAGATCACCTCGACCGCGTAACTTCCCAAATCAGGCACGGCGCGCCCTCGCTTCCAAGGCCCGGATACGGCGGGCACGAATTTCGGTACGGGTCCGCATCAGGACCAATGCCACGAACAGCAGCACAAACCCCGCGATACAAACCAAAAGCGGATACCAGAACACGTCCGCCACGTTCTCTTCCTTGTCCAGCGACAGCGACGCCCCTTGGTGCAGCCCTTGGTTCCAGAACAGGACGGCGTAGCGCGACAGGATCGCAAAGACCGACCCGACCATGCAAAGCACAGAAGTCAGGTCAGCAGCGGTATCGGGGTCCTCGATCGCTTCCCACAGGGCGATATAGCCCAGGTAGAACAAAAACAGGATCAGGAACGAGGTCAGGCGCGGGTCCCATGCCCAATAGGTCCCCCACATGGGCTGCCCCCAGATGCCACCGGTGAACAGCGCGATCAGCGTGAAGACAACGCCAACAGGGGCCGCGGCGCGGGCCGCAAGGGCCGAGACATGGTGCCGCCGCACCACCCAGATCAGCGAGGCCACCAGCATCATGATCCATGCGTTGATCGCCATCAGCGCCGATGGCACATGCAGATAGATGATCTTGACCGTCGATCCCTGCCGGAAATCATCGGGGGTAAAGAAAAACCCCCAGATCAGGCCGATGACCAGACACAGGCCCGCAATGGCAAAGGTCCACGGCAGCACAGGCCGGGTCCAGCCCATAAACTTTTTCGGATTTGCGTATTCCCACATCGACATGGCGTTTATGTATCCTTCCCCATTGCGACCCTCAATCCCCGATCACCGCAGATTGATGCGTAAGACAGCCGCAGTCGCAAAAGGCAAGAGCGCAAAAGACCCCGCCGTGATCCCCGCCATCAGCATCAGCGCGCCGGTGGGGTCCAATCCTTCGGCGCCACGCCGCACGGCCTCTGCCCCGAAAATCAGGGTCGGCACGTAAAGCGGCAGCACCAGCAGCGACAACAAAAGCCCGCCACGGCGCAGGCCCACGGTCAGGGCCGCCCCGAAAGTCCCGATCATCGACAGTGCCGGCGTACCTATCAGCAAAGAGATCAGCAGATAGGCGTAAGCCTCCGGCGCGAGGCTGAGCAGGAACCCAAGTGCGGGTGCCACCAAGGTCAGCGGCAGGCCCGTCGTGACCCAATGCGCCAGCGCCTTCATCAGCGCGGCCCCTTCCAGCGGCAAGGGCGATGTCGCAAGCAGCGCAAGCGACCCATCCTCGTAATCCAGCGCAAATATCCGGTCGAGCGACAGCAAGGCCGCAAGCAGCGAGGCCACCCACAAGATCCCGGGGGCGATGCGCGAGAGAAGCGCTGTCTCTGGCCCGACCCCGAAGGGGACAAGCACAACAACGATCAGAAAGAACGCAAGCCCCAGCCCGAAACCGCCGCCTGCGCGGATCGCCAAACGCAGGTCCCGCAGCAAAAGCGCAATCACAAGAACGCCTCATCCGTGCCGCCGCCCGTATCAAGGCTTGCCTTGAAGGGGGTCAGATCCAGTTCGGGTGCGGGAAACCCAAGGTCGATATGCGTGGCAATCACCGCAAGGCCACCCGCCGCCAGATGCCGGTTCTGCAACCAATCCGCAAAGAGTTTCACCGAAAACCGGTCCAGCGACACGGTCGGTTCGTCCAGAAACAGCACCTTGCGCCCGATCACCCCCAGCCGCGCCAGCCCCAGCCTGCGCTTTTGCCCCGCCGAAAGCGTGCCGCCCAAACGATCACGCAGATCGGCCAGATCAAAGGTTTCCAGAATATCGGCTGGCAAGGCGGCCCCGTGCACATCGGCCCAGAATGTCAGGTTCTCGGTCACGGTCAGCGCGGTCTTGATGCCGTCGGCGTGACTGGCATAGGCGCCTTCATCGTCGGGATAGCTGACCTCACCGCTGATCGCGGGTTGCAGCCCCGCCAAGGTGCGCAAGAGCGTCGTTTTACCAATCCCGTTGGGGCCGCGCAGGATCAACACCTCTCCGGCAGCCACTTCAAAGCTCACGTCCGCCAGCACGGGCAGCCCGCCACGGGCGCAGGTCAGGTTCTGGACGCGCAACATTCAGACAGGCAGCAGGGCAACGGCAACGCGGCGGCCCTCTGACAGCAGGACGTTGTATGTGCGACAGGCTGCGGGCGAGGCCATCGTCTCGACCCCGATCCCCGCCTCTTCCAGCGTGGCGCGGAAATCTTTTGGCGGATGCGCGATCTCGGCACCGGTGCCGACGAACAAAACGTCAATGGCATCGACCTGCGCCAGCAACGTGGCAGTGTCGTCAAACCCGCCCCAAATGCTTACCCCGGAGGGCAGCACGACAATCGCACCGTCAATGCGCTTGCCGCCAACCCGGAAAAACCCGGGACCATAGCCGTCGATCGGAACCGCGTCGTTATAGGAGATTTCGTTCAGGCGCATGGATCGTCCCTTTTCAGGTGTCGAGATGTCCGTATTTCGTGCCGGCACTTGGGTCTTTCTTGGACCAGTCGCGTTTGACACCCAGCACAAGCAGGATCGTCGAGGCCACAAAGATCGACGAATAGGTCCCGACCACGACACCCCAAATCATCGCGAAAACAAATCCCCGGATCACATCGCCACCCAATGCAAACAGCGCGATCAGGGCAATCAATGTGGTTCCCGATGTCATCAGCGTCCGGCTGAGCGTTTCGTTGATCGACAGGTTCAGCACCTCTTTGAGGTCCTTTTGTTTGTACTTGCGCAGGTTCTCGCGCACACGGTCAAAGACGATCACGGTGTCGTTGATGGAATACCCCACGATGGTCAGCAAAGCCGCGATAATGGCCAGATCGAACTTGATTTGCAGTTCCGAAAAAATCCCGATGGTCAGGATAACGTCATGGGCCAGTGCCACGACGGCACCGATGGCAAACTGCCACTCGAACCGCATCCAGATGTAAAGCAGGATCGCGAGGACCGCGAGGGCCACCGCGATAATGGCGGTCTGTATCAACTCGCCCGAAACCTTTGGACCAACGGATTCGATCGATGGAAAGGTCATCGCGGGATCAATCGTCTGCAATGCAGCCTGCACCGCCTCGATCGTTTCTGTTGCGATCCGCTCGTCACCCTCTTGGGCCTGTATACGGACCATCGCGACATGCTGGTTTTCGTCAAAGGTCGGGTCAAAGACCTCTGCGATTGATACGTCGCCCAGACCCAGCGGTTCAAGCGCCGCGCGATACTGTGCGACATCCACAGGCGTTTCAGATTGCGCGCGGATGCTTGTCCCGCCCTGAAAGTCGATGCCGTAGTTCAGGCCCTGGATCAGGAATGACGCAAGTGCCACAACCATCATGATCATCGAGATGCCCAGCCAGATGCGGGCCCGGCTGAAGAAATCGATTGTTGTATTATCGCGAACCAGTCTCAGGCGCATATCAAACCTCGATTGTCTTGGGGCGGGTGCGCGAGAACCAGATCACG